>JALHNX010000092.1 GCA_022843305.1 Pyrinomonadaceae bacterium | reverse complement strand
AAATTAACCGAATGGAAACCAGCCAGAGTAATAAATTGAAATTTGTAACCCATCGCGCCGAGTTCCGTCTGAAATTTTGCAATCGTTTCATCATCGAGTTTTTTCTTCCAGTTAAACGAGGGAGAACAGTTATAAGCAAGCATTTTGCCCGGATATTTGGCGTGAATCGCTTCGGCAAACTGCCGCGCTTCTTCCAAATCCGGCTTCGATGTTTCGCACCAGATCAAATCGGCATACGGCGCGTAAGCAAGCCCGCGCGAGATCGCCTGTTCGATTCCGTTTTTAACGGTGAAAAATCCTTCGATCGTCCGTTCGCCCGTCGTAAACGGTTTATCGTTTTCGTCAACATCCGACGTTAAAAGATTCGCCGCGTTCGCATCGGTTCGCGCGATCAAAACCGTCGGCGTTCCGCAAACGTCCGCCGCGAGCCGCGCCGCGACCAATTTTTGAATCGCTTCCTGCGTCGGCACGAGAACTTTGCCGCCGAGATGTCCGCATTTTTTCGCGGATGATAATTGGTCTTCGAAATGCACGCCCGACGCGCCCGCTTCGATCATTGATTTCATCAATTCAAAGGCGTTCAGGTTTCCGCCGAAACCGGCTTCGGCATCGGCGACGATCGGCGCATACCAGTAGATTCCATTTTTTCCTTCGGCGGTGTATATTTCATCTGTGCGCCGAAAGGCGTTATTCAAGCGGCGGACGAGTTCAGGAACGCTGTTCGCGGGATAAAGGCTCTGGTCAGGATACACTTGTCCCGCAATGTTCGCGTCCGCCGCGACTTGCCAACCGCTGCAATAAATCGCCGGCAGACCGGCTTGGACCTGCTGAATTGCCTGTCCGCCCGTCAGCGCGCCGAGCGCATTGACGTAATCGGTCGTCTTCATCAAATCCCAAAGCCGTTCCGCGCCGAGTTTCGCCAGCGTATACTCGATTTTTACCGAACCGCGCAGACGCAAAACGTCTTCCGCCGAATACGGTCGCTCAATTCCTTCCCAACGCGGATTTTCCGCCCAATCTTTTTCTATAGTTTTTATTTGTTCATCTTTCGTCATAGTTTTTCCTCCTAAAATTAATCCAAAATCCAAAATCTAAAATCCAAAATCAAATCGGGTCATGCTGACCTTTCGTAATCATTCCTTCGCTAATAATTCTTGCTTGGCGATATTTTTCGCGCTCAGTTTCCGAAATATCAATCGGCAATTCGTCCAAAATCTTTATTAGTTCTTCATCGAATAGTTTCGTTATCAATTCCGGCGTGTGCTTGATTTCGCTGCCAAATGAATCGTTGATTTTTATCGCGTCACGATGCAAAACTCTCTGCGTTATCATCAAACGATAAATGCGGTCGGTCGCAAGGTCTTCCATAAAACCATCGAGCAGCGATGCCCCTTTTCCGCTCAAAACTCCGTGCCGGTAGCGAATCACAATGCGAATTGCGGCTCGCGTTCCCTCAAGAGTTTTCTTGCCGACAGCTTCGGGAATCGGTCGCAAATCAGGATTGCGAACCGCGTTTTCGCGCCGCACAAAATTTTGATTTGGCACGGGAAACTGCGCGACGGCGATTTCGTTCTGGTCTGGATGTCCTGTCCATGCGCCGTCCATGCCGACGCTCGCCTCGTTATTTTTGTCGGCTTCTAAAACCTTTAATGCGCGTTCGTTTAATTCCTGATCGGCACGGTTCGGAAACAGTGCAGTCATTCCGCCGATCGCCAGCGCGCCGTGTTTGTGACAAATCTCAACCATCAATTCGCGCAGGTTCTGGAAAAAGGCGACATCCGAAGGAATAGTGTTCCGATCCGGCAAAACCCAATCCGGATTCTCCAGATTAAAATGGATCAGACTCGCCATATAATCCCAGCGACCGAGATTTAAGCCCAAAATATGTTCGCGTAAGTTAAATAGAAATTCTTCCATCCGAAAAGCCAAAGGATGCGCTTCGACGAGCGCGAAACATTTGATAAAACCGCGTTTCCAGCCCTTCGCATCTTCAATTGTTTGAAACAAATCACGCCAAAACAGAGCCTCTTCCGCCGATTCGGATTTCGGAATGTAAAACGTCAGCGGATGTTTGAGCTTTTCCGCATCAGCGCGAAAAGCAATGTTCGCAACATCAAAAACAGATGCTGAAACAAGTTCGTTCGGCAAAATATTCGCCTGATTCAGATGCAGACCGCGCACACGAATCAGCAGAACCGTTTTGCTTTCGTTAATCAAAACTTCCCTTTCACGCTTTTTGTCGTAATAACTCAGTTCGCCGCGCAGTGCCGAAAGCGAATTTTTGTAGCCGATTTGCAAGTTTTCCCAAACATTCGCCATCGAATCTTCCAAATCAATCATCACACCCGGCGCACCCGAGTTCAGCATTTTGACCACCAATTCGGCATCGTCCGCCGGTCCGGTCATCTGGTTGCGCTGGTCTTCACACCATTTCGGAATCTCGATTTTCCAGTTCGCCTCGTTGGCTTCGCTCGCCCGCAAAAAATCCGGCAAAATTCCGCGATGTGACTTTTCCAAAACCTCGCGTCTTTTTGCCGCCAAAGCCTGTTGACGCGGCGTAAATTCCGCGTGAAACGGCAGAAAAAATTCGGCAAAATCTTTCGGCATTTGGTAATCGGACGGCGCGTGATTGATGCGCTCGTCAAAGCCGAATTCGGTTGTCGTGTTCATAATTCATTCTCCTTAGTGTTCAATATTGTGAACTCTTGTTCTGTTATACGAACTGATTATAAATATTAATCAAATTTTGTAAATAATAATCTCTCTTTTGTTCACAATTTTGAACATTTTTTCACAATAGCGAACAGAACTTGAACATTTTATGAATAATTTGTTAGACTTTTTTTGTAGAAACTTCAATAAATCAAAGCACTTCTTAAGAAAATGATTGAAAGTAAAAACACGGTCGAGCGAACGCTTTCGATCCTCGAAACCGTCGCGCACAGCACGAGCGGTTTGACGAATTCCGACATCAGCCGCCGCCTTAAACTGCCGAAAAGCTCGGCAAGTTATATTTTGCGGATTCTTGAACAGCGCGGTTATCTGACACGTGAAACCAACTCGGGGAAATATCGTCTGGGCTTGAAATTAATGGGTTTGACGCGCGAATCGGCGACGCATACGGACATCCGCGAAGTTTCCAAACCGATTATGGAAAGTTTCGTCAAACGGACGAATCTTTCGACGCATCTCGCGGTTTTGGACAACGGACGCGCGGTTTACGTCGAAAAAGTCGAGAACCTGAACAGCTTCATCAAAATGGATATTTGGATCGGACATCGCCTGCCGGTTCATTCCACCGCCATCGGCAAAGTTCTGGTTTCACAAATGACCGACACGGAGGTTTCAGCAATTTTGGAAATGCGCGGAATGGAGAAAAAAACCACGAAAACCATCACGAATTCAAAAAGATATTTGAAGGAACTTGAAAAAGTGCGGAATTTCGGTTTTGCGGTGGACGACGAAGAAAACAGCGCGGGTGTGCGGTGTGTCGCTTCGCCGATTTTTGACGCACAGGGAAAGATCGTCGCCGCGCTCGGAACTTCCGACACGATCATCCGTCTGGACGAATCGCACTTGCCGAAAATCGTCGAAATGGTCAAAAAATCGGCGGCGCAGATTTCAAATCTGATCGGGTTTGATAAGTAGTTGGACAGATTTATCATAATCTAAAAAACATCAGTAGAGCGAGCGGTAGCGAGTCTGATTGATTAACGATTGTCTGTCAGCGAAGCCGACTCGCTACCGCTCGCTCTACTGATTGCCGACAGATTGAGATTCGTTTATTTCTGTCTGACTGCTTAAAAAACTTTAGCTTTTTTTATTCTAAGCCTCGGGCTGATTTCGTTTATTGATGGTCGTTTGCTCAGCCATAATCATTCTTTCGCCGCAATCAGTTGAAAGGTGAATTTCGTTATCGTCCTTTCTTTTCGGTTGAACCGGAAGCAAAAACGCAACGCCGAACGCCAAGACCGACAAAAACGCACCAACCCAAAAGACGCGATGAATTGAAACCGCCATCGCTTCTTGTAAAACTTCAAGCGTGGCGGGCGAAATTTGCGATTTGGCGGTCGGTTCAACCAATGCATTCGGGTTTTCGGCAAAGACTTGTGCCTGTTCGACGGTTAAACCCGCATTGCCGTTTTGGGCGGCGGCATTTAATTCCGCCGCCAATCCCGCCGTCAAAAATGCGCCCATCACGGCAACGCCGAATGCGCCGCCAATGGCGCGTGTAAATTGACTCAGAGAGGTCGCAATGCCGAGTTTCGTGCGTTCGACCGCCTGCTGAACGGCGATCAAAAGCGTCAGCATCGTTAATCCGAGTCCCGCGCCGATCAAAACCAGATCGAAATATAGCCAGAAACGCGGCGTGTCGCGTTCAAACATTGCGAGTAGAACAAAACCGATCGTTAAAACGACGAATCCGATAATCGTAATGCTTCGATAACCGACTTTGAGCAAAAGCCTTCCGCCGACGACCGACATCGTCACCCAACTGAGCATCAAAGGTGTCAGCAGCGAACCGGCTTCGGTCGCCGTCGAGCCTAACGCGCCCTGCGCAAAAAGCGGAATAAATGAAATCGCGCCGAACATCGCCACGCCGCCTAAAAATCCGGCGGCAACCGAAACGGAAACCGTGCGGTTTTTGAAAAGCTCGAACGGAATTATCGGGTCGGAGGCGCGTTTTTCAACCACGAAGAAAAGTACAAGCAAAATAATCGCCCCGCCGATTAACAGAATATTTTCGAGCGTCAAAAGCGTCTGGATCGAAGCGCCGCCTTCGACCAGCGCGAGCATTAAAAGACTGATGGCGATCATCAAAAGCGCCGCGCCCGCATAATCAATTTTCGGTTTTTCGGTCAGTTTCGGTTCTTTCAAAGCAACGCCGATGATAATCGCCGCGAGAACTCCGACCGGCAGATTGATAAAGAAAACCCAGCGCCAGTTAATCTGATCGGTGATAAATCCGCCGACCACCGGACCGATGACGCTCGAAAGTCCCCACACGCCGCTGAAATAAGCCTGCATCCGGGCGCGTTCTTCGAGCGTAAAAATATCGCCGATGATCGTCATTCCGAGCGGCACGAGCGCACCCGCGCCGAGTCCCTGAATCGCCCGAAAAATAATCAACTGAGTCATCGAGGTCGAAAGCCCCGAAAGCAAAGTTCCGAGTAAAAACACGCCAATGCCGATTTGATACAGCAACCGCCGCCCGTATAAATCCGAAAGTTTTCCCCAAACCGGAACCGTGACGGTCGAGGTCACGAGATACGCCGAAAAAACCCAGCTGTAGTGATTCAGTCCGCCTAAACTGGAAATCACGGTCGGCATCGCCGTCCCGACAACCGTCGCTTCCAGAGCGGCGATAAACATTCCGGTCATCACGCCGATCGTTACCGCCCAGCGGCGTTTTGAGGACATTTCAAGTAAAGGTTTGTTAGCTTGCGGTGTTGTATTTGAATTTTCTTCCAACCTGTTCTGTTTCCCTTAAATTTAATCAGATTACATTTTAAGTTTTCAAAACCGGGTTGAAAAGAATGCGATTCATTTTCCGAATTTTTCGCGGTCTTGTTCACCGAGTTCCTTGATTTTAGTCATCAGAAAATCGGCGATTTCTTTGTGCGTCCGCAGACGGTCGCTTTTTTCATAGAATTGGCTTAAATCAACCGGCTCGCCGAACCAGATGCGGACTTTTTCGCCGCCCGTCCAGTTTCCGAGAACCTGTTTTGGCAAATCGTTTCCCAAACCGGCGATAAATACCGGAACAACCTGCGGTTTAGCTTTGATGATGACCGCGCCGACACCGGGTTGCGCGGGTAAAAAATCGTATGGATTCTCGCTTAAATTGCGCTTTCCTTCGGGATGAAAACCGATCACCGTGCCGAATCCTTCGGATGAAAGCTGAACCAGCCGGCGCAGGCTGAACTTGTCAAATTCGCGTTTTCCGGCTTCCTTTTCTTCGCGGAAAAAGGGCGGATACATCGAAAACCAACCCATTACCAGATTGACGAACCAGCCGAACGGATTTGTGTAAAAAAACTTGGCGCGAACGGGAAAATAAAGATTCATCGGGCGCTTTGTCTGGCGGAAAAGAACCGATGAAACCGTGTACATATCAAAAAACGAGCGATGATTGGCAACCAGCAGAAGCGGTTTTTCGACATCCGTATTTTCGACATTTTCGATCCCGAAAACATTCATCAAATTGTAGGTGCAGATTTTTATCCAGAGCGAACCGATGTGCCGCTGGCAAAATGTCCAGAAGCGTTTCCACGCGCCCTGATTCATTAAATGCGTTAATCTGAAGCCTATTTTTTCGGTCGTGTTCAATACCGAAAGTTCCTCATTGGTCGGGACAAGAGGTTCTCTGATTCTTGTAATGGTGGAATCCTTTTTAATTAACGGGTTTTCGGTCATATACAGAAAAATCAGTTTAACATTTGAAAATGTCAGGCAAAAATCATAAAAAAGCGATTTAATCCAAATATTCATAGACTTCTGATTTTTTTTAGTGCATTATATTTTTCAATCATTCGATTTTTCGGGGTTGGAAAAATATTAAATCTAGCCGGTCAACTATCGTTACCAGCCGCGTTTTCTTTCTGCCCGAGACAATTCAACTATAGTTATTAAACAATTTAAGGAGACCTAGAAATGACAACATTTGCTTTGCATACGGCAAGATTGTTCCGTATTTCACTATTTTTAGTCCTGGCGACCGGCTTTTTTCTCGCCCAAGATGTTTCGGCGCAAAAGCTCAAACTGGAAGAAACCCCGATTTGGCAGGCTGTCCCCGAGGAAAATATTTCCTCCCGCGGGCAGCGTTATATTCAACCCGAAAAGTATCGCACTTTTCGTTTGAATCAGGATGAACTGACCAGAGTTCTTTATTCCGCGCCGATGGAATTCAGCGGCGAAGCAAGAGAAAATTCGGTAATTCTGAGCATCCCGAAACCCGACGGAAAACTTGTTCGCTTCCGCTTGGAAGAATCGCCGATTCTCGACCCGCAGATCGCGGCTCAATTTCCGAACTGGAAAACATATCAGGGTTACGGAATTGACGATCCTGCCGCCACTGCGCGTTTTGACTGGACTGATCGCGGTTTTCACGGCTATGTTTTAGACCCGGCAGGAACTTATTCGATCGATCCGTATCAAGCAAACGATTCTCTTAATTATATTGTTTTTAACAAACACGAATTCGGAAATCCGGTCAGAGATTTTCATTGCCGCTTGGATGAACTTCTCAATCAGGAAAAAGTTCCGCTCGAATCGTTTATGAAATCAATTGAATTTGCTCCCGAATTTACACACGGTTCGCAGCTTCGCACCTATCGTTTGGCGGTCGCAACCACCTTTGAATACACCACCTTTTTCCGTCAGACGGGCGATACCGATGAACAAGCGCAAACCCGCGCTTTGAATCAGGTTGTCATCAGCGTCAACCGAATCGTCGGGGTTTACCGTAAAGAACTGGCGGTCAGCTTCACGCTGGTTTCCGGCACGAATCTGACTTATATCGTCAATCCCGAAGTTCCGGCAAATTACAATAATAACGGCTCTTCAACCGATCTGAACTCGAATCAGACCAACGTTGATTCGGTGATCGGCAGTGCCAATTATGATGTCGCGCATCTTTTTGAAACCGGCGACGGCGGCGTTGCACAGCTTTCATCGGTCTGCGGTTCGTCAAAGGCGCGCGGACTTTCGGGTTTGCCGAATCCGACCGGCGATCCGTTCGACGTTGATTATGTCGCGCACGAACTCGGACACCAATTCGGGATGAACCACACTTTCAACGCTTCGAGCAATTGCGGCAGTTCGCCGATCGCCGCCCGCAAAGAACCCGGCAGTGCGGTTACCATTATGGGCTATGCCGGCATCTGCAACAGCGTCGCCAATGTTCAGCGCAATTCGATTGATATATTCCACGTTTACAATCTGACGGAATCAATCACTTTCCTGACCAGCGGCGCCGGCGGAACTTGCGGCACAGTGACCGGAACAAACGCCGTGCCGGTTATTTCCGCGCTGTCCAACTATACAATTCCGTTCAACACGCCGTTTTCGTTGACCGCAAGCGCAACCGACGCGGACAGTGATCCGCTGACCTATAACTGGGAACAAAACGATTCGGGCGCGTCAAACTCCAATTATCCGGGGACGACCGATGACGACGATGTTAGTTTGGTATTTCGTCCCGGTTTCCGTTCATATCTGCCGACCTCCAGCCCGACACGGAGTTTTCCGAGTTTGTCTTACATCCTGAACAACTCGAACGAAGCGCCGGTGACTTTCAGCGGAACTTCGGCGACGGGTTCGATCTGCGCGGCAAACTGTATTACGGGCGAAGATTTGCCTTCTGCCGCCCGAACGATGAATTTTCGGGTTTCGGTGCGTGACGGTAAGGGCGGAATCAGCGATGCCGGAACCGTTCTGACGGTTGTCAATACGACAACGCCTTTCAAGGTTACAACCCAAAATTCGGCGCCGCAAACATGGTTCGGCGGTCAATCCAAAAATATTACGTGGGATGTCAGCGGCACAACCGGAAACGGCATCAATGCCGCCAATGTGAAAATCTCGCTTTCGACCGACGGCGGACAAACTTTCCCGACCGTTTTAGCGGCTTCGACCGCCAATGACGGTTCGGAATCTATTACCGTTCCCGCAATTGATACTTTGCAGGCGCGTATTAAAGTCGAAGCCGTCGGAAATATCTTCTTTGATATTAACGATGCAAACTTTACGGTCAACGCTGAACCGGCAACGAGCGGTGTCATCGCCGGATTGATCACCAACAGTCGCGGAGCCGGAATTCCGCGAATCACGGTTATCTTATCGGGCGGCGCACTTCCCTCGCCGGTTCGGGTGCAAACAAATAGTTTCGGCTATTACAGTTTCCCATCCGTGCCGTTCGGACAAACCTATACCGTTACTCCGCAAGTTACCAAGAAATATAGTTTCTTGCCGGTAAACATTATCCGAAGTCATTCGACTGACGCGCAAGATTTATTCTTCGTCGCCACTCAGGATTAATAATCACGAAGGATAATATTTATATTTTCAATTGCTTTCACAAAAAAAATCGGAAGAAGGAAAACTTCTTCCGATTTTTTTTCAAAATGATTACATTTTATCGTTATCGAACTAAAGTCTTAAATTGTTAAATCTTTCATTAGTCAATTTGCCGATAACTGCTTTTTGTTAAAAAAACTTCCGTGTTTTATAACTAAAAGGTGATTTTTCTTGTGTGCCTATTGTGTGCCAAGTGTGCCGAAATGAGATGAAATGAGATTAAATAGATTTTGTAAAATGCTAAGTAAAATCAAAGAAAGTGAAAAATTCTGAAATAAAATAAACTTTTAATTTAGACTTCGAAACAGAGGGTCGCAGGTTCGAATCCTGCCGGGTGTACTAAATTTAATAAAAGAAAAAGGCATCAAATTTGATGCCTTTTTCCTTTACTTTTAACTGCATACAACGAAAATGAAAACCGAAATAATACTCTTCCTTAAACCGCTGAAGAATCGAGTTTTCCTGAATTTATTAAAATAAAAACCGGAGGAATTCGGATTTTCATCCAAACACCTCCGGTTTCCATTATCAGCGGCTTGCGCCGCCGCCAAAAGTTAACATCCCCCTTTCATTAACCCTTAGCGTTGTTGATAATATTAATCTTTGTATCGTGTGTGTTCTTGATCGCGTTGCCGGGCATTAAAACCGTTGCCTGTTGTTTTGCACTTTGTCAAAAAAGACCGTTCGCCGGGTTTCCTTACAATTTTCCTATTCTGAATATTTCTATTTACCTTCAATTATCTGTTTGATTGTTTATTGGAATTGCCACCGGCTTGACCACAGGTGCGTTTTAACTTGTCTGGATATATTATCGGCGCGGTTGCGGAATTGTTTCCTGTTTTTTGAAAAAAATTTCTCAAAAACTTTCACTTTTTATTTTTTCTCAATAAAAATCGGCGTTTCCGAACAAAAATTTTTCCTTGCGGGATGACTTTGGCGAAAATTTGAGTTAATTTTGAAATCGGAATGATGCAGTTTGAGCAGGAATGGATAAACGGCGGCGTGTCGCTCGGCGCGGCGGCGGGTTGGATAGCGGACGAAATCCGGTTGGTTACCGAACTCGGATTTGCTTTGGCGGAGCAAGGTCGCAATCACGAAGCAATCACGATTTTTGAAGGTTTGATCGCGCTCGCGCCGGCGACCACCTATTTCGATGTCGCGCTCGGTGCATTATGGCTCAGGGAAAACAATCCGGCGAAAGCCTTACCGCATCTTAACGCCGCGCTTGCCGCCGACCCGAACGATATTCCGAGCCGCGTCAATCGCGGCGAAGTATTTCTGCGGCTCGAAAATTACGAAGCCGCAATGAAGGATTTGAAGTTCGCCCTCCGAAAAAGAGAAAAAATCCGCACAAATAATCTTCTCGAACAATGTTTCACCCGCGCACACGCGCTTCTTTTTACAGCCGACAGGCTTTCAAAATCCCCATAAATTAAAAAGTTCGTTTTTTTTAAAAAAATCGGGAAACTTTTCTGAAACTCCGCCGATAACTCAGGATAAGCACTTTTTGTATTTTGGAAATCATATATTTCCGCAATAAAGCCGAATGAGTAAATTGACTTCCGGCATCGGCTGTATAAAAGGTTTGCCCGGCACACAAATATATTGAAATCAGCATTTAACCGACGAGGATTTTGATGTCTGCCGCCTGAAAATTTAAGTAATTTTGATTTTGGGAAAATATTTGATTTCGCGTTTTGAAAAATTTGTTATTTTCTTGTTAAATAGATAACACGACGAATTAAAAATATAACCCCCGAATCGAATTAATTTTTAATACAAAAACAATTTTGTTTTTCGGCATCTAATGTGTCGAATAAGCTAGGTTCATTCTTCGGGATTGAGAAAACCCTTCAGTTTGTCCAGTCAATAACTCCTGCATCATACGAAATTATCATTCATACATCTCCGCCAAAATCATCAATCAATCCCGAAGAATTTACTGATACATCTTCCCGAAATACTGAATCATAAATTCAAAGGCGCGAAAGGCTTCATCGAAATAAACGCGAAAACGTTCGACCAAAAACGGCAGCATCAGCGCGACTGCCAGAATTCCGAGCCACATTTTCACGGGCAAACTCAGAAAAAACACATTCACCGGCGGCGCGGCGCGGTTTATCAGCCCGAAAAACAAATCCGTCAAAAGCAAGGTGATAACAATCGGCACGGCAAGCTGAATTCCAATACTCAAAACGCTGCCCGCAATCATCGTCATAAACTCCGCTGCCGGAGTCCAGCCGCTTTCGATTAGTGGAAATTTCAGCGCGGGAATGATTTCGAAACTGCGCACCAGCGCGGCGATAAAAAAAAGATGCGCGCCGGTCGTCAGAAAAATCACGACGGCGAGTTGGAGTTTGAATTGCCCGAGTTCGGAAACTCTTTCATCCAATTGCGGCGCGAAAAGCTCGCTCATCGTCGAACCGCGCTGAAAATCGGCGATTCCGCCCGCAACCTGCGCGGCTTCAAAAACCATTGCCGCGACTAACCCGAGCGTGAAACCGACAAAAACCTCTTTTGCCAGCATTCCGATAAAACCGACCGCGCCGAACGGAAGCGGGCTGCCGTCCGGCGGAAGCTCGGCAATCAGCGACGGATAAGTAATAACGACAAGCGCGGTTGCGGCGGCGACTTTAACCCGCAGCGGAACCGCCGAACCGCCGAAAAAAGGCACGATATAGATAAAGGAAAAAAACCGCGCAAACGATAAAAAGAACAGCACCAGAAAAGCCTGCGGATTTTGCCCGACCTCAAAGGTTTGCAGAACAATTTCAAGAAGTTTTAAAAATTCTTGCATCGCTAATCATTAATCATTTATCATTTATCATTTACCGCAAGAAAAAGATCAATGATAAATGACAAATGATTAATGATTATCGCGCCACGCTGATTTGAAGCATCATATCAAACACCCGGACGGCAAATTCGCGCAAAGTGTCCATCATCCAACCGCCGGAAATCATAATCACTAAAATTATGGCGATAATTTTCGGCACGAACGTTAAAGTCTGTTCCTGAATCTGCGTCAGAGTCTGAAAAAGACTGACGACCAAACCGACAACCAAACTCGCCAAAAGCGGCAGCAGGGATAAGATCAGAATCAGCCATAAACCTTCGTTCGCCAGACGTATAAAAATATCCATAATTCAATTTAGGATTCGGGAACACCGATTTCGGATTGAATAAATCCAAAAACTGAAATCAGCAATACACGAATCGTCAGAGATAGCCCAAAACAAGATTTTTTATCAGCAACTCCCAACCGTTTATCAGTACGAAAAGCAGCAATTTAAACGGCAGAGAAATCGCGGTCGGCGAAAGCATAAACATTCCCATCGCCTGCAAAATGTTCGCCACGACCATATCTATAATCAGAAACGGAATGAACAATATAAAGCCGATCTGAAAGGCTTCGGTCAATTGGCTGGTCACGAACGCTGGGATGACGACGCGAAAATCTTCGATCCTGATTTCGTTCGGGTCGGTGCCGTTCTTCTGCGCCATCTGCTGCGCGAGATCGAAAAACATTTTGCGGTGGCGTTCGCCGGCGAAGCGGATCAGAAACCGGCGCAGAGGCTCTTTTCCGCGCTGCGATGCTTCGAAAATAGTTTTAACCGAAACTTCGGAAAAAATTGCTTCGGTCTGCGGAATCGTTCCCGCTTCCGAATACATTTTTTCGGCGACGGGCGACATTATGAAAATCGTCAAAATCAGCGAAATGCCGGTAATTATATTATTTGAAGGAATTTGCTGCGTTCCGAGCGCGTTGCGTAAAATCGAAAGCACGACCGCGATTTTGACGAACGAGGTCAGCATTATCAAACCGAACGGCGCGATCACCAGTGCGCCGACAACAATTGCCAAAACAACCGGATTCGGCGTTTCCGCGGGCGCGGCGGGAACTTCCTGAGCGAAATTAACGAGCGGTAAAATTCCGATAAAAGCCAAAGTGAAAAACAGAATTCCGATTCGGCGTTTCATTATTTCCCTCCCGGTTTGCGTTTGATCACTTCGTTAAGTTTGTCGGCAAATGATTTTCCGAAAGCCGTGTCGGCAGGCAATTGGCGATTTTTCAGGATTTCTTCTTCGGCAAGTTTCGCGCCGGCGGCATCGAGTTCGGCAATCAACTGCACGCCGCTTTCCGAAGATGCGACGAGCATCCATTTACCCGCAACTTCGATGACATAAAGGCTTTTGCGCGCTTCAAGTCCGATGCGGTCAACGACGCGCACCATATTATTCGAGCCGTAATTAACCGCCAGACGCGGCAAAATCACGCGAAAAATCAGGTATGCCAGCCCGATAACCAGCGCGAGCGCAAAAATCGTCTGCAACAGCATCCACAAAAAACTTAAAGAATTGCCCATATTATATTTTGCCCACGAAATACACGAAAAATACGAAAAAGAAAGTTAAAGTTTTTAGATTTTTTTCGTTCTTTTCGTGTGTTTCGTGGGCAATAATTCTTAAAATTTCCGACCGATTCAAATAAAAACCTTCGTTAAACGCACGCCGAGCTGTCCTTCGATTTCGACGAGTTCGCCGATTGCGACGGGTTCTTCCTTGTTATCAGTAACAAGCCTCACCAAATCGGTCGGACTCGCGCCGAGCGCGATGATCTGTCCCGCGCGAAGATTTTGCAGCTCGCGCAGACTGATCCGGCTGCCCGCGATTTCGACACGCAAAGCGACCTGAACATTTTGCAATGACGGCGAAATTTGTTCGTCCAAATTTTCATGTTCCGATTTTTTTTCGGCAATTGAATCGTTTTCAAAAGTGTTTTCCGCCGCCGAATCGTTTTCTTGTTCGTCCATTTTAAATTTCGCGGGCGTAAATTTGCGCCGCGCTTCCTCGCTCAAAATTTCTTCGATCCTCAAATTCAAACCAATGTTAAGTTCTTTGTTTTCCGCAGTTCCCTGCAAACGAAAATTTTTACCGCGTCCGACCAAAACCTGTATATGACCGCCGAAATTTTCGTAATGTAAAATGATTTGCGGTTGTTCGATCAAAACAATGTCGTCCGTTTCAAGATATGAAAGACTTTCCGCATCGAGAAAAGTCGTGCCGATTTGCAGACGTAAATCGAGTTTGCGGGCAATTTTCTCAAAATCGCTCAGTTTTTTCCCCACGGCTTTTTTTGTGAATAAAGCATTCTGCGATTTATCGAGCGCTTTCAAAAATCTTAGCGGCGCGAAAAGCCTGACAACACCGTTAAAATCGTCCGCGTTAAGACTTAAAACAATTTCCGCGCCGCGTTCAAAAGTTTCAAAATCAATATTCGGTTCATTTTTTACATTTTGCAGAAAAAGCATCGGTTCGCCGAGAAAATTGTTGAGTTCGCCTAAAACCTTTGCGGCAAGAAACTCGACAATTGTCGTTTCAACCGGCGATAATTCGCGCCTGATTCCAATTTCCGCACCTTGACCGTCCAACATCGAATCTATCAGCGAGCTTGCAAAATCAAAATTTAACGCCGCGACTGTCATAGAATTTTCGATGTGACAGCCGATTGTCAAAAAAACTTTCGGCGAATCGTTTAATTTTTGAATTGCCCGACTTAAGTTAATTTCTCTGACCGAAATTATTGAACAGCCGACATTTTCGGCTTGCCGAAAAGTATAACGCGCAATTGTTCGGGTGATGAGCCTGACGGCGGTATCGGTTAAATTTTCCGGCAGAGCCGATAAAAGATTGGAAAATTCGGCTTCCCGATTAGTGATTCGCGGCAGGCTTTTATACCAATCGGATTTTCTCGGCGGTTTGTCGGTATTTCTGTTTTTCGTTTCCTTTTCGGAAAACAGTTCCGCTTCATCCAAATGCTGATTTTTTCCGCCGAAAAAATCAACGGCAAACGGATCGAGCGGAACGCCCGACGGATGCGGCGCGTTTTCGGCTTCGGTTATTTGATTCGGATTTGCCATTATTTATTCTAACCTTGCGTAAATGTTCCGATCCGGCTGATCGTATAATCCTGCATCGTCAGCATTTCGTCTAAAATATTCAACATTCGCGCCGCTTTTTCAAGCTCGCCCGCCGCGCGCGCCAATTTTGCGCGGTCTAATTCGACGGGTTCGCTGATTACTGCCAGAAAACTTTCGCCTTCGCCCGCGCCGCCGTCATCCGAAGTTTCATCGCGCCGGTCGCGTAAATAACGCGCTAAACGACGCATTCTTTCACGCTGTTTATTGAGCATTTTCCGCATAATCGTCCGCCGCGCCGGCGGCGAAAGATGGCGCAGAAACTCAACATTTCCGGGCGGTGCGGATAAAATGCCGGTCATGGTCGGGCGCAAATCCAAACCTAAAAGCCGGTCGGTAGCCGAAACTCCGCCGAGCGAGGTCAATTGTCCGGCGGCATCAATCTGCGAAGCATCGCGTCCGGCATTTACATCGTTCAAAATCTTCTGCGCGGGCTGTAAAACCGTATTTACCGACCGGCGTGTTTCCGTCGGCTGTTCGACCGAAAACTGCGTTTGATTCGTCTTTGCTCCCGAATCCGAAACAGGCGGAATATCGCCGTCGGCAACCTGTTTGTCAGCCGTGTTGCCGATTTCGTTTCCGCCGCCTCGATTGACGTTTTTAAGATCAGCCATAGCTTTTGAGGGATGAGGGATGAAGGGATAACTAAGATTTTAAATTCATCCCTGATCCCTCATCTCTCATCCCTCATAGAATACACCCATTGCAGAACGACGGCGACCGCTTCGAAGAGGTTTTCGGGAATTTCCTGTCCGACTTTCAACTCGTAAAGCGTTTGTGCGAGCGGAATGTCGTGTTTTACGGGAACGCCTGCTTTCTCTGCGATTTGACGAATTTTTTCCGCCATCAAATCAGCACCTTTCGCCGTTATAACCGGCGCGTTTGCCTTTCCGCGCTCATATTTTACGGCGACCGCGACGTGCGGCAAATTTGCAATGATGACATCCGCCTCACGAACCGCCGCCGGATTCTGCGATAAAATTTCGCGGTAACGGGCGTTTCTTTTCGCCTTAATCAGCGGATTTCCCTCGGTTTCCTTATATTCTTCCCGCACCTCGCGCTTGGTCATTTTCAAATCACGGCGGTGCAGAAATCTTTGCAGAAAGTAATCCGCGCCGCCGAGAACCAGAAGCGCGAAGCCGATCTTCAAACCGATTTCCAGGACCAGACCGAATGTATAAGCCGCGACCGCCTCGGGCGGTTTCGCAATCAACCGAATAATATCTTCACGCGCCGCCCAGAGAACATAACCGGCAACCGCCGTTGCGATCAATATTTTAATAATCGTTTTCGCAAGCTCGATGTAGGCGCGCGAATTCAGGAATTTCTGCCTGAAACCTTCGACCGGATTCAATTTTTCAAATTTCGGCGCAATTGACGCAAACGAAAAAACCGTCCCGGTTTGCAGAAAATTTCCCAGAAAAGCGAAAACCGTTACAACGGCAAAAATGGGAGCTAAAACCCAAAGCATTCCAATCAATCCGCGCCAAATCACGTTAGAAGCGGTTTCGCTCGTAAATTGTCCCTTAAAAGTCGCGGCAAATTCGATCTGGTCTTTGACGGTCGCCTGCAAAACGCCGCCGACATACCCGCCGATCAGCCAAATAACCGCAACCGCCGCAATCAATAAAAGCGCGGATGTTAAATCCTGACTTTTGGCAACCTGACCTTTTACCCTCGCTTCCCGCAGTCGCTTATCAGTCGGTTGTTCGGTTTTTTCTCCTGCGCTTGACGACATTTTTTTTCTAATCAGAACGCTTTAAGTTTGGCTGTTCGGGAACTCGAAAGACGATTGAAAAACAAGCATTACCAATTATCAATTATCAATTATCAATTAACTTTGAAGGTTTAAATCGTTGCTTAACCTAAAAATAATTGATAATTGATAAATTCGGTTTCTGTTCCCGATCTTTCCGAGTTTTCAAACAGCTTCAAAAAAATAAAATATCAACCGCAAATAAACGAATGACTTTTTCGGCAATTTACGATTGATTTATTTTACTCTTTACGGTTTTTCTTTACAAACTTTCGGTTTACTTCAATCCTTGCAGAATGCGGAGGATTTTGCGGTGCATAAACGGGTCTTTAGAAATGTAATTGCTCAAATCTTCGGAGATTTTTTTGCCCTGTTCCGAATCGCGCATCTCGTCCTTCAAACGCGAACTGACCAGAAAACGCGCCGATTCCCGAACGGCAAACATTGCGCCTTCGGGCGAATTCAGATTGGCGTTTGAAGCGATTTGTTGGAAAGCCGAACGCGTCGGGCTGTCGGCTTTTTCGCTTGCGCCGGCTTGTTCGATCTGTCCGGCGGCTTCTGCCAGTGCCGTTTCAAAATTTTTATCAACCTTGCCGCTGCCGCGAACTTCGTCTTTACCGCCGAGCGGGTCGAGCGATTCTGCGCCGCTGCCGAGAGGTGAACCTGTTTTTTTTATCGCCATTGTAAATTTTCCCCAAACTGTTTAGCGAAATTATATTTGAAAATCGTCGTTTTGTTAATCCCGAATTTTCCGATTATCTTTAAAAATCCGGCGCGGCTCGTTTTTTTTGCCCCCACAGAAATTATCGTCATTTATCGGCAAGAGTTTCTCATATTCTGAAAATCATACCGTTTTCAATTAAAACGACTGTTTGATGAACCTTTTCGCTGCCGCTCACGATACCGATTTATTATTTTTTTTCAAAAAATCAATTTTTGGGAAACTTTTCCCTGATTTTGCCGAAAACTGTTTTAAGCGTCATAAATTTGGAGGATCGTTCGGATGGACTTGAGTTTGAGAAACATCGCGGCAGAATTTGGCAGAAATATTCTAAAACCGCTCGGCTCGGGTAATTCGCCGAAAAATAAAATTCAAAAAGAAGTTTTGCAAGAATCCGAAACAGCCGGTAATTTTGCCGATACCACGACCGAAAATTTAAGCGGAATTTTCGCTTCGCCGACCGGACTTTCAACCGCGCCCAATCCGTTTACGCTTTGGCGGCAAAGGGAAGAAACGCTTTCTGACAAACGATTCGACGGTCATTTCATCGGCGCAAACGGAAAAATTTTTGCGCCCGATTCATCTGTTTACGAAATTCCCGCCGTCAATCCGTCGGGCGGCGTTCGCAATAACGAAACTTTGATTTATGTAAACGGAAGCCATACGAATGTCGCCGGACAGACGAACGGTTTGCAGGCGATTGCCGATAATACCGGCTCGCGGGTCATCGGCGTTCATAATGCGACGCAAGGTTTCGGGACAGATGTTTTGCAGAGTTTCGGCGAAACATTAGACATCGGAAACAATCCGGCGGTTGATACGCTTGCCGATACGTTTTACAAAGAGTTGCGTTCGCGGCGCGAAGTGCATCTTTTGACGCATTCGCAAGGCGCGTTGGTTGCGAGCCGCGCTTTGCAGGACGTGAAGAATCGTCTGATGCTCGAAGACGGTATATCGCGGCACGAGGCGGAAACGCTGATGAATAATATCAAAGTCGAAACGTTCGGCGGCGCGGCGCGGCGTTACACGGACGGCGCGCAGTATGTTCATTACGTTAAAAGCGACGACTTTGTGCCGAAAGCCTGCGGATTGCGTTCGTGGCTCAATCCGTTCGCGCATGAAGGACGCGATGCCGTAACGCATTATTTCCGCGACGGGAAACCGCTTATTTCACACGGATTTGAAAAATTTTATCTGCCCGCAAGAATTCCTTTCGAGCTGGCGCGGGCGCGGCAATTTTAATTGATATAAAATCTTTGAATGACCAAAGCAGAAGCAAAACAGCAGGTCGAGTTTTTTTTCCGCCGTTTGGGCGAAAACGCCTCTTTTTTTGACGAGCAAAACCACGCTGAAGCACGAATCGGCGAAGCTGTCATCGGTTTTGAATACGACGAAGCGGAAGAAATTTTATCGGCGCAAGCCTTGATTTTCCGTTTCCGAAGCGAGCCGCAAGATAATATTCTCGACGCGGTTTTCGGCGAAGAATCCGAAGCCAACCGCGGCGGCGGCAGAGTCGTTTTCAACAGCGAAAATTTCGCGTTCTACCTGCAAAGAGATTTTCAGGAAAAAGTCGGCGAGAATGTTTTTTACGAAGGCATCAACAAGCTCGCGCAGGCAAGTTTGCGTTGGAACAGCGAGATTTTGACGCAAGCCGCCGAAAAAGCCGTGACTTAAAATTTCTAAGAAACTGTTTCCGTTCTCAATCTTTCGGTGTTTTCAATCAGCTTCTAAAATAATTGAATCAGCCTTTTTATCGCGGCATCCGAAGGCATCTGTTCATGAGTTCCCTGTTTAAGAAAATTGTTGACGGCTTCGATTTTCGAAATCGCATAATCGGTTTTCGGGTCGCTTCCCTTTTTATACGCGCCGATCAGGATCAAATCTTTCTGCGCTTCGTAAGTCGCCAAAACTTCGCGGAGTTTGCCCGCCGATTCAAGATGACCTTTTTGCGCAATCGCGCTCATCACCCGCGAAACCGATTCGTTAATATCAATCGCCGGATAATGATTCTGCGCCGCCAATTTTCGGGATAAAACGATGTGTCCGTCCAGAATCGAGCGCGTTTCGTCGGCAATCGGCTCGGTCATATCGTCACCTTCGACCAGAACCGTGTAAAAAGCCGTGATCGAACCTTTGTCGGAATTCCCTGTTCTTTCAAGCAAGCGCGGCAGTTCCGAAAAAACCGACGGCGGAAAACCCGACCGCGCCGGCGGTTCGCCAGCCGCGAGTCCGACTTCGCGCAAGGCGCGCGCAAACCGCGTTACCGAATCCATCAAAAACAGAACTCTTTTCCCCTGATCGCGGAAATATTCGGCGATTGCGGTCGCGACATACGCGGCTTTCATCCGAATTAAAGAAGGCTCGTTTGACGTGGCAACGACGATGACCGAGCGTTTCATTCCTTCTTCGCCCAAATCCTGTTCGAGAAAATCGCGCACTTCGCGCCCGCGTTCGCCGATGAGCGCGATGACGTTAATCTCGGCTTCCGTGTTTCGCGCCAGCATTCCGAGAGTCGTTGATTTTCCGACACCGGCGGCGGCAAAAATCCCGATGCGCTGACCTTCGCCGACTGTTAAAAGTCCGTCGAAAGCGCGAATTCCGGTTTTTAATTGTTTCGTCACGCGCTGGCGTTTCATCGGATCGGGCGGACGCGCGGCGACGATTTTTTCAACCGCGTCTTCAATCGCGCCCTTTCCGTCAATCGGCTCGCCGAGTCCGTCTAAAACCCTGCCCAACAAATCTTCGCCGACGCGAATCGTCAAAGATGTTCCCGTCGGCACGACTTCCGCGCCCATCGCCACATCCGAAACGTCGCCGAGCGGCATTAAAATAACCTCGCTTCCGCGAAACCCGACCACCTCTGCCCGCAAAACCTTGGCGCGATGCGGCGAATGTATCAGACATAATTCACCGACCCGCGCACCCGGCACGGCGGCGCGAATCAGCAAACCGATAAGTTCGGTCACGCGCCCGTGAACTTCGACCGAAGAAATCCAGTCAACGGCGGCAATGTAAGGCTGTAAATCAATCATCTTGGTTTTGGCTGAAAAAATTTAATCATTGCTTCATTTGTTCATTGATTCATTCCGCTAACGAGCGATACAAATAAATCAATGATGATTACAGATATGCAAATGAATCAATGAACAAATGAAGCAATGAATCAATCCTGCGCGCCTTCGCCTTCCGATTGGGCAAGAAGTGCGCGTTCGAGAACTCTGAGCTGTGTTTCGAGCCGCGCGTCAATCGTGCCGACTTCCGATTCGATCAGACAGCCGCTTGCCGAAACACGCGGATCGGCGACGAAATCTATAAACTGAACTCTGCCGCCCAACGAGAGCTTTTCGGCTTCGCGTTCGACGGTCGGCAAATCCTTCGGGTTGACGCGCACGGTCAGTTTTTCCTGCTGACGCGCATTTTGCAGCGCGGTCGAGATTATCTCGATAATCGTTTTATCGTCCTTTTCAATCTCGCGCCCGACGATTTTTTCCGCCAAACGAACCGCCAGCCGAAGCAAATCCTTTTCGGTTTCGCGCCAGATTTTTTCCCGAATTTCACGCGATTCGAACAAATTTCGTTCAAATTCCGTGAGCGCGTTTTCGCTTCCTTGCGCGTAGGCTTGAGCCTTTAGATTTTCGGCTGCGCTTTGCGCTTCGCGGCGGATTTCGGCGGCAAATTCTTCGGCTTCTTCCAAAATCCGCGCCGCTTCACGCCGCGCCGTGACGATCTGGTTTTTGACGACCTTTTGTTTGACGCCCAAATTACCCACGCTTTTGCTTGCGCCGCCTTTGATCAAATTGCCGACATTTTGAATTTTCCCGTTCATTTTACAATTTTCCCGTCTGACTGAATTTTACCGCTAAACGCTCAATGATGCGGCGGCGTTTATCGAGCCGCGTTTTTTCTTCTTCGTCCGCCGCAGAATATTTTTTTTTGCTGACATTTACGAGTCGTTGCCAGTTTTTCACGTCACGAATCGAAAGTTTCTGCGCCGCGTAATCGCATTTCGTTTCGTCGCGCAAAACAAAAGCCGCCGCCAATAATTTAAACCCGATTTTTTTGATAACCTTCGCCGGCGGCAAATCCGCGCTCCAGCTTTTACGGACAAGCTGATCGGCTTGCGCGACCCAAAACGGGCG
>JALHNX010000091.1 GCA_022843305.1 Pyrinomonadaceae bacterium | reverse complement strand
CGAAGGCAGCACGACGATCGCCGCGCATTGCGAGCACGTGCGGTTTTATCTCGAATTTCTGAGCAATTATATGAACGAAAAATTCACGATGGTTGATTGGAAAGACAGTTGGAAAACGAAAACCGTTGACGAAGCCGAATGGAACAGCTTACGCGGGCAGCTGCAGAAAACTTATCAGGTCGTAACCGACACGTTTAACGAGGTCGAAACCTGGAACGATTTCAAGATTTCCGGCGCATTGGGAATTCTGGCGCACACGGCTTATCACCTGAGCGCGATCCGCCAGATTTTGAAAATGATTTAAGAATATGAACGACAATAATTTTATTTCCAAAGAAGATTTTCTGAAAGACATTTTAGTTATTTTAAGAGAAACCTTTGAAGGTTCGCCCGAAGGTCAGGGAAGCGCGTATCTCGACCACGGAATCGGCGTGCTGCCGACAATTGATAAACTTTCGGCGGAGCAGGTTTCCCGCGCAATCAACGGCATCAGCATTGTCGCACACACCGAACACGCGAAATTTTATCTCGACCGGCTCACCGAATTTATGAAAGGCAGAACCGAAAAGGTAAATTGGGAGCAAAGCTGGCTGATCGAAACGGTCAGCCCGGAAGAATGGGACGTTTTGCGCGATGCCGTCCGAAAATCCTACGACAATGTTTTGCGCACCTTTGCCGAAATCGAAACGTGGAATCAGGACAACATCGGCGATGCCGTCGCCATTGTCGCGCACACGGCTTATCATCTCGGCGCGATCCGGCAGCTTGCTAAAGCAACTAAATAAAGATTCGTGCATCTTTACCGTAGTAGGGAGAAAAAACATGAAAACCTTCAATTTATTGAGTCTTTTGGGTTTGAGTTTTTGGGGTTTGGTTTTTTTGTTTTCTGATTCAGCCTTTGCGGATGAAACAAATCCGTGTTCACAGAACAAAGCAGAAAAATTACAGCTTTTGAAAAAGGCGGAAGAAAATGAATATAACATCAAGCGTATTGAAATTTCTGGAAATACCTACACTCGGTATCGAACTTTTCGGGGACATTGGGAAAAGAATTTTAATGAGGGTGATATTTTTACTCAAGAAGCCTTATTGAAAAGTATTAAAGGAATTAACAAAATAAAATCAATCAAACCTATTAGTCTTGATAACATTGAAGTTCGACTTGAAGAAAACGATAACAGAGGCTGGAACTCGATTAATTTTGTTATTTGTGTCGAACAAAAAAAATAATTATGCAGAATTTATTTCATTTAGCTTTTCCCGTCAAAGATTTGGAAGAATCGCGCCGGTTTTACGGCGAAATTCTCGGCTGCGAAGAAGGCAGAAGCTCGGAATGCTGGATTGATTTCAATCTTTTCGGGCATCAGATCGTCGCGCATCTCGCGCCCGAAGCGTCGGGTGTGCGGACGACCAACGACGTTGACGCCGACCACGTTCCCGTGCCGCATTTCGGCATCGTTCTGCCGCCCGAAGATTTTCATAAACTTGCCGAACGTCTGAAATCGAAAGGCGTCGAATTTGTCATCGAGCCGAAAGTCAGGTTTCAAGGCGAAGTCGGCGAACAGGCGACGATGTTTTTTCTCGACCCGTCGGGCAACGCATTGGAATTCAAATCGTTCGCCGATTTTTCGCATGTTTTTGCGAAATAAGAATATTTGCCCACGAAACACACGAAAGAAACGAAAAAAAGAAATCCTGAAAAATTTGTTTTCCTTTCGTTCTTTTCGTGTGTTTCGTGGGCAATAATAAAATTATGAAGTTCGCAATAATATTTACATTAGTTTTTATAGGTTTCGCAGCATCCGTTCAAGCCCAAAAAACGCAAAGGTTCGTTGCCGTCACGATTGACGATCTGCCGGTCGTTTCAACGCGCCAGGATTTAAAGACGCGCCGCGAAATCACGAAAAAACTGCTCGCGCATATTACGAAAGCGAAAGTTCCGGTGATCGGTTTTGTCAACGAAAACAAACTTTACCGTGAAGAAAAACGCGTCGAAGCCGAAGTTGATCTGCTTCGGCAGTGGCTCAATGCCGGTCTCGAACTCGGCAATCATACGTTTTCGCACGTCAATATCGCCAATGTTTCGCTCGAAAAATATAAGGACGAGATTTTGAAGGGCGAAATTATCACGAAGGAACTGCTTCAGGCGAAGAATTTGAAGATGCGCTATTTTCGTCATCCGTATCTTTGGACGGGTTTGAGTCTGGAAACAAAAAGCGATTTGAATAAATTTTTATCGGAACACGGTTACGAGATCGCGCCCGTCACGATTGATAATTCCGATTGGATTTTTGCACGCGCTTACGACAACGCTTTCGACAAAGGCGACAAAAAATTGATGAAACAGATCGGCGTGGCTTACGTTTCGTATATGGAAGCGAAAACCGATTACTGGGAACGCCAGTCGGTCAAAATTTTCGGGCGCGAGATCCGGCAAACTCTGCTTTTGCACGCGAATTTTATCAATTCCGATTATTTCGACCGTTTAGCCAGAATGTATAAAAAACGCGGCTATCAATTCGTCAGTTTGGAAGAAGCCTTAAAGGACGAAGCTTATAAATTGCCCGACAATTTCGTGCGAAGAAACGGAATTTCGTGGCTTCACCGCTGGGCGATTGATAAAGGCAGAGAAAACATTTTGGCGGACGAGCCGAAAACGCCCGATTTTGTTTTGAAAGCGGCGGGCGTTGATTCGGAATAAATGTCAGAACCATCTGCGGTAGCGGATGGGTTCACTTCGACAACGGGGTTTTCAAATGCTGAACTTTACCCGCCCGCTACCGCAGGCGGTTCTGACCAAATGAAAGCGGAATTTGTTATCATCGGCGGCGGCGTGGTCGGCGCGAGCGTCGCGTATCATTTAACGGAACGCGGCGCGAAAGACGTTTTGATTCTGGAACGCGAAGCGGCGCAGGGAAGCGGTTCGACGGGGAAAGCGACGGGCGGCGTGCGGGCGCAGTTTGAAACCGAAATCAATATCAAAATGTCGCTTTATTCGCTCGATTTTTTCAAGCGTTGGGAGTTCGACTGCTGTTACGAACCGCGCGGATATTTGTTTTTTGCGACCGATGACAGGCAGTTTGAATATCTGAAACGCAACGTTGAATTTCAGAAATCGCTCGGCGTGAAGGATGTTGAAGTTGTTGATAAAAAAGCGATTGCGGAGATTTGTCCGATTCTCAATTGCGCGGATATTACGGGCGGAAGTTTCGGCGCAAACGACGGCTTTATCAATCCGCTTGCGGTGATGCGCGGTTTTTCGGCAAAAGCGTCGGAACGCGGTGCGAAGATTGATTTTGAAACGCATGTTTTAGCAATCGAAACGGCAAACGGCAAGGTCAAAGCAATCGAAACAAATAAAGGCAGAATCGAATGCGAAAAGGTGGTTTTGGCAACCGGCGCGTGGGCAAAGGAATTGGCAAAAACCGCCGGCATTGATCTGCCCGTCGAACCGCAAAAACGCCAGATTGTTTGGGCTAAAGCCGCGCAAACATTGCCCGAGAATCTGCCGATGGTGATTGACATCGGGAGCGGCTTTCACTTTCGTCCGGCGCGTGATTTTGTTGATTCGACGGCAAACGCGGATAACACCGAAGTTCTTTTCGCTTATCCCGACCCTCACGAAAAAATTTCATTTGACGTGAATTTTGACGAATCGTTTATCGAAAAAGTCTATGAAAAAGCGAAACACCGTGCGCCGTTTTTGTTTGAAACAACGCCGATTTTAGCGAAATGCCGCGCCGGACTTTATGAAAATACGCCCGACCATCACGCGATTTTAGGCGGTTGCGGTGTTGACGGTTTATATTTCGCCAACGGTTTTTCCGGTCACGGCGTAATGCATTCGCCCGCGACCGGACGCGCACTTTCGGAAATCATTCTTGACGGCAAAGCGACATTTTTAGACGTTTCCTGTTTGAGTTTCGAGAGATTTGCCAAAGGCGAACTTTTGCACGAAACGGCTTTTATATGAGGAAAAGTAATGAATGAAAATTCTCAAAGTATAAATGTATCTCAAATTGGTAAATGGCTATTTGAACGTGGTTTTATTTGGCAGATGAAACTTCTCGATGAAGAATCATTTCTCAGGTTTGCGGAAGAAAGAAGTATTAATTTCGGACATTCTGAGAGGGATATAAAACGACTGCGTAAATTCTGGAGTTTAGGACTTATTCGAGCAGATTTAGTTATTACTGAAACTCCTCAAGAAACTGAAGGCTTAACTTTTTTGAATAAGAATGATTCCCATTACATTTATGCTGATGAAAGAAAGTGTTTAATCAGAACTGAAGGATATTCAAATTCATTGGAAGAACTGAAAGACCTGTCTGATGACATAAATCTATTATTTCATCCTTTTAGATTATTTGTATTTTACAAAATTAAAGAAATTGCAAAGTCGGTTTTATGTTCATTTACTTTATATAGTTCTACAGATAACTACCAAAAATATTTCGAGTGGGATGTAAAGTACTTTGATAAGTTTACTTCTAGAGAAGATTTTCAGAATGAAATTGCAAACTGGAATGATATTGTTTCGTTAGCCGTTGCCGCAGAGCCGATTGCTTTTAGAAAATTGTTTGGTTTTTATACAATTCGCTACAGCCTTCCTTTTGAAAGAACTGAAAAAAATGAGCAACTTTTTTATGACTCAATTCAAACCCATGAAAATGAGTTCAAAGAATTGTTGGAAAAATTCAATATCAGTCAAATTAAAGAAATAATTTCAGAGATTTGCGTTGATGTAGAATGTATTGAACCAAACAGCGATATTTTAATGTTATTAAGATTAATGAAAGGAAAATATCGACTTGAACAACTCAAAGGAAATCTTGGTTTAGTAACATACATCCTGACAATGGCAGAAGTAATAAGACGTGTGGCTGAAGTAGTTTTTGAGGTTATTTTGCCTGAAGAAGATGAATTTAGTTTTTGTGGAGATGAAGCAAGTTACAAAGAGTATTTTTATGGTTCTCCAAGATTATTAGACAGTGTAAATGCAAAAACACAATTTGTTAGAGAATTAGGGCTTGATTACAACCTTAGACTAAGATGGTATGTTGAAGGTCAGACAGAATTTTTTGCACTCCAAAGTTATTTAGGAAATAACACTGCTATCGAAGTAATAAACTTAAAAGGAGAAGTTGTAGCTGGTAAAGGAAAAGGCGTTGCTTTTAGGGAAAATCTTTTGAACGATATTAGTCGCTCAATTTATAGTTGGGTTTCGCTTGATGGAGATGTTAGTGACAATTGTCGAGTCGTGAAAAAGGCGGTTGAAAATGGAGAGATGTTTGGAAGTTTTTTCTTTTCTAATCCTGACTTTGAATTTGAAAATTTCAGTCTTGATGAATTGGTGGAAACTGTTTGGGAAATAGCTGTTGAGAACGGGGCTGAAGGTGAAGATAAAGCTAATTTAATAGAATCAACTAAATCCGCAACAAATGGCGCAGAATTTGAAAGATTGGTGAGAAAGTCAATTCCATCCTTAAATAGATTTAGTAAGGGTAAAGATTGGGGCGAAAGATTAATGAGATTATCAAAAAGTAACCCTGAAAAACTTATAGAAGACGGTAAATTACAAATGAGGAAAATTTTAGAGGCTATACGTTTAGCGCATTATGCAATTAGATGTAGTTATCACTTAAGTAAACAAGGTTGCAAAGTGAATATAGAAACAGGAAGACTTGTAAACTGTAAATAATACGAATGAAAACAGCATTGATCCATCATCCGATCTATCAAAAACACGACACCGGATTCGGGCATCCCGAAACTCCGAAGCGTTATGAAGCCGTGATGAACGCGCTGAAAAGCGATACTGAATTCTGGCAATCTTTACTTGAAATCGCGCCCGAACAAGCTTCAAAGGGAATGATTCAGGCGGCGCATACGACGGATCATTTCCGGCGTGTCGAACACGCGTTTGAAAACGGTCTGGAAATGCTCGACGCGGACACGGCGATCTCGATGCAGTCGTTTGATGCCGCGCTTTACGGCGCGGGCGGCGTGTGCCGCGGCGTTGACGCGGTGATGGCGGGCGAAGCGAAAAACGCGTTTGTCGCCGTGCGTCCGCCGGGTCATCACGCGACGGCTGAAAGTTCGATGGGATTTTGTCTTTTCAATAATGTTGCGGTCGCGGCGCGTTACGCGCAGAATCGCTACAAGGAAATCGAACGCGTCGCAATCGTTGATTGGGACGTGCATCACGGCAACGGCACACAGGGAATTTTCTTTGACGATCCGAGCGTGTTTTTCTTTTCGATGCACCAATATCCGTGGTATCCGGGTTCGGGTTCGCGCGGCGAAACGGGTTTCGGTCGCGGGCAAGGCTACACGATGAATGTTCCCGTCAAAGCGCACACCAAACCGGGCGAGCAGAAACGAATGTTTGAAAGCGCGATCAACGACATTAACCAAAATTTTAAGCCTGATCTGATAATTATTTCGGCGGGTTTCGACGCGCATCTGACCGATCCGCTCGGACAATTGCGCCTGCAGGATGCCGATTTTATGCAGATGACGCGGACACTCAAACAATGGGCTGACGAAACGTGCGGCGGGCGCATCGTTTCGGCGCTCGAAGGCGGTTATAATCTCGACACTTTGGGCGAAACCGTCAAAAATCACGTCCGCGCACTGAGCGAAGATTGATTTTAATCGTCAGAAGTAAAAAGCACATTATGCTCAAGCGCGGTGAAGCGCACCAGTTGGTTTGAGAACGTGAAAAAATACCGTTTGGAGCTGACAACCACGAGATATAAATCGATAATCGGCAAATCGTTAAACCTGAAATAGCCGAAATCGTTTGTCAGACGCGTCTGCGTTTCCAGAGTTTGCAGGTTGATGACGGTTACGTTTGCGCGGCGAACGCCGCCGCCGTTTGCGGAGACGACTCTGCCGTTTATTGACCCCGTAACGTTGAATTGCGCCTGCACATTTATGGCGGCGACGAGAGCTAAAAAGATGAAAGCCGACACGAAATTTTTTAATTTCATACGAAACGCTTCTCCTGTCTGATTTGATTTTATTTATTAAAGTCGAAAATACTCCGAATTTCCAAAAACCGCAAGTTTTGCCTGTTAATCGGATTACGAATTTTCGGTCTTTGTGCTACACTTTTCACCAAAAGGAGATAAATGAAATGCCCGATGTTGAGATTCCGTGTGTCCAATGCAAGGAAATTTTTCTTTTCACGGAAAAAGAACAAGAAATTTTCTATCAACGCAATATGATGGCGCCGCAGCGATGCCCGAAATGCCGTTCAAAAAAGGCGACGACGGGCGAAAATGCGCCGACCAAATTCGAGATTGTCTGCGACCATTGCGGCAAACACGACCATGTTCCGTTTCAGCCCAAAGTCGGACGCGCCGTTTTGTGCCGCGAATGTTATAACGCGAATAAATCGAGAGTTCGCTTCGCTTAAATTAGTCGAGAGTCGAGAGTCGAGAGTCGGGAGAAAAATCCCCTGACTCTCGACTCTCGACTCTCGACTCCTGACTCTTTATGTCTTTTGAAACCATAAAATACGAATTACAGGACAACGTCGCGGTTATTACTTTTAATCGTCCCGAAGCCTTGAATGCGCTTTCGCTTCAACTGACGAAAGATTTATTTTCAGCTGTCAGCAAAGCGGTTGAAGACAAAGCGCGAGCCGTTGTTTTAACGGGCGAAGGTCGCGCTTTTTGTTCGGGCGGCGATTTGCGCGAAATGCAGTTGATGTGGCAGAAGGAAGGCAGAATCGAGGCTTTTATGGAAGAACCCTTAAAGGCTCTGCACGATGTCATTCTGCTGATTCGTCAAACGCCGATTCCTTTTGTGGCGGCGGTGCAGGGCGTTTGCGCGGGCGCGGGAACAAATTTCGCCTTAGCGTGCGATCTGGTTTTCGCGGCTGAAAACGCGAGCTTTAACGAGGCGTTTGTCAGAATTGGACTGTCGCCCGACTGCGGCGGTTCGTTTTTTCTGCCGCGCGCAATCGGCGAAAAACTCGCGGCGGAACTTTTTATGACGGGCGAAACCGTTTCCGCCGAACGCGCCGCCCAATTCGGAATGATCAACCGCGTCGTGCCGGCAGAAAATTTGATGACCGAAACGCTTTTGATGGCGCAAAAACTCGCGCTCGCGCCGACCGCTTCAATCGGGCGGATCAAACAAATGCTCAACGCGTCGTTTTCAAACAATCTGGCGCAACAGCTCGATCTGGAACACGAACTGCAAATCGAATCGGGCAAAGGGAATGATTTTAAAGAAGGCGTTCAGGCATTTTTCGAGAAACGTGCGCCGAATTTTACAGGTTCTTAAAAAGTTTCAGGTTTTAAGTTGTTCAACCCAACCTGAAACCTGAAACTTTATCTACCTCCAATCATTAATAAAAACAAGGTGCTGACTTTAAGGCACAAAAGCATTAGAAATCGGACGGTCGCCGCCGGTGCTGATTTGCGTTCCGCCCGTGATTGCGTCAAACAATTTGAAATGTAAATCGTAACTGCCGTTTGCGTCGCGCACGGTCAAAATCAACGCCCGAAAAGGCGCAAAAACGCTGACAAAATCGCCATCAGGGTTTTGATTTCTTCGGATTTTTTGTTCATTGAATTGCCCCTCGAACTACATCATCAGAAGGTGTAATAACGACTTACCGGATCGTTGCGACCATTTATCGCTGACATCAAGCCGGCAGCATACTGCGGAGCATTATTCCTTAACGCCGCCGCCATATCTGCAATATTTGAATTGGAGAGCTGCGCGATACTAGAAACGTTCGTGCCGGCTAATCCTCCTCTAGGGTGAAGTTGAGGATCGTTCAAACGCAGCTTATTATGCATCAATTCGTGAAAGCCAAGAGCGGCGGCGAGGTCTGCATCTTTGCCAACCTCTGACATATAAATCTCCGACACTGCCCCTTGCGCCGTCGTCCAACCCGTGGACCCCGCAGACGTTCGAGAAGGCGATAAACCGATTTCAGCCACAACAGACTTTCCCCGATCCGGAAGAAAATAAAGCATTAACTCGTGGGGTTGCGGAGTCGGTTTATACGCCAACCAATGAACGAACGCATCGCTAAAAGCATTACCCGAAGCGGCTACACATTTCTTAAATATTGACTGCAAATTAATGTTGATTGGCGCAATCATATTTGAAGGCACACAACCTAAAGGATCTGCCAGATACACATAAAATATTGCCATTATTCATCTCCTAATATGTCGAACTTTATTTTCGACTCAAACTTTTGCCTTTCGGCAACAATAGATTTTGTTTCGATTTGTATTACAGCACTCATCAAATCAACAATATCAGTTTTCAAAAGACTCTCGAAAATAGATAGCGTCAGTTGAAAATCAACCTTCTCGGCGATTATCTTCCAAATAGTTATGTGTCGGCGCGGGGATATTTGTCTGCACCGGAACTTCTTCACATTTGAATAACCCATTGTTTCTGACAACCCTTCCATTAACATAACCGTTTATCCCGGCTGACCAGTCTTCAAGCTCAAATAGACATTTATCTTTTTCAGGAAATTTAACGTAAGTTTTTATATCAAATTCGGGTGTTGACCTTCCTTTTGCCTGAATACGAAAGAAAACGTCAAATACGTTATCTTTCTCGATGGTTCTCCAAACTTTAATGCCGATGCATTGTCTTGAGGTTAGCAAAGTAAGATAGGATTCTATTTCCATTACCATCCAATTGAGTGCTGCTTCGTTCAGACTACCTACAAAAGTCGAATACCTACTATTTATAGAGGCTTTCGTAGCACCTTGTTGACGCTCTAAAAAGAGGTTGTTAAGCCATCTTTTAATTGTTTCTTCCATTTATATTCAGGTTCCTCCTAATAATCTCAAGCGCAAGAAACGACTCAAGGACTTAATTCTCGCGCCGAGTATCGTTGATAATAATTATTTATTTACTGCTTGTAACCTATTTATATAAGTAGGTAGCTCGAAAACTATTCTCGGTTAACTGAAGAGTGGATACCCATTAAACGTCAGTAAATTCAGCTATTTAGAAAGTATTTTCGTAATTCGTCATTGATTTAAAGAGCCGGACACGCTTTTTCCTTTAACTCAAAAGACGAATCTTCAATGACGAATTACGAATTATCATCTTGAATGCGCGTCCACTCTTCAATTAAACTGAAGTTCTCAGTTATTCCGAAGCGTTTTAAATCATTTCCAGTCTTCAATTAAATTATGAGGCGCGAATTGGTCTGGTTAGACTAATTTTTCGCGCAAGGCTTTGGCGACGGCTTCGGTTTTTGAATGAACCTGGAGTTTTTCGTAGATATTTTTGAGATGAAACGAAACTGTGTGAAATGAGATATTCATTTCCTTTGCGGCGGTTTTTTTGTGATGACCTTCGATGAGAAGTTTTAAAAGCTTAGTTTCCTGAGGCGTAAGATGATAATCGGCAGATTCTGGCGGACGAAATTGGCGAAACAATTTAACGACACGGGCAGCAACCGCAGGCGACATCGGCGAACCGCCTTCGACGGCTTCCTGTAAGGCTTCGAGCAGACGCGCGGGCGGCGTGTTTTTCAGTAAATAACCGTTCGCGCCGTTGCAGAGCGCATTAAAAATTTGCTCGTCATTGTCGTAAATCGTCAGGGCGATTATCGGAATTTCGGGGAATATTTTTCTGAATCTTTCGATGCCTTCGATGCCGCTCATTCCGGGCAAGCCGAGATCGGTCAAAATTACGTCGGGCTTTTCGCGTTCGATTCGCGCCAGAGCGGTTTCGATCATTCCGTAAGCCGCGACGCACCGAAAACCGCTCGTGCCGTTTATCAACGCCGTCAAACCTTCGCGGATGTCGCGCAAATCTTCGATAATCACGACGCGCAGCGGTTTTTCGGCGGGTTTTGTTTGATAATTTTCGATTGCAGAAATCACTTTAGAAATTATTTTACGGAAGATTTTCTTCGCTGTCGCCTGCTTGTTTGTGCAGGCTCTTCGGAGTTCAAACTTTAATTTGCCGCAACCGCGAGCGATAACAAAGCGTTTGCCCGACGCTGATTTAACCCGAACTTCAATCAGCGCGAAAACCGCGTTGCTTCGCCTGCGGTTTTTTGCACGCCGCCAGCGTGGACTCTAAACGCGGCTGACGGTTTTCAATGGCAAATGGAATCGAATCGTCGTTCCGTCGCCCGAATCAATCATCAAATCGCCGCCGAGGATGCGAGCGCGGCGCGTCATACTTCGCAAACCTTGTCCGTCGTAATTTTCATCCGGGTCGAAACCTTTGCCGTCGTCCCGAATTTGCAGACGCAAAATCGAATTTTCCAAACTGAAATCAATCGAAACGCGCTTGCAGTCAGAATGTTTTGCGGCGTTGTTGACGGCTTCTTTGAATATAAGGAGCAAATCGCGGCGTGCGCCGACGCTCAGTTTCAAATCCGAAACCGGCGCGTTAAATTCCAAATCAATGTCGCGCAGGGCGAAAACTTCTTCAGCGTGTTGGCGCATCCGGCGCGTTAAATCCAAAAGGCTGTCGTGTTCGGGCGCGATTGCCCAGACAATATCGTTCATCGAAGCCACCGATTCGCGGGCAATGTCGGCGATTGACGAAAGCATCTGTCCGTTGCCGTTCGTCGCTTTTTGTTTGGCAACTTCGCTCAGAAGGGAAATTCTGGTCAGATTTGCGCCGATGTCGTCGTGCAAATCCGTTGCAATGCGCGTCCGGACTTTTTCGAGTTCCAGAAGTTGTCTTAAACGATATTTGTAAAGCAAATAAACGACGAATCCAACAAGAATCGCCACCGAAAGCAAAAACCACCATTGCTGCCAGACGGGAGCGACAATTTTGAAAGAAACGGTTGCCGAAGTTTGGCTGTAAATGCGGTCGGCGGTTTGGGCGCGAACTTCAAAGCGATAATCACCTGCCGCGAGATTTGCAAAATTTAAAGTTCTTTCGTTTGTCGCCATCCAATCGCCCGCACCGAACCGATATTCATATTTTAATTTCTCGCCCAAATTCGCACCTGAGCCGAGAAAATCAATCGTGATTTGCCGCTGGTCGGAATTTAATTCGAGGTTTTGAATCTGCGTTTCGCCGAGAATCGAAACGGCTTGGGCAACGCCGGAAACGCGCAAGCCGGTGATCAAAATGTTCGGCGCGAGGCGCACGCGGGGCGGTTCGGGAACAAACCGCGCCAAACCTTGGTCGGTCGTGAACCAGAGATTGTTTTTTCGATCACGATACGCCGTTTCGATAAAGCTCGCGGGCAATCCGTCGGCGGTCGTAAAATTCTCGACCTGTCCGGTTTCGGGCGTAAGACGGTCAATGCCGTGCCACGTTCCGATGTAAATTCGCCCGAATTCGTCTTCGGTTACAGATGCCGTCGAATTGCTCGTCAAACCGTTTGAAACCGTGTATTTAACGAAATCGAAATTGTCGGAGTCCGTTTCATCGAGCCGCCATAAACCGTCATTATTCGAGGCAATCCAGAGCCGCCCGCGAGAGTCGAGAAACAAATCCTGAATCCAAGCAGACGGCGCACCTTCGGCTTGGCTGAGAACGCGAAACTCTCCGTTGCTGCGATAACGAATCAACGCGCTCTCGTTATGGTCGCTGGTCGCGCCGATCCAGACGTTGCCGTGTCGGTCTTCGAGCAAAGCCGAGCCGACGCGATAGCCCGAAAATCCGACTTTCGCGGTGTAATCGTGCCAGACGTTTTTAGTCCGCTCCCAACGAAAGAGTTCATTGGCATCTCCTAATGTCAGAATCCAAATATCGCCGCGTGAATCTTCAAAAAGACGAAAAACCTCGGTTCCTTTCGCGCCGGTTTCCAGTTTTTCGAGCGGTGCGCGGGCGAGATTTTCAAAGCTCGTGTCATCGGGCGAACGAAAAAGTCCGCGTCCGGTCGGAATCCACCACGCGCCGCGGCTGTCTTGCCAGACGGTTTGCTGCCAGCCCCAGCCGTGATAATCCACCGAATCGGGCAGACGCAGTTTGAGAGAGGAAAATTTCTCGCCGTCAAACCGGCTGATGACGCGCTCGCTTTTCGGAAAAGTAGCGGCAAAAAATTCTCCTGCCGAATTTTCAAAAATCGAATTGACGTGGTTGGAATCCAAACCGTCCGCCACGTTGTAGGTCGTAAAGCCGTAACGCGCGATTTTCTGTGCGCCGCACGATGAACCCGTCCAGAGATTTCCGTCTTTATCTTCGGCGACGGCAAAAACGTCGTCGCACAAATCATTTTTCGACGAGTAAGTTTTGCAGACCGAAGCGGAGTTTTCCGGCTGAAACCGGCATAGACCCGGCACGGTTGTCAACCACAAACCGCCGTCGCTCGTTTCATAAATATCCCGAATCCAATTTGAACCAAGCCCATTTTCGGTCGTGTAGCATTTTTTGATTGGATTTTCAGTTGCTTCCGCGTCGAGCAGACACAAACCGCCGAATTGGTCGCTGCGCTTGGCTAACCAAAGCCGCCCGTCGCGGTCTTCGAGCAGATCGGTGATTTTGTTGTCGCCCAGCGTGGCGGTGTCGTCGGTGGTGAAACGCCGCACGTTGCCGTCCGGCGACAGACGAAACAAGCCGCCGCCGTAAGTTCCGATCCAAAGCGCGCCGTTTTTCGTTTCGAGAATCGCATAGACGGGAAGCGTGTTCGGACTCGGCTCGGCAATCGCGCCGCCCGACGATTTGAGCGGCTCGCCCAACGGCACATTTTCAAGCACCGTTCGTCCGCCCGTTTCAATCAATTTATAAAGTCCGTCGGACGTTCCGACCCAAATTTGACTTTTGCCGTCTTCATACAAAGTATGGATCTTTTCGGCGCGTTTGTTGTCGGGCAGAAAAATCGTGAACAAAGGATTTTCTGTCGAGCCGCGAAGCCCGTGCGGATTGAGCCGCGCCAAGCCGCCGTGCGTGGCGATGTAAATCGTCCCGGTTTTCGTTTCGAGAAAATCTGTAACAACGCGATTTGGCAAACCGTCTGATGCGGTAAAATTCGTCATTCCCGCGCCGTCAAAACGCGAGATGCCTTCGGCGGTGCAGAACCACAAAAAACCGCGCGAATCCTGTTTGATTCGATAAACAAAGTCGCGCAGCAAACCGTCAGCAACACTGTAAGTTTTTATCGGAAGAAGTTCGGCGCGAATACAGAGGACAAAACATAAAAAAATTACAAACCACCAGAAACAGGCAAGTTTGCCCGACAACCAACAAATTTTTTCCTGACGCGATTTGTGCCGCACGACGGGGTTTTTCCAAAAATATAATTCTTGACGAGCGAATTATGACATTTTGAACCCTTAATTGACAAGGCATTACTTTAACAATGGCGGCAAAAAAAGAATCAGTCAGCTTGACCGATTCTTTTTTCTAAGCCTCAAATTTTTCCGGCTGAATTATTGTTTGATCCGGAGTTTGAACGGCGATTTTTCGCCCTTCCGCGTAACGGTGATGGTTTTGCCGCCCGCAGTTTTGTTAAAAACGGTTTCGGCGGAAAGCGGCTGATCGTCAATCGCTTCGATAATATCGTTTTCCTTCACGCCCGAACTTTCGCCGAGGCTGTTTGCCCTGACCGATTTGACCGTCCATTTGCCATTTTCAAAATCGGCGTTGATGCCGTTTGTTGACAAGATTTCTTTAACCGAAGTCAAATTTATCTTTTCAATGTTTTGAGATTCATTGTTTTGAGAATTTTGAGGAACGTTTTCCGGCTCAATCGGTTGAATTACAGGAGCAATTTTAAAAGTGCTTGTATCCGAACCTTTAAAGTTATCATTTTTTGATTCACGTTTCTTCTCGATTCGAGAATTTTGCGGTCGTTTTTCGGCAACTATGCGTTCAGGAACTTTCGGTAAATTTTGATTTGAAGGCAAAGCGGCTGAATTTTCGTTTGATGTTTCCTTTGTTTCAGACGGAGCAAAACTTGAAACCACAGAATTTTGCGGCAATGTCGGACTTACTGTTTCAGAATTTCCTCCGGCAATAATTTGATTATTCGGCGAAGACCAAAAACCGCTGTTGTAGGCAAGCAAACCTAAAAACATAATCAGTGCCAGAGCGGGCATTGCGTAGCGAAAGGCAAAGCCGAAACGCGGCTGAAAATCGCTTGCCTTTGAATCGGCGATTCGCGCTCTGAGTTTAAAGTCGAAATCCTTCGGCGCGTCAACTTTTTTCAGCGAAAGACATATTTCGCGCAATCGTCGTTCGTCGTCGCTCAAAGTTTCGTTTTCGTTTTTTGGTTTTTCGTAACTCATTTCAGTCAAAATACTGTTTTAATTTTTCGCGCAAAAGACCGCGTGCGCGGCTGATGCGCGATTTTGTCGTGCCAAGTCCGAGTCCGAGAATCAGCGCGATTTCTTCATAACTCAATTCCTGAATCTCGCGCAGAACGATCGGCGCACGATACTTGTCGGGCAATGTCGCAATCGCCTTTTCAATCGTTCGATTGCGTTCCTTTTCAATCAAATCCACATCGGGCAAAGATTTTTCGTCCGGCGGATGAAATTCCTGCGTTTCGTTGTCTTCGTTTTGAAAAAAGCTTGTCAGCGAAAGCAGTTTACGGCGCTTTTTTTTACGGATTTCGCTGATCGCCAGATTTGTCGCAATGCGATAAATATAGGTCGAAAACGCGTAATCCGTGTGATAGCGTTCGAGCGCGAAATACACGCGGACAAAAGTTTCCTGCGCCAGATCAACTGCTTCCTCGTAATCCGCGAGCATCCGAAAAAGATAATTCGTCAACGGATTGCGGTAGCGATTGACGATTTCGGCAAATGCCGCTTCGTCGCCGCGCCTGGTCGCTTCGATTAATTGATGGTCGGACAACTTTTTATCGGACACAGATTTTTCGCGTACCTCCGCGTCCGAATTCTCGAATTTGTCCAAAGCCATACATTCATACTTTTTTACACCAGAATTTCAATCAAAACAAAAGCCGCCTTACGTTTTGAATCACGCGCGGCGGCTTGAAAGGTTGCGATTTTTTTTAGAAACTTACTCGACAGGTTTAACGGTCAGAACCAAAAACATCAATTCATCGGGTTTTGAAGTCGCTAAACTTCCGACAACGGTCGGCTCGTTTTCATTCAAACTAAGCCGCATTGTCGTTACGCCGATCTGCTCATAATTGACAATCGGCGCGGTTTTGCCGCTTTCGCTTTGGAATCCTCCGGTCACTACGGGAATTCGCGCGCCGAATCTGAAGCTGTCGAATTGAATCGTCCGGCGTGCGTTTGCGCCGGGCAGGTTTCTTAAATTTCGCAGCGACCAATCGGAAAAAACAGGCGTGTTTTTATCCTGATTTATTCCGAAGCCGTTCAAAAGGCTTTTGTATTCGATCGAACCGGAAGTTCTTTGCAGAAAAGTCGTCGTCAAGCGGTAATCCGAAAACGCGTAAAGAGTTTTCAGTTTTTTGACGGCGGTTGAAAGCGTCGGCGGAACGGCATTTTTTTCGCTTGCGTTGTCTGAACCGATCAGAATCTGCAGAACGACTTCGTAACACGCATCGGCTTGCAGTTGTTTATTGTCGGTTTGAGCGAAAATGCTTGTCGCGCTCAAAGCTAAAAGAAATAGAAATATTTTAAAAATAAAAATCGGCTTGTTCATTTAGGTTTACTCCTTTAGAAAAATTTGGAGAGCGTTTTTTACGCTTTTCACCGACAAGCCGAAATAAAGTTGCAATTTTTTTTAATTAACCTTCCTGGAACATCGCGTCTTCGATTTTCTGCCCGAACGTGATCGTGCCGATTTCGGTTTCTTCGATTTGTTTTTCGTTCGCCCAGAGAACCGTTCGATACGGCACGAGCGTGCCTTGCGCGTAGTTGTAATCGTAGAATTTCCGGCGATATTTCACGCCCGTTTCTTCGTATTCGAGCATCATTACGCGGAAACTTTTCGAGCTGACGTAAAAGCGTGTTTTGCGGTTTTGTTTGTCGGTTATGTCAACCAGAAAAAAATCCACACCCATAATTTTTTCGCGTCCCGCAAGCTCGGGCTTGGCTTCGTTTTCCTGATAGCGCAAAAGTCCTTCGAGTCCGCGCCAGATTTGATTTTGAAAGGCAAGTGCGGCATCTTCGCGCGGCATGAAAACCGAATCGTTATACATCCCGAAAACTTTTTCGCCCGTATAAACCAGCGAATATTTCGCGTCGGGAAATGTCTGGTCGAGACGAATTTTTTCCTTGTTCAGACTTTCGCCGCGCGAAATCCAGCGTTCATAATTCGCCGTTTCGGTTTTGCCGGCGGCATCCGTGATTCGAATTTTGCCGCGCTCAAACGTTGTTTTGCGGATTTGATTGAGATTTTGTCTGGTGCCGTAAATAACAACCGCCAATTCCGCTATTTGTTCAGCCGTTAATTTCGACAAATCAGCACTTTGCTGTTTATTGTTGGACTTTTCTTCCTTTTTATCGGTTTTCTCTTTGCTGACGGTAACGTTCTGGGCAAAAGTGAGCGATGCGCTAATCGAAATCAATAATGTGAATAGAAAGATGGTTCTAAAACTCAAAAACACTTAAATTATACCTCGTTTGTATTGTTCGGTTTTGGCAGACTTAAATGCGGATTGTAACATAAACCGCTTCGTTCGGCACTTTTATTCCGCATTAAAACAAATAAATTGATGAAATTACTTTAGAATAAGATGCTTGCGATAAAGAAATTTGAAATAAGCACACACGGAAAATTATAATCAGACTGCGGGAATTTTCTCGAAAACAAAACGAAAACGAAATGCTGCACATTGCTTTAGTCGAACCGGAAATTCCGCCCAACACGGGCAACATCGCGCGCCTGTGCGCCGCAACTTTTACCGCTCTGCACATTGTCGGCGCAACCGGCTTTCGGATGGACGACCGCACATTGAAACGTGCGGGACTCGATTACTGGAAAGAAGTCAAATTGCATCGTCATATTGATCTGGACAGGCTTTACGCCGCGCTGCCCGCATCGCGTTTTCTTTATTTCACGACAAAAACCGAACAATCTTATACCGAATGGGAATTTGCAGACGGCGACTGCCTGATTTTCGGACGCGAAACCCGCGGTTTGCCCGAAGATTTGCTGAAGGCAAACTCCGAACGCTGTCTAACGATTCCGATGCCGAACCAAAACGTTCGCAGCTTGAATCTCGCAAACAGCGTCGGCATCGCGCTTTACGAAGCCCTGCGGCAGTTAAATCTGAATTCCTGAATCTATACTTTTTTGTAATCTTTTGGCATCCTTTGTTCCCCGCGCTTCATCATAAAACCGCAAACAAATTTTGAGATTTTGAAATTTTGTTGGAGGGAGAAAAAGATGAAATACATACGCAATTTTTTAATTATAACTTTTGCATTTTTATCGGTTTCGGCTTTTGACGCGAAAGCGCAAACGCCGCAAACCGTGATGGAACAGAAAATTTTCAAAAAAATAATCGGGCTTCCGTATTACGGAGTGTTCGATCATATTTCCTATAAAGTTGACGGCAGAACCGTCACGCTTTACGGAAAGGTCGCATCGCTCGGAACGAAAAGAAGTGCCGAACGGGCGGTCAAGGGAATTGACGGAATTGAAACGGTCATCAACAACATTGACGAATTACCGCCGTCGAGTTTCGACAATTCGATTCGCCGGCAGATCGTTCGGGAATTTTACAGTCGAGGCGGAAGTCTCTACCGTTATTTGCAAGAACCGAATCCTTCGATCCGCGTGATCGTCGAAAACGGACGCGTTACACTTGAAGGTTATGTTTCAAACCGCGGCGATTCAAATCTTGCCAATCTTCTGGCAAACAGCGCGAGCGGCGCTTTCAGCGTCAGAAACAATTTGATCGTCGGAAAAGGCGACCGCTAAAGGAAAATTATTTTTCATCACAAACCTTCGACCGGAAGAAATTCCGGTCTTTTTTTATTCACAGTTGCGTTTTGCGCGCAAATCGTTCATCATTTTCGTTTGTCTTAAGGGACGGATTTACATCTATGGTTAGTACAGAAAATATTCGCAACATCGCAATTATCGCGCACGTTGACCACGGCAAGACGACTCTGGTTGACGCGATGCTCAAACAATCGCACGTTTATCGAGACAACGAAACGGTCGTTGACCGCGTGATGGATTCGATGGATCTCGAACGCGAGCGCGGCATCACGATCATGGCGAAAAACACGTCCGTAAGATACGGCGATTACAAGATCAACATCGTTGACACGCCGGGTCACGCCGATTTCGGCGGCGAGGTCGAACGCGTTTTGAAAATGGTTGACGGCATCGTTTTGCTCGTTGACGCGGCGGAAGGCTGTTTGCCGCAGACGCGCTTTGTTTTAAGAAAAGCACTCGAATTAAAACTTCCGGCAATCGCTTTGGTCAACAAAATTGATCGTCACGATTCGCGTCCCGAAGAAGTTCTCGACGAAATTTACGACCTTTTTATTGATCTGGGCGCGAACGACGAGCAGATTGATTTTCCGGTTTTGTATTCGATTTCGCGCGACGGCATGGCGAAAAAGAATCTCGCAGACGAATCGAAAAATTTAATCCCGCTGTTCGACCAAATCATCGAAACCGTTCCCGCGCCGAAAGCCTTACGCGACGATTCGCTTCAACTATTGGTTGCGAATATTGATTACAATCCGTTTGTCGGGCGGCTTGCCATCGGCAGAATTTATTCGGGCGAAATTGCCAAAAATCAGGAAGTTATCGTTGCCAAACGCGACGGTTCGACGCAGAAAACACGCGTTAAAGAACTTTATATTTTTGAAGGCTTAGACCGCGAAACGGTTGACGCGGCAGGTGTCGGCGAAATCGTCGCTTTGGCAGGATTTGACGATATTAACATCGGCGAAACCATCACGCTGGTTGATAATCCGAAGCCTTTGCCGCTGATCAATGTTGACGAACCGACCATCTCGATGATCTTCGGTGTCAACAACTCGCCTTTTTCGGGGATTGACGGAAAATTCGTGACCTCGCGCCAGATCAAGGAACGCCTCGAACGCGAGCTTTTGGGCAACGTCGCGCTTCGTGTTTCCGACACGGATTCGCCCGACCAATTCAAAGTTTCGGGACGCGGCGAACTGCAACTTTCGATTCTGATCGAAATGATGCGCCGCGAAGGCTACGAATTGCAGGTTTCCAAACCCGAAGTCATCACGAAAAAAGATGAAAAAACGGGCGAGCTTCAAGAACCGATCGAACAGGTCGTAATTGACGTGCCGGAAGAATTTATCGGTGTCGTCACCGAAGCACTCGGACGGCGCAAAGGTCAGATGACGAAAATGATCAATAACGGTTCGGGGCGCGTGCGGCTCGAATACGAAATTCCGTCGCGCGGTCTGATCGGTTTTCGCGGCGAATTTTTGACCGAAACGAAAGGAACGGGCTTGCTCAACACGCTTTTCCTGCGCTTCGACAAATGGCAGGGCGAAATGAAAGGACGCGGAACGGGTTCGCTCGTTTCCGATCGCATGGGCGAAGCGACGACCTACGCGCTTTACGCTTTGCAGGAACGCGGCGCGCTTTTCATCAAACCGCAGACGAAGGTTTACGAAGGAATGCTCGTCGGCGAAAATGCCCGCGCGGTTGATCTGGACGTGAACGCGATCAAAGAGAAAAAGCTCTCGAATATGCGGACGACCTCGACCGACGAAGCGATGCGCCTCGTTCCCGTCCGCGAAATGTTTCTGGAAAGAGCTTTGGAATTTATCGCCGACGACGAGCTGATCGAAGTTACACCGAAAGCGATTCGCTTGAGAAAAAGAGTTTTGAAAGCTAATGAACGACCGAAGAAATAATCGTTCGTCAATCGTAAATCATTAAACGGGAACAGAAATTAATTTTTGTTCCCGTTTTTGCTTTATAATCACCTTCAAACGGTTTTTTCTTCAACTTTTTCAACAGCGAAATTTTCATCTGCCGATTTTTTTTGATTCTTTTTCCGCAAAAACCTTTTCTTTTCGTGATTTATGATGTATAAGAGAATAGAATTTCTTCCATAAGAAATATTTAAATAAAAGCATCTGTTTTTTGACAAAATTCATCAAACCCTGCGTCTATCCGGCGGAACCGAAAGTTTTTTTCGGGCTTGAAAATTAGGATGGGTTTTGTGCTATAATGCGAACAGCCTTCTTTTTATAAAATATGAGAAGCCTGCCCGCAAGCACCAAATAAAAGAAAAATGATGAAAAGTTTTACCAAAATAAATCCCCTTTGGCTTTGCACCGTTTTGTTGTCGCTGGTCGGTTTGACGGCGATAAATACGTTCGGTCAGCCGACTTACACACGCCCGACGACCACGACTTCGCCGACCCCGAAACCTTATCTGCAGGACATTCCGCTTCCGCAGACAAAAACCAATCCTGTTCCTTCGTCCACGCCTTTAATAACCAAAACATCAAGCGTCAGTCCGGCTTATCCGGTTATCAATGATGTCACGATTCCGGGTTATTCGGGAATTTTGGTCGAAACTCTGGACGGCAAACAGATTGTTGACAATTATTCGAATTACGCTTTTAATCCGGCTTCAAACGTCAAAATTGCCACGACTTACGCGGTTTTGAAAACCTTCGGTCCCGATTTTCGTTTTCAAACGACGCTCTGGACGGACGGACAGATAGACCAGACGACCCGCACACTTAACGGAAACCTTTATGTTTCGGGGCGCGACCCGATGTTCAATCTCGAACACGGCGTCAATGTCGCCTACGAACTCAACCGATTAGGCATTTCGAGCATCAACGGCAGCGTGATCGTGACGG
>JALHNX010000090.1 GCA_022843305.1 Pyrinomonadaceae bacterium | reverse complement strand
GAGAAATACGAATCTTTGACCCCGAATTTCGTGCGCGGGATCGTCAAATCCGGCGCGTCGCTGTTTGGCGGAAAATTAAACAGAACGTTTTTGACGCGCGAATCGGACATCGAAAATCTATTTCTCGATAATTTTGCCGTTTTTTCTAAGCGCATGCAGAAAGATCTTTTGTCGAACGAAACAAAAGCGCGAATCGCCGAGCAAAATCCGTATTTTTATCAAAACAAATGGCTCGAAAAAACGGATGCGAAAGACGTTTTGGACAAATTGCTTTACGTTGACACGAAAACTTACCTGCACGAACTTTTGATGAAGCAAGACCAGATGAGCATGGCAGCTTCGATCGAATCGCGCGTTCCTTTTCTCGATCACAAGCTCGTCGAATTGACGGCGCAAATGCCTGTCAAAATGAAGCTTCGCGGACGCGAAACAAAATTTTTACTGCGCGAAGCGATGAAGGGAATTTTGCCCGCCGAGATTCTTGAAAGATCGAAAATGGGTTTTCCCGTGCCGATCGGAAATTGGTTTCGCAATGAATTTCGCCATATTGTTGACGAATATGTTTTGGGCGAACGCGCTTTGCGGCGCGGAATTTTTAACGCCGACTTTATGCGGGAAATCGTCCAAAAGCACAACGCGGGCGAAAATCACGACGAAAGATTGTGGTTTCTGGTCAATTTCGAGATTTGGCAACGCCGATTTTTTGACGGCGAAACGGCGGAAAAGAAGGAAATGGAATTTGAAGAAGCAATTTTAATTTAAGAATTTATGTTGATTGCCGACGTTGAAAGAAAACAAATCGAAAAGTCCTCAGCCGATCATCTACTGCGCGGGCGCGATATTTTGTGTTTTTCGCACGACTGGACGGGTGATCCGTTGTCGAAAACTCATCTGATGCGTGTGCTTTCGCGTGATAATCGAATCTTGTGGATAAACGCGATCGCCAATCGGATGCCGACGACCTCGACCAAGGATTTATCGCGGATTTACAAGAAATTAAAGAGTTTCACTGAGCCGATGCGCGAGGTCGAAAAGAATATTTTCGTGATGAATCCGCTCGCAATTCCGGCTTACGGAAGCAAAGCGATTGTTTCCATTAATCAAAAAATTCTGATTCGGCAGGTCAAAAGCGCGATGCGAAAATTGGGGATGAAGAACGTTATCAATATGGTTTTCAATCCGGCGGCGGGAATGATCGCGGGAAAATTGGGCGAAACCGAGCAGATTTATTACTGCGTTGACGAATACACGGCTTTTACGGGCGTTTCCGCAGGGTTAAAAGAGATCGAAGAAGATCTCTTTCGCCAATCGGATTTTGTTGTCGTTTCGGCGGAAACTTTGCTCGAATCAAAGAAGAAATTCAATGAAAAGACGTTTTTGATTCGACACGGCGTTGATTTTAATCATTTCCGAAAGTCACTGGACGCGGCGACAAAAATTCCCGCTGAAATTGCGAATTTGCCGCGACCGATTATCGGTTTTCACGGACTGCTGGCGGATTGGGTTGATTTTGAACTGATAAAAAAAATTGCCGAACATTTCAAAAACGGCTCGGTCGTGTTAATCGGAAAAATCACGTTCGACGCAGAGAAAAAGATAAAAATTCTCGACGGCGTGCCGAACATTCATTTTCTTGGGCGCAAACCTTACGAGGACTTGCCCGCTTACTGCAAAGGCTTTGACACGGCACTTAATCCGTTTGTGATGAACGAATTAACGCGGAACGTCAATCCGCTCAAAGTGCGTGAATATCTGGCGGCGGGTCTGCAGGTCGTTTCGACCGATATTCAGGAAGTCCGCGTTTTGGAAGATTGTCTGATTGGCGAAAATCACACGGATTTTATTGCGAAAATCGAGCAGATTCTGCAAAATCCGAAGCCGCGCGAGACGGTTTCCGACGCGATCCGGTTTGAGAGTTGGGACGCGAAAGTTGACGAACTGCGCGTGATAATGCGAAAAGTTAAAGAGTGAAAAAAGCGACGAGCAAAAGATTTTTGGGCAGAAGATTTAAGGTTTTAGGCTTTATTCTTCTGCTTTTTTTAGTTTGGCTTTTTATCGCGCCGTTTTTGGCGAAAGGTTTAATTGTCGAAAAACCGCTCGAAAAAGCCGACGCGATTCTCGTACTTGGCGGTTCACACACTTACATCGAACGCACGCAAAAAGCGGCTGAACTTTTTAAAAAAGGCATCGCGCCGCGCATTTTTCTGACCGACGACGGAGAACAGGCAGGCTGGTCAAAAATCGAACAGCGAAATCCGCCGTTTGTCGAACTGGCGCGGAATTCATTAATCGCAAACGGTGTCGGGGCGGAAAATATCGAAATTTTAGCGAGGACGGTTTCAGGCACGATTTACGAAGCGCGAATTTTAGCGGAAAAAGCGAAATCTGAAAATTTAAGCTCGGTCTTGATCGTGACTTCGGCTTATCACACGCGCCGCGCTTTTTCGACTTTCCAAAAAATTTTTGCCGAAAACAATCAGACGACACAGCTTGGAATAGTTGCGCCGCCGACGGGGATTCAAACGCCGCCGCCTTATCGCTGGTGGCTTTCGCGGTTCGGCTGGCAAATTGTCGCGGGCGAATATGTGAAATCCGTCGGCTATTGGGTGTATTATTAGAGCAGTTACAGATTGCATATACGGGTCAGAACCGCCTGCGGTAGCGGGCGGGTTTCCGCTGAATAGCGAAGACTTTTTGCCAACGCTTGACCCGCCCCCTACCGCAGGCGGTTCTGACATTACACGCAATCCCGTATATTGATTCCGTAACCGCTCTAGGTAAATTTCAGATTTCAGATTTCAGACAAAAAAATGAAACGACTTGAAAGACCGAATTGGCAAAAAAATCATCAGCGCGGGCGCAGGGATTGGCTTGTTTTACTCGTCGGATTTTTGCTTGTTCCCTTATCCGTCGGCGGATATTTTCTCGGCAAAAATTTGATTTCCGAAGCAAAAATCAGCGTGACGGGCGCGACGATCTTTGTTCGCGCGGGCGGCGATCTGCAAGCCGCGCTCGACCGCGCCAAATCGGGCGACACGATTGTTTTGCAGTCGGGCGCGACGTTTGTCGGGTCATTTACTTTGCCGAATAAAACGGGCAGTGAATTTATCACGATTCAATCTTCGGAACTCGCGAAACTGCCGAAAGACGGCGTTCGCGTGAGTCCGACGGACGCGGCTTTGATGCCGAAAATTTTGAGTTCGGGCGGCGGTGTTCCGGCAATCAAAACCGCACCGAACGCGCATCATTACCGCTTTGTCGGAATCGAATTCGCGCCGAACGGTGCGGATTACGTTTATAATCTCATCGCGCTCGGCACGGATTCTCAAAAGGCTGAAGAAATGCCGAAAAGTTTCGAGTTTGACCGCTGTTACATTCGTCCGAATCCGAAAGGAAAAACGCGGCGCGGGATTATGCTGAACAGTGCCGACACGGTGATAAAAAACAGCTACATCGCGGGTTTTGCCTACAAGGAAGAAGAAACGCAAGGCATCGCGGGCTGGAACGGTTCGGGCGGCTACAAGATCATCAATAATTACATCGAAGCCGGCGCGGAAAATATTCTTTTCGGCGGTGCTGACCCGAGCATTAAAAACCTCGTCCCGACCGATATTGAAATCCGCAATAATTTAATGTCGAAGCCTTTGGAATGGCGCGGGAAGGTAACGATAAAATGCACGTTCGAGCTGAAAAACGCGCGAAATGTCCGCGTCGTTGGCAATATTATCGAAAACAGTTTTGACGAAATGGCGGTGCGGATTACGATTCGCAATCAGGACGGAACTGCGCCGTGGAGCGTGATCGAAGACGTTCTTTTTGAAAACAACATCGTCCGCAACAGCGGCGGCGGCAGTAATTTTCTCGGCAAAGACGACCTTTATCCGAGCGCGGTGATGAAGCGTGTGCAGATTATCAATAATCTTTTTGAAAATCTCGATTCGCAGAAATTCGGCGCAGACGGGCGTTTTATCACGATTTCTAACGGCGAAGACATTACGGTTGCGAACAATACGGTTTTTCACGACGGCAACGTGATCACCGCGCACGGCGACGCGTCACGGCGATTCGTTTTTCGCAACAATATTTTTTCAAACAACGCTTACGGCTTTGCCGGCGAAGGCGTGATCGGAAAAGGCGTTTTTGCGAAATATTTTTCGGATTCGACCGTTGCCGACAACGTGATTATTAACGGCAAAAGCATTCCGAAAAACGAAATCTATGTGCCGCCGCGCAACGCGCTGGTTGACGGTTTTGACGCGGTTGGTTTTATCGGCTGGCAGACGGGAAATTACCGGCTTGCGCCAAATTCAAAATTTAAGGACAAAAAAATCGGCTGTGATATTGATGCTTTGGAAAATGAAATAAGGAAGGTGCAGAAAAAATGAACGCAACGGCAAATTTTGAAGAAATCAGAAAATGGGAAAACGTCGAGGTCGAACGAAGCGCGAGCGAAGCTCAAAAACGCGAAACGGAAGATTTGCGCCTTTCACAGGATATTGTCAAAAGATATTTGAATCCGGCATCAGACACGCCTTACCAGCTTGAATATGCCTATCATCTTTTGGGCGATGTCAGCGGCAAAACGGTTTTGGATTACGGTTGCGGCGCGGGCGAAAACAGCGTTCTGATCGCTTCGCACGGCGCGGCGAAAGTTATCGGCATTGATATTTCGCCCGAACTCGTCGAACTTGGTGCAAAACGTCTTGCGCTTCACGGATTTGGCGAAACGGCAGAGCTTCGCGTCGGTTCGGCGCACGAACTGCCGCTCGAAGACGAATCGGTTGACGTGGTTTTCGGGATGGCGATTTTGCATCATCTCGATTTACAGCTTGCCTCGACGGAAGTTTTCCGCGTGTTGAAAAAAGGCGGACGCGCGATTTTTCTCGAACCTGTCAGAAATTCAAAAATTGTGCGGTTTGTCAGAAATCTGATTCCGTATCAACAACCGGATGTGTCGCCCTTTGAAAGACCTTTGACCGATGCGGAACTCGAAAAATTCGCCGACCGATTTTCCGCTTCCCGAAGCCGTGCGTTTTCGATTCCGTTTGTTAATCTGGTAAATGTTTTGGGATTATCCGAAAACATTCTGCACAAAGCAATCCGATTAGACGGAAAAATCTTAAGAGCCGCGCCGTTTTTGAAAAATTATGCAAGCGTTCGCGTCGTCGAAATGACGAAATAAAGGGGAAAAGATTAAAGGTGAAAAGGGAAAAAGGGAAAAAGTTAGGTGATTTTATTCAACAAAACTTTTTCCCTTTTCACCTTTTCACCTTTAATCTTTTTTGCCCATCTGCTCCAACAATTCGGCAAAACGCGGGTCATCGCGGAGCGGCGCGAGACACGTGTCGTTTTGATAAAAAGTTTTGTTTTCATTACCGAGCTTGACGGCGCGGTTAAGCCATTTGAAAGCCAAATCCTTTTCGCCGAGTTGGGCGTAGGCTTCGCCGACCCAGTAAGCCATATCGTGGTCTGATTTGGCTAAGGCAAGCGCGTCCTCGCTGAGTTGTGCGCGGGCTTCGTCGGTTCTGCCGACCGCCGCCAAAAACGCGCTGAGAAGCGGACGAATTCCGTCCATCTGATTTTCGGCAATCACTTTTTCGAGCATTTCGATGCCGTCTTCGCGGTCGCCGCGATGGAAAAGCGTGGCGGCGTGGAAAATCCTGAGCATCGGATGATTCGGTTCGGCTTTTCTGCCCCTTTCGATTTCCTTCATCGCTTCTTCAAAGCGTTTTTGATAAACGAAAATCCGCGCACGGTTATACGCCGCGACAACGCGCGCCGCCGGGTCGAGCCGCGCCAGTTTTTCAAACGCTTTCAAAGACTTTTCGTATTCGCCGTCGAGCCGGTGCATAATGCCTTTGACAAAATAAAGCGGTGCTTCGTTCGGAAACTGTTCCTGGAGAATTTTTATTTCCGAGTGCGCCTTTTTCTTTTCGCCGCGCGCCATATAGATCATCACGGTCAAAACCCGCGCTTCCGTCACGTTCGGGTCGTAGAAAAATGCTTTCGTGAACGCGCTTTCTGCCAGCGTGTAATCTTCCGGTTCGCCCAAACCTTTCAGGAAACGATTTGCGTAACACGCGCCCAAGCCCGAATAGGCGAGCGCGAAATGCGGGTCCAGATCAATCGCGTGTTTGAAGTTGGCAATCGCCGCTTCGCAGTCGGCATTCGACACGGTGCGGAAAATAAAGCGTCCGAAATTGTCGCGCCCGCGCAGATATTCTTCCCAGGCTTCGGGATTGTCGGTTGGACGGCGACCGAGTTTTTCCTGTTCGGTTTCGGAAAGTTCAAGCCGCAAACCGTCCAGAATTCGCTGCCCGATCATATCCTGAAGAGCCAGAATATCGCCGCCCTGCGCGTCAATACGATCGCTCCAGAGCATCTCGCCCGTCGCCACGTCGAGCAGCTGCGCCGTCACGCGCAGGCGGTCGCCCGAACGAATAAATCCGGCTGAGAGAACAGCGTGAACGCGCAATTCTTCACCGGCTTCGCGCGGGTCAACGTTCAAACCGTGATATTTGGCAATCACCGAACTCGGACGCACGACCAGCGATTTTACCTGCGCAAGCTCGGTAATGACGGCATCGGCGAGCGCGAATTCGTAAAAGGAAGATTCCTTGTCGTGATTAAGATTTTTAAAGGGCAGAATCGCAATGCTTTTCTTTTCCGTTCCGGTCGCCGTCATCGAGATGTCCGGCGCGTACGAATTGGTCATCGGCTGAAGCGAAGAAGACGACCCACTGCGGCTGCCGCTCGAATTTTCGGAAGTTGCTTTTCCGGTGATCCAGTTCCAGGCGCGTTTGACCACGTTATTATCGGCGTGGCGCGGCGCATACATATCATTTTGAAAAACAGGCATACCTGAAATATCTTGAAGGACGGCGCGAATATCGTCGCGCATCGTCGCAATTTTTTGGTAACGGTCTTTGGGATTTTTAGCCAAAGCCCGGTCTATAATCAGTTGAAGCTGCGGCGGAAGCGGTTCATTGACCCGCATCTGCGCGAGCGGTTTCGGCGTTCCGTGCAAAACCTGATGGCGCACGTCAACGACGGTTTTGCCCTGAAAAGCCCAGATTCCCGTGAGCATTTCGTAAAGCAAAACGCCGGTCGAAAAAATATCGGCGCGGTGGTCGGTGCGTTCGCCTTTGGCTTGTTCGGGCGCGGCGTAAGTTGCCGTACCGTATGGAATTCCGACCTCGGTCAAGTCGTTGCGGTCAACGCCGCGCGGCAGGTCGTCGGGATCGTCCTGCACGAGTTTTGCCAATCCGAAGTCGAGAACTTTAACCTGTCCTTCGCTCGTCACCATGATGTTTCCCGCTTTTATATCGCGGTGTATGATGCCGCGCGAATGCGTGTAGGCAAGCGCGTCGCAGGTTTGAACGGCAATCGAAAGCGCGCTCTTTAGCTCCAACGGGCGACCGGCAACGAGCTGACGCACATTTTTGCCTTCGACATACTGCATCGCGATGTAGTAAACGCCGTTGGCATCGTGGAAATCGTAGATCGTGCAGATGTTCGGATGATCGAGCTGGGAACAGAGCTGGGCTTCGCGCTCGAAGCGTTTGAAGTTGGCGGTTTTTGCCGTCAATTCCGGCGGCAGGACTTTTATCACAACCGGACGGTTCAATTTTGTGTCGAGGGCTTTGTAAACCGTTCCTTGTCCGCCTGCGCCGATTTTTTCCTGAATTAAATATTGGTTAATCTTTGAACCAATCATAAAGATTTCGGATTTGTGATTTCGGAATTCGGATTATTTGATTCTAATTCCGAAATCGTTCCGAGTCAAAGTTTGATATTATAATCGAATTTGCGAAATCCGCAATTCGTAAATCTAAATTTAATATCGGCAAACTGCCGATTAATCGGGAATAATCGTTCAGCCGCGCGGCGGGTTTCCCCAGCCCGAAGCGATATATTCGCCGTTTTCGACGATACACGGCACAACCAAATCGCCGCCCGAATATTCCAACATTTCCTTTTGCCTCAGTTTATCGTTCTGAGCATCGTATTCGATGAACTCTATGCCGTTTTCGTTGTAATAATCGCGTGCCTGCCGGCAGTAAGGACAGTTCGGTTTAACATACATCACAAGTGCCATTTATAAAATTTCCTCCTTTTCTAAAAACAGTTTAGCAACTAAACCCGTTTTCACAAAAATGCGGATTCAAACAAAAAAAAGCCGCCGCTTTGATTTTGAAAAGCAGCGGCTTTTTCGCGTCCGAATCGCCGGCGTTAGCGGGCGGGTTTTGTTACCTGTTGAGAAATTTTTGGGTTGACGCAACCGCAGGCGGTTCCGACTTTAAGCAACTAAAGTAAGCGGGCTTAAAACATTCTGCGGCACGCGGGTTCGGTTTTGTTTACTATTTCCCGTCGGTTCGTAGAAATTTTCGATATAATCAATCGCTGCGGCGCGGAAACCGATGTCGCGTTTGAGCCGTTCGCTGACATACCATTTATGGTCGAGAATCTTTTCCCAGAGAATTTTCGCCTCCGCTTTTTCGATGGTTTTGCCCGCCAATTCGAGCAAAATCTTCTGCTCGCGGCTCAAATTGTTCTGCTGCACTTTTTCAATCGTATAATCCAATTTATAAAAATTCATATAAAAACACCCCTTAATAAAAAAATAAATATCAAATAATTGCCGACACTAAAACCTGTGTCATTATAAGTATAGATGAAATTTTCAGGCGTTTGACATCTCTAATTTCTAATCAAAGCGATGAATGAGATTAATGTCTGAGAATTTCGCGTGAGGGAAAATGATTGAACTTTGGCAGCTTAGAACGTTTGTCGCGGTCGCGGAAACGCTTAATTTTACAAAGGCTTCGGAGAAATTGTATCTGACTCAATCGGCGGTCAGTCATCAAATGAAGGCACTCGAAGAAGAATTCGGCGTGCCGCTTTTCATCCGCGCCAAAAGCGGCGTGCTTTTGACCGACGCGGGAAAGATCGCGCTCGAATACGCATTGCAGATTCTCAATAAAGCCGAAGAAATGCGTGAAAAGGTCGGCGGACGCGAAAAGGCTTTAGCCGGACGTGTGCGCGTGGCGGCGGCAACGCAGGCTTTGGTTTATCTGTTCGCGCCGCTTTTCGAGGAATTTATGGACGCGTTCGAGACGGTCGAACTGGTTTTTCGGACGACGGTTTCGACCGAGCAAACCGTCGAAGACATTCTCGAAGGCGTGGCGGATGTCGGTTTCGCCTCGCTCGCGGTTTATTCGCCCGTTTTGCAGGTTGTCGAACTGTTCGACGACGAACTGATTCTGACCGTCGGAAAAAAACACCGCTTTGCCACGGAAAAGGAGGTTTCCATCAGAGAACTCGAAAAAGAACGCTGGATTTTGTTTGAACGCGGCGCTTCGATCCGCCGCGCGACCGACGATTTTTTCAAAAAAGTAAAAATCGAACCGGAAATGGCGCTCGAATCGAACGACACGTATTTTATCAAAGTGATGATCGAACACGGTTTAGGCATTTCCTTAATGCCTTCGTGGGCGGTTCGTGAAGAAACGAAAAACGGCAAGCTCGCGCAAGTCCGCATTAAAAAACACGAACTCAAACGCTCGGTCGCGATGGTTTCGCTGAAAGGCGCGCAATCCGCGCCGATTCGCGCTTTTATCGAATTTATGCTCGCCCAAAAAGAAAAACTGCAAAGCGCGGCGTTGGACTAAATCAGGCTTTTATCTTAGATTTACTTCAAAATTAATTTTTTCTTGAAAACTGTCCGAATTCGGCTTATCCAAATGGATATAGATTAAAGGAGGTCGTTTTAGAATTGCCGAATACGCTGCCCAAAATTTTGTCTGACCGGAAAGAAACCCACGCCAATCGGGAAATAATCTCGCAGGCTTTGGAAATTCACGAAACAAAAATCAAACGCTTTATTCGCGTTTCTTTGGTGAAAATGGAAATCTTTCATTCAACCGAAGAACTCGAGGAACGCACCGCCGAAATTTTTCAGCAGACGGCAATACAGGCTTTGAGAAAAGCTGAAAATTTTGAAACTAACCGTTCGGGTTACAGTTGGCTGAACGGATTTGCCGCAAATTTGATAAAGCAGACACAGAGCCGCGTTTTGAATCGGCGCGAAAAGTTTGAGGATGGTTTTGAAGATTTTGAAAGAATCGAAAAACTTCGCCGAAAAATTGAAACCACTACTTTACCCGAAGAAGTTTTTTGGAAAAAATACGAGCGCGAAGATGAACGCCGCAATTTTGAAGCAACAATTTCCCCCTTAAAAACCGATTACCAAAAAATCTTGCAACTGCATTATTTTGAAGAATTAGACATTGCCGAGATTGCTCCACGCTTGGGCAAATCGGAAGGCACGGCGCAGAGACAATTAAACCGTGCCGAAAATAGACTGCGCGAAATTTTAAGCGGAAAGAAGGAAATGAAATGAAGAAGTTTTTGAACACAGAAGAATTTTTACGGCGCAAACGTCTGATTGGCGCATATCTCGAAGGTTTGGAAACCGGCAACACGGATTTGACGGCGGCGGTTTGGCTTGCTGCGGAAACCGACGCGGAACTCGAACGGATTTTAGAGGAAATAAATTTTGATTACGAAGCGGAATTTGAACTCACACCATTTGCCAAAGATGCGAAACTCGTGCGTGAACTTGCCGATGAGCATTTAGAAACCAGATATGAAGAAACCGAATTTGAAGCAAAAGTGTTGACCTTCGGTGATGTGGCGAAAAAATTGGAAGCGAAAAATCGCGTTCCGCAAGGCGAAGAAGAAAACAATCGGCAACTCGCCGAAAATGACACGCCGTTGCCCGATTATTTGAGTTTGGCGGAAATCAAACGAATCGCCGAGAGGCTGAAATTGAAGTTTAAGGAAAAATATTGGTCACCATTTTTCAAAGAAGCGACCTTTTTGACTTTGCGCGAAAGCCAGCAACAAGCGTTTGCGACACGCGCCAAACGTCCGCGAAAAAACAAGGAAAAAAGCGATGAATCAAGCGAAAAAGCAAAAAATAAATGAAACGGTGCGCGAGGTTTTCGCCCGAATAAATCTGGATTATGACGATTTTTCACCGCAAATCGTGCCGCTCAACCGGATGTTCGCCGAATATCCGTTGATGATTACCGAATTGCCCGACGGCAAAAGACTTTCGACGCGAAATGCGGCAAAATTTTTGGAAATCGAAATCGGTTTCGAGATGCCGGATTTGCAGACGGACGAGGGCAAACTTTCGGGTTTTCTTTACACGGCAAAATTCGGAAAACATTTGCAAGGCTGTGTTTTTACCGACAAAAGCGAGCCGACTGTTCGCCGGAGATTCAGCGCGGCGCACGAACTCGGACATTATTTGCTCCATTTTTTACCGCTTTCGGAAAACGCGGAAAATCTGTTTTTGACGGAAAGTTTAGCGTTTGACGAAGCGGACAAAAACAAAGCCGAAATTGAAATTGCCGAAGATTTCGATTTTAAGAAAATCGGCGTGGAAAGCAAGGGAGAAATGGAGCGCGAAGCCGATTTTTTCGCCGCCGAATTGCTGATGCCGCGAAAGGCTTGTCGGCAAGCGGACGAGTTTTTGAAAGGTTTTGCGAGTAAAAACAAAAAAGCCGTTATCAACTATTTTGCCACCGAATTTCTGGTTAGTTTTGAAGCGATGAAACGGCGGTTGGAAGATTTAAATGTTTTTGAGGAACAGGCGTAAAAACTTATGCACGGATTAAAATTTATTCAAAATTACGAGGGAAAAAGAGTCGAGCGCGAATCGGGCGCAAAGCAATTTTGGATTGAAGACGATGCGGACGAAACGGACGATGTTGCGGACGAAACAAACCTCAATTTAAGTTTGGAAACTGAAGCGGGCGCGTGGCAAATCATTAATCCGCAACTGCCGAAAGCGTGGCGCGTTCAGGATTTCGCCTCGCGCCCCGTAAGGTTTGTAGACGGCAAAGATGTCGGGCAAACGGTGGCGTGGTTGCGCGGCACAGACGGCAGTTTTGTGGCGATTCGCCTGGCGGAAATCGGAAGCGTCGTTATGAAAATCGTCAGTGGCGAACTGCGCCGCGAATTTGCTCAAGTCGAGAGAGTTTTGGCAATGAATACAGCAGTTTTTCCGTGGGAAGAAGTCGAAAGTTTCGCGCTTTCTTTGCGCGAACACGACATTTTTTTGCTTCCGACAAAACGCACGCCGGAGGAATTTCAGATGAATTTCGAGAAAATCCGTAAATTTACCCAACGCCGTTCGGCGCAGGAAATGATGACGCTCGAAGAATTTGCACTTGCTCAAAACAGCCAAATTCCGACGATTGTTGACGGCACTTTGAAAGACCACGAAAGCGGTTTTGACATTAACGAATCGCCGGTTTTCGGCGTTGTCAAAACTCAGCAAAGGCTTTATGTTGACCGTCAAGGACAAGAAATTTTGTTTAGTCTGCCGGAAGCGCAGAGAACTCCGGCGTTCAGTTTTTCTTACGACACTTCGAGAGCGGGCGAAACTATAAAGACGCGCTTGCCGATTGTCGCGTGGTATATGCGTTTGTGCGATAGCGAATCAGTCGAGCCGAATGTTGGCATTGTGCGCGTCGAAGTTTCGCAAAAATGGTTTGCGAACAAAGGTTACGGCGAAAGGGAAATCAACTCGGCGGGCAAGGAATTTATCAATCAACTGACACGCACGATTTACGAATATCGTTGTCGGCAAAGAAATTATCGGCGAATGAAAATCAGTCTTGAGCCGATTGTGCGCGCCGAAGAATCGTTGGGCGCGTTGTTTTGTCCGCCGAATTATCTGAAAAATAAATTTTACCGTTTGACGAGCTTGTAAGAGGAGAAAAAAATATGCGGGATACGACTGAAACACAAATTGACGATGAAATTATTGATGCGCCTGCGAGTGCGACGAATGAAACCGTCATTGGTAGAATTGCCGCGCCGAATCGTTTTGAAGCGACTTCGAGCGAGTTTTATTTTTGGATAAAGCGCGGTGTAACTCTGGAAGAAAATCAAATTGTTTTTTCCGAAACCGAGATAAACGGCGAGAAAATTACATTTTACGCGCTCATTGACGAAATCCGCCGCAACGACCGCCGCGCCGATATGACCGAAGCCTACGATTTGGCGGACGGCGATACTGCTTACGAGCCGCCTTTTTCAAACGAAGGTTTTTCCTACGCTCACGCGCAAGTTTTGCGAATCGAACCGGAAATCGCCACGCCGCCAATCGAGCGCAGTATTGTTTCTCTCGGTGAGGAAAATGAGGCAAAAATCGCTTACGGTTTTGATGAAATTTCGCGCCCGATGCCCATCGGTTTACTCAAAAACGGCGCAAAGAAATTTGCCGGAAAGGGGCTGATTGATCTTGATTATCTTTTGGGCGAAAACGGCGGACATTTGAACGTCAATGGAATGGCAGGCGCGGGAACAAAAACGAGTTTTCTGCTGACGACCGTTAAATCTTTGGAAAACGAAGCGGAAAAATCTCTGACAACTGATGAGCGTTTGGCTATTGTGCCGATAATTCTTAATGTCAAAGGCGAAGACCTGATGTGGATAAACCGTCGCAACAAAAATTTTACGGCTGATGATGAAGCAAATTGGCATTCGCTCGGCATCGAGCCGAAACCGTTTGAAAACGCGAAATTTTATGAACCTAAGGGTAAGCCCGTTCACGAGTGCGAAGCCTTGCCCTATTCGTGGTCTTTGCAAGATATTCTCAACGAAGAATCTTTGCCGTTTATTTTTTCTGAAGAAGATAATTTGAACGAGAATATGACGAGCCTTGTGCGCGAAATCGTCGCCCGCATTACCGAACCTAACGGAAAAACTTTGAACAATGCCGTGCCGGAAAAAAACTGGCGAGGTTTTCTCGCTTGGGTGCGCGACCAAAGCGAACACGGCGCGGACGGAATTTACGGCAAAGGAACTTGGCGGGCGGTTTATCGCCGTCTTTTCAATGTTTTGGACGAAGGCAAAGTTATTTTTCCGCAAAACGATAACGATACGAATCCTTTGCGCGTGGCGCGAAACGAATCTTCGCCGCCGCAGGTGATTGACGTGAACAGTTTGCCCGCTTCATTGCAACGCTTCGTCGTTGGCTCGATTTTGAAGCAAGTTGAAACCGAGCGCAAAACTAATCGGATTCCGAATTTGCGTTATGTGATTATGCTCGACGAACTCAATCGGTTTGCACCGCGTGGAGCGCGAGACGAAATCACACGGCTTTTGGAACGAATTGCGACGGAAATGCGCTCGCAAGGCGTAATTTTGCTCGGAGCGCAACAAATGGCTTCACAAGTTTCGACGAAAGTTATCGAAATGGCTTCGATTCGCGTTCTCGGCAGAACGGGTGCGGCGGAATTGACCGATAAAATTTGGTCATCATGGGAAAAATCCTTCCGCGAGAAGGCGACAAAACTGAAACTTGAGGAAAAACTCGTTACGCAACCGACATTTCGCCAACCGATGTTGATTGAAGTTCCGTTGAATCCTTGGGCGGACAAACACGGAAACATTGCGGCGGATGACGACGACAAACCTTTGGAGATTTAAATTATGCGAATAATTCATACATCGGATTGGCATTTGGGAAGTTTTTGGAACACGCACGACCGTAAAGACCAACTTTTCGGGCAGGTAAATCGCGTCTGCGAAATCGTGCGCGAAAGAAACGCTGACGTTTTGCTCGTCGCCGGAGATATTTTTGAGCGTGTCAGACGCGACCGTCTTTTGGAAGTTACACAGGAATTGGCAAGACGTTTGAAGCCGATAGTCGAAAGCGGCGTTCACGTCGTTCTTGTTCCGGGCAATCACGACTTGCGCGAACATTTCGGCGTGATGAAATATTTTCTCGAACTCGAAACGGGCAAATCAAACCGCGTTCACGTTGCCGAAGGTTACGAAAAATTCGAGATTGACGGCGTGCAATTTGTCGCCGTGCCGTATCCCGACCATAAAATTTTGGAGAAATTCGGCGATTACAAACCGGCGGAGAAACTCGGAAAGGAAGAACGAAATCGTTCTTTGAGCAATTCTTTGGCTGATTTTTTCCGTCGAGTTAATAAAGACGTTGACGCATCACGTCCGGCAGTTTTGGTTACGCATATTCAAATTTACGGCGTAAAACCTTCGGATGAATCAGACATCGAACTTCATTACGACAACGATATTTGTGTTGCCCACGAACTTTTGCCGACTAATTTTGCTTACATTGCACTCGGACATATTCATCAATGCCAAAAGATAAAACACAGTGTTCCGACATGGTATTGCGGCAGTTTTGACCGGATGAATTTGGGCGAACGTAAAGATGAAAAATGTGTTTTGCTCGTCGAAGTAAACAGCACGGCAAAGGCAACGGTTGAAAGAATTCCAATCGAAGCGACAAAGTTTGACGATATAAAAGTGAAATCGAGCGAACTCGAAAGTTTTGCCGAAAGTTATCCCGAACGCGATAAAACTTTCGTCAGATTAACTGTTGAATGCGAAGCAGGCGACGTTTGGTTTTCCGTTCTGCAAACGGCGCGGGAACTTTTTCCGCTTCATTCGGAGATCATTCCGACGGGCGATATTTTCAAGCCTGTGGTGATAAATCTGAGCAACAATCCGGCGGAAAATCCGAAGGCGACGGTTATAGAACATCTCGAACAACAATTTGCCGACGACGCGGATTTGGCGGAATTAGTAGAACTTTTTGAAACTGAATTATGGGAGGCGGCTTCAAATGCGATTACAGCGAATTAAAGTAAAAGGTTTTCTCGGACATCAAAGGGAAGCAGAAGTTGATTTCAGCGACGCTGATTTATGGCTCGTCCACGGCGCAAACGGTAGCGGTAAAAGCTCGTTTTGGGATGCGCTGATGTATGCGTTTTTTACGAAAAAGCGCGGCGGAATAAATTTGACGGATTTGATTCACGATCACGAGCCGAAAGCGGAGATTTGTGTCGAGTTTATTTTGAACGGACAAATTTTTCAGATTTGTTGCGAGATTAAAAAACACGGGCGAAACAATCGAATTTTGCAGATTCTAAACGGCGGCGGATGGCGAACCATCGCCAACAGCGACCGCGAAGTCAGCGATTGGATGAAAAAAGAATTGCAAATTTCACCCGAAACATTCACGTCCGCCATTTTGCTTCAACAGGGCAAAGCCGATGCTTTTTTTGATGCTGATGCCCCGAAACGAAAAGAAGTTTTGCTCGAACTTTTGAATTTGAGGTTTTACCGAAAATTAGGCGAACTTGCCGCCGGAAAAAGAAAAGAAGCAAATAAAGAAAGGGAAAAATTGGTTGTTGAACTGGAAGGTTTGCTAAATCCTTCGATGGCGAATATTGAAACCCAGAAAAATCTCATTGACGAGGCTGCTGTTTTGCTTGGAACGTTGAAAGAAAACCGCAAAGCTAAAGAAACTGAAGAACAAAACGCGCAAAATGCGAAAGATTGTCAAGATAAAATTGACGAAATCGAAAGCGAACAGAAAAAGATTGCCGGACTTGTCGAAAGAGCCACGCAGATTGAAGCAAATGCCCAACAGTTTCAGAAGTTGGAGCGCGTTTTATTGCCACTTGAAAGTTTTTGGCAGGCGCAAGAAGCAATCAAAACGAAACAGCGCGAGTTAGAAAAGTTCAGCGAAATTTTGCAACGACGCACAGAGATTGAAAACGATTTTGTTCGCTATGAAATCTTGCGCGAGAATTTGCCGAAACTTCATCAATTAAAAAAAGACAAGGAAAATTTGCGCGAAGCGAAAAACAAACGTGACGAAACCAGAAACAATCTGGAAGACTTAAACTCTGAAGTCGAAAAATTACGCGAGAGCGTTGCCGAGTTAAAAATAGAATTTGATGAAAAAGAAACCGCGAAAAAATCAATTCAAAATGATTTGACCGAAATTGAAAAGTATCTTCACGCCTTACGACAAATGCTCGAAACCCGAAGTCAAACCGACGGCGCGGCGGAATGCGCGTTTTGCGGAAGCGAACTCAAAACGGTGGAAGCCAAAGCGCGATTGGCGCATAAACACGAAACTTGGGAAAAAGAAATTGGTGAACTAGATGCAGAAAAAGAAAGTCTTTTGCAGAAGTTTTCAAAAATCGAAAGTGAGGTAAAAGACATAAAATCCGAATGGGAGAATGCGGATGGAAATTTTCATCAAGCAAATAACAGTTTGACGGGAATTACGGCTAAATTTAATTTCGAGAAAGGAGAAGTTGAAAAATGTCAAAATCATTTGCGGGAAAGTCTTGAAAAAGCCGGTAAATGGGCGGATGAATTGGAAAATCTTGAAATTCTTGTCGGTGAATACAACGATTTAAGAGATTTAAGAAATGTGTCGAGTGAAAATAGCGAATTACAAAAAGCTTTGGCAGAAGAATCGAAGGTGCAGGGAATTGTTTCGCTTTTGGAAAGCCAAATTATCGAACACCGCGAGAAAATTCCGCCGTATTTTTCGTCGGCGTGCGAAAACAAAACCGAATTTGAAGAACTCAGACGCAAAAAATCGGAATTGCAGAACGCTGAAACGGAAGCGGAAAATTTACGCCAAGCGCGTGAGCGTCAAATCGGTTTGCAAAGCGATTTGAAAACTTGGCGCGGAGAACTTGAAAAAATTCCGACGGCGCACTGCCGTTCGATTGTGGAAGTGTCGGCAGAATTGTTTGAAATCAACGAAAAAATCAACCTGCAAAACGATGAAATAAAAACTGCTGAAAAAGAACTAGGAAATCTGGAAAATCTACAGAAAAATTATGCGGATAAAGAAATTAAACTTAAACAAGCCGCCCGCGAATTTGAGCTTTGGGAAAAACTTGCCAAAGCACTCGGCAAAGGCAAAAACGGTTTGGAATCGGTACTTGTTCAAAAAGCGCAAGAGCAGATAAAACTCGGTGCAAACGATATTTTGCGGCGGTTGAGCAAGATGCGGTTTGAACTCGATTTGAAGGACGTTTCGGAGAACGAATTGGAAATTCGCGTGCAGGACAATCACACCCATAGCTCACGTCCGTTTGAAAATTTCAGCGGCGGTGAAAAATTCTGCGTCGCGGTTAGCTTGGCATTAGCCGTCGGACAGGTCGCTAACAAAGGGCGCACGGCGCAGACGCTGATTATTGATGAAGGTTTCGGCTCATTGGACGAGGGAAATCGCAAATCGTTAGTTAGTGAATTCCGTAGTCTAAGCATTGATATTTTGCAAGGAGGTTGTGTTATTGTGGTATCTCATCAAGACGATTTTTGCGAAGCCTTTATGAATCGCTACCGTTTGGGTAAAGACGAACAAGGTTTCACCGAAGTAAGACGAAATGAAAGTTTTTAGTGTAAACTTCTTTCGATGAATCTTGAAGATTACAAGGACATTTTCGAGCCTTTTGAAAAGCTCGTTGAAATTGAAATCGCGGGCGCAAAGCGCGAAGTGCCGGAAAATAATTCGCTGCTTCGCTGTTTTCAGTTTCTTTCGATGGAAACGATTTCATACGGCGATTTTTGCTGGAACGGCGATTGTCTGAATTGCCGGGTCTGGATAAAAAACGGCGAAAAGGAAAAAGCCGTGATTTCGTGCCGCACAAAGGTCGAAGAAGGAATGGAGATCGTTCGTTTGAGCGAGGAAATAAAAGTGGAAAAGTGAAAATGTGAAAAAGGGAAAAAGTTTTGATTGATTTAACACGCAAACTTTTCCACTTTTTCCCTTTTTCCCTTTTCCACTTTCAATATTTTGGAATTTTCGGGTCAACATCGTTCGACCATGCGGTAATTCCGCCGCGCAGATTTTTCAGTTCGCCTTGAAAACCGGCGCGTTGAAGTGCCAGAATCGCGGTCGCACTGCGTCCGCCGGCTTTGCATTGGACGATGGTTTCGCGGTTCGGGTCAATTTCGTCCATTCTTTCGATGATTTCGCCGAGCGGGATTAATTTCGCGCCTTCGATCTTGGCAAAGGCGTATTCTGCGGGCTGGCGCACGTCAATCAGTTGAATATCTTCGCCCGCGTCCATTTTTTCTTTGAGTTCGGTTGCCGTAATTTCTTGCATTTTTATGTTTTCCTCGTAAAATTTTTTGTAATTGATACAATTTTATACCTTTGACCGGATATTTCTGCAATGAACGATCAAGAGAAAAATTCAAACCGCACGCCGGATTGGGACGAAAGATACGCCGCCGGCAAATATTCGGCTGCCCGTCCGCACAAACTTTTGATTTCTCTGGTCGCAGAATTAAAACCGGGAAACGCGCTCGATCTGGCTTGCGGGACGGGTCGGCACGCGGTTTTTCTGGCGGAAAACGGTTGGCGCGTGACGGCGGTTGATAATTCCCCGGTCGGAATCGAAATCGCCCGAAAACGCGCCGCCGAAAAATCGGTCGAGATTGATTTTCGCGTCGCGGATCTGGAAGCGGGCGAATTCAAACCGGAAGAAAACGCTTACGATCTGATCTGCGATTTTTATTATCTCCAACACGATCTTTTCGACGCGATGAAAAAAGGCTTGAAAACGGGCGGCGTGATCGTGGCGGCGATTCATATTTACGGCGAAGGCGAAAAGGCAGGCAGATTTTTACTGCGCGAAGGCGAATTGAAAGAGTTTTTCGAAGGATTTGAAATCCTGCATTATCACGAAACGCCCGCGACCGACACGGACGCGGGCGAACATCACCGGCGGACGGCGGAAGTCGTCGCTAGAAAAAATCAGTATAGCGAGCGGTAGCGAGCAAGTTCGTCATCAAACATCTTCATTCTTTGCAAAGGTGTTCGCTACCGCTCACTATACTGATTCTTTTTCGCCTTACAACAAATTGAAACTTTTTTTTCCCGAAAATCGAATAAGATATTTGCTTTGTTATCCGCAAAAATTTAAAAAGAGGTTAATTTATGAAAATCTACTTAAAGAAAGTCTTTTTAGGCTTTGTCTTGCTGGCGATGGTTGCGTCCTGTTTTGCGAACGCCAACGCGCAGGCAAAATCTATAAATGTTCCCGTAACTTACTACAAATTGCCGAACGGTTTGCGAGTCGTTCTTTCACCTGAAAAGAGTGCGCCGCTCGTGACGGTGGCAATCTATTACGGCATCGGTTTCCGCATCGAACCGAAAGACCGCACCGGATTTGCGCATCTTTTCGAGCATCTGATGTTTCAAGGCTCGAAAAATATGGGCAAGATGGAATACGTCAATCTCGTTCAATCAAACGGCGGCGTTTTAAATGGTTCGACGCGGTTCGATTTTACGAATTATTTCGCTGTCGTGCCGTCGCACAAACTCGAAACTCTGCTCTGGGCGGAAGCCGACCGGATGCGCGGGCTTGAGATCACGCAGGAAAACCTGACGAATCAGCAGGGCGTGGTTGGAAACGAAGTCAAAGTCAATGTTCTCAATCAGCCTTACAGCACTTTTCCGTGGATTGATCTGCCGATGGCGGCTTTTACCAACTGGTATAATTCGCACAATTTTTACGGCGATCTGAAGGACATCGAAGCCGCGACCTTAACCGACGCGAAAGATTTCTTTAACAAATATTACGCGCCGTCGAACGCCGTTTTGGTCGTGACGGGCGATTTTGAAGAAGCGCAGGGCAAAGAATGGGTCGCAAAATATTTCGGCTTGATTCCTTCCCAAAAAGCCGAAGCGCTGCCCGACATCAACGAACCGCGTCAGACGGCAGAAAAAACCGTCACGCGCACCGATAAATTAGCCACCAAACCGGCGGTCGGTTTCGGTTATCAAATGCCCGCGCGCAACAGCAAAGAATATTACGCGATGGGCTTGCTCGAAGAAATTCTGATCAACGGCGAAGACAGCCGGCTTTATCAGGAACTCGTCAAAAACAAGAAATACACCGGCGGAATCCGCGGCGGCATCAATGCTTATCTCGGAAATATGTTCAACTACAACGGTCCGATGCTGTTTACGGTTGATCTGATCCACGACGACAAATTTACGCCGCAGGAAATCTTAGCCGCGAGCGATGCCGTCATCGAACAGGTTCAAACCAAAGGCGTAACGCAAGCCGAAATTGACCGCGCGATTGTCAAATTCCGTTCGGGTTTATACGACACGATGCAGCAATTCGGCGGTTTCGGACGCGCCGACCTGCTTGCGAGCTTTGCCCTTTTTGACGACAATCCGCAAATGATTAATCAGATCGAAGCCAATTTCCGCAAAGTTACGCCGAAGATCATTAAGAAAACCGCGAAAGAATATTTGCGGAAAACAAACCGCACGGTTGTCATCATCAATCCCGAAAAAGCGGAGAAAAAAGCGGAATAAGGAGGCGAAATGAATCAAGTAAAAAGTAAAAAGTTAAAAGTGAAAAATATGTCTAAAAATACTCTGCGTTTCTGTGTTTCGGCGATGGTTCTTCTTTCCTTCGCTTTCGGAATTTTCGCGCAAAAGGAAACGCCGCCCGTCGGCGGACAACCGAAACCGTTCGTTTTTCCGGCGGCTGAAACTTACAGCTTAAAAAACGGAATGCGCATAACGCTCGTGCCTTACGGCAGTGTGCCGAAAGTTGCGATTCAGGCGGTTATTCGTTCGGGAAGTTTGAACGAAAAAGAAGGTCAACGCTGGATTTCGGAAATCGTCGCCGGAATGCTCAAAGAAGGCACGGCGGCGCGTAATTCGGAAGCAATCGCGCGCGAAACCGCCGAAATGGGCGGCAGTATCTTTACCGCCGCGCAGACCGATAAAACCATTATCGGCGGCGAAGTTTTGTCGGAATTCGATACGCGTTTTCTGACTTTGGTGGCTGATGTTATGCTCAATCCGAAATTCGCGGCGGAAGATTTGGAAACGCTCCGCGCCAACAAACTCCGCGCGCTTTCAATCGCCAAAGCGCAGCCCGGA
>JALHNX010000089.1 GCA_022843305.1 Pyrinomonadaceae bacterium | reverse complement strand
ATCGTGGTTTTCGACCGCAGCTCGGTACTGCCGTCGGGCGGCGTTCTGGAACAATCGGACGGCACTTCGTGGATGGCGATGTTTTGTCTGAACATGCTCGGAATCGCGTTGGAGTTAGCCAAAACCGATAAGGTTTACGAAGATGTGGCGAGCAAATTTTTCGAGCATTTCGTTTATATTTCCGACGCGATGAACAACGTCGGCGATGAAAATACCGAACTCTGGAGCGAACGCGACGGATTTTATTACGACGTTCTGCATCTGCCCGACCGGCGGAACATTCCGATCAAAATCCGTTCGATGGTCGGGCTGATCCCGCTTTTCGCGGTCGAAACGCTCGAACACGACTGGCTCGATAATTTGCCCGATTTCCGTCGGCGGACGGAATGGTTTTTGAAAAACCGCTCAGACCTGACCGACGAAATTTCCTGTCTTCAGGAACGGGGACAGAAAAACCGGCATCTGCTCGCGCTCGTCAACAAAAACCGTCTGCAGAGGATTTTGCGCTGTTTGCTGTCGGAAAGCGAATTTTTATCGGATTACGGAATTCGCTCGATTTCGCGCCATCACAAAGCGAATCCATACATTTTTGAAATCGGCGGCAATCGTTACGAAGTCGCTTACGAACCGGCGGAATCGAAAACCGGAATGTTCGGCGGAAACTCGAACTGGCGCGGTCCGATCTGGTTTCCGATGAATTTTCTGCTGATCGAATCTCTGCAAAAATTCGATTATTTTTACGGCGACAGCTTAAAGGTCGAATTTCCGACCGGTTCGGGCGTGTTTCTGACGCTCTGGCAGGTTTCGCAGGAACTCGAAAAACGCTTGTGTAAAATCTTTACAAAAGACGAGACGGGCAACCGCGCAGTTTTCGGCAACGTCGAAAAATTTCAGACCGACGAAAACTTTCGTGATTACATTCCGTTCTACGAATATTTTCACGGCGACAACGGGCGCGGGCTTGGCGCAAGTCATCAAACCGGCTGGACGGGTTTGATGGGCAAGATTCTGCAGCAATTGGGCGAATACGCTTATGCGGAATCCGGCGTAAATATGGAAACGACGATCCGCATCAGATTTCCGTCGAAACCGTCCGATGCGGAATAAGAAAATGAATTCCGGCGATTTATTGTAAAATGGAACTTATCCTTTTATTCAGCGAGTTTTACGGACACAGGGAATAAAAATGAAAACAGCAGTCTTATTTTTCGGTTTATTTTTCACTTTCGCCGCCGGCGTTTCGGCGCAAAGCCGTTGTTTGATCGACGAAGAAGCGAAAAAAATAATCGAAACGCTCAAAGCGGCACCGCAAGTCAAAGAAAACAAAAACATTCGCAAGGAACTGCTCGCAATGCGTGAAGAACGCGAGAAGCTGAACGCGAAAATTTCAGGCGATACCAGTAAAAATCAAAATCTGATTCCCGAAGCCAATGAGATGGGCATCAAACATCTCGCGCGCGTCTGCCAAATCGTTAAGGAAAACGGCTGGCTGACCAAAGAATCTATCAGAGACGACGGTTTTGAAGCATTTGTTTTTCTGATTACGAACAACAAAAACATTCAGGCACAGCAGGAATTACTGCCCGTGATGGTCGAAGCGGCGAAAAAAGGTTTTATCGGAAATCCGCTGCTGGCTTCGATGGTTGACAGCATCCGCGTCGGTTTAAGAATGCCGCAAATCTTCGGAACGCAGGCGGCAATCAGAAATAACGTGGTTTATCTCTACCCGATTCAGAACGAGGAAAAGGTTGACGAATGGCGGAAAATGTATGATATGCCGCCGCTCGCTTACCAAATTCGCGGTTTTGAAGGGCGGTATCTGATGCCGGTCTTAAAATCGCATCGTCAGCCGACGCCACCGAATCTGCGCCAAAAGAATAATGATAAGAACAGCGACGCTGAAATTCTCGGACTTTCCGACGATGAAAACGAAGCGATCACGATTGATACCAAAATCGTTAATCTGAACGTCCGCGTGCTGACGCAGGATTTGAAAGTTCCGCTCGGATTAAAGCTCACAAAAGACGATTTTACGGTTTCGGAAGACGGCGCGGAGCAGGAAATTTCTTTCTTTTCAAACACCGAACAGCCGTTTGATCTGGTCTTATTGCTTGATTTTTCGGGTTCGACAATCGAAAAAAGAAGCCTCATAAAAAAAGCCGCGCAACGTTTCGTTGAATTGGCGCGCCCCTTAGACCGCATCGCCGTCGTCGCATTTGCGACCGACATCAAAATCGTCTCCGAATTAACAAGCGACAAAAGCGCGCTCAATCAAAAAATCAAGGACATTGAGGTAAACGGCGCTTCGCCGATCTGGGATTCGCTCAGGTTCGTCTATGAAAAAATTCTCGCGGAAAAGGTCGCCGGACGGCGCAGCGCGGTCGTTCTGATGACTGATGCCGAAGATAATTCGATGAACACGACGTTTGCCGATGTGATCGAAACCGTGCGGCGCGGCGAAACGACGATTTTTCCGGTTTATCTCGGCAGACAGCGCGGCGGCGATGAATACGCGTCGCGGATCATCCGAAAATCACAGCAAACTTTGGCGATGCTCGCCGAAGAAAGCGGCGGACAATCCTACCGTGCCAACGATGTTAAGGATTTGAGCGGCATTTACGAACAGGTCATCAACGAACTCGGACAAATCTACAGTATCGGCTACGAGCCGCAAAACGAAACGCGCGACGGCGGCTGGCGCAATTTAACAGTTAAGATCAAAAATCAGCCGAATCTGATCACCAGAACACGGCGCGGATATTACGCAAATTAAAACTATGAAAGCAGTGGCGTTTTTGGAGAATTATAGACGCGCGGTAAAATTTGTAGGCAAAACATGAGGGTTTCAAAAGAGCAGCTCAGCTCATTAAAGCAAAAAATATTAAAGGCTTTCGCGGCTGTTCCTTATCCGGCGGAAATCGTCGAGCACGAATGCGATGAATGTCGAAGCTTGAGAAAAGACTTCGCCGACAAAAATTGGAGAACGATCGAGCCGAAAATTATCGAGAATAATTACGATAAAATACCACTGTTTTCGCCTACGGCGTTTAACTACTTTCTGCCTGCTTATCTGATTTATTCTCTTGATAATTTTTCAGTTGAAAACAAGACGAACACGGAGTTTACGATTTACGCGCTCGCACCGCTTAAAAAGAATATCAGGGAAAACTTCGAGTATTGGAAAGAAAGGTTCGAAGGTTTCAACTTCGAGCAGTTGGATTGTATTTACGACTTTTTGAGTCTGGTCGCGGAGGACGACGGACACCGAGATTTTGTCGGCGATGCGAACGGCGGCAGGAAAAACCTAAAAAGATTCATCGAACCAATCATCAGAAAATAAATTATGAAAGCAGTTGCGGTTATACCGAAAAAAGAAAACTCGGTTCATCTGGTCGAGATGGACAAGCCCGATCCGGCGGAATTTAAGGACGGGCGCGGCGTTTTGGTTGAAGTTTTGCGCGTCGGCGCGTGCGGAACCGACCGCGAGATCAACAACGCCGAATACGGCGTCGCGCCGAAAGGTTTCGATTTTCTCGTTTTGGGGCACGAAAATTTCGGGCGCGTCGTCGAAACCGGCAAAAATGTCAAAGAGCTGAAAAAAGGCGATTTTGTCGTCGCGACCGTGCGCCGTCCGCGCGGTTCGAGTATTTATGACAAAATTGGCACACAGGATTTTACGACCGACGATAAATATTACGAACGCGGAATTTCGCGTCTGCACGGGTTTATGGCGGAATTTTATGTTGAGAGCGCGGATTTTTTGATCAAAATTCCGCCCGCGCTCGCCGAGATCGCCGTTCTTTTGGAACCGCTTTCGATCATCGAAAAAGGCTTGAAACAGGCAAGCGACATTCAGGAACGCCTGAAAATCTGGCGACCGAAAACGGCGGCGGTTCTCGGCACGGGAAACGTCGGACTGCTGACCGTGATGGCGCTCAGAATGCGCGGTTACGAAGTTCACGGTTTCGGCAGAAATCCACGCACGGGTTATCTGAACGCCGAACTTTGCGAAGCAATCGGCGCGACTTACGATTCGACCGAAGACGTTTCCGTCAAGGATTCGACGAAAAAATACGGCGAATACGATCTGGTTTTCGAATGCACCGGATTTTCGCCGATCATTTTTGACGCGATGCAAAGTTTGAACGAAAACGGCATTCTGATTCTTTCATCGGTGACCGGCGGCGACCGCAAAACCGACGCCGTGCCGTCGGATAAGATCAACCAGATGTTCGTTTTAGGCAATCGCGCGATGGTCGGCACGGTCAACGCCAACCGCGAACATTTTGAAATGGGCGTGAAAGATTTCGCGCTCTGCGAAGCGATGTATCCGGGCTGGCTCGTGCGAATGATGACGCATAAGGTCGAAGGTTTGGAAAATTTCGCGGAAGTTTTCGATATTTTGGAACATTCCTCGAAATACAACGCGATTAAAGCGTATTTTGAAGTGAAGAAATTCTAAAAAACATTTATCATTTAACATTAATAATTTATCAAAATACTTTAATGGTAAATGGTAAATGGTAAATGATATATGCCCGAATTTCCTGATATTGAACACGACGGTGAGGTTCTGACCGAGAGTGAAACGAAGCTCGAAAAGCCGAAACTTTACAAAGTCCTTCTGCACAACGACGATTTTACGACGATGGATTTTGTCGTTTTTATTCTCGTCCACGTTTTTCTGCGTTCCGAGATCGAAGCTTTTTCGATTATGCTCAAAGTTCATAACGAAGGTGTCGGCATCGCGGGCGTTTATCCTTACGAAGTCGCGCAGATGAAAGCCGAAAAAGCGATGAACCTCTCCAAAGCCCACGAATATCCGCTGCTTTGCACGGTCGAAGAAGAAGAATAAAATTCCGGATTCGGATTTTAATTTCAGAATAAACAGCCGGTGTTTTTCCGCAATTTACCGCAAAATGCGAACGACGGAAATTAAAAAGAACCGATGTTCGCAAAAACTTTCAAATTAAAGTTAAAAAATTGTGACAAAATGTAAAATTTTGTTTACCTTTTTGTTTGCGACGCGCTATAATGCACACAGCGTATCAAAATTCTTTCCCTGATACGTTTTCTGCATAAAATCCATTTTTCAATTCAACATTAACTTCTGAATTTCGGAGAACAGTTTCAATGTCCAAAGCTTTTTTTCAGGTTAATCTTTTAACAGTTATCTTTTCGGTTCTGATGGTTGGCGGCTGCGCGGTCGAAGCGGCGAAAGTGAACGAGACGGAAAAGAGCGCGCCGGTCAAAAATACGGAATTCCAATCGAGCGTCAAAGCGCCGCCGCGCACGACCAAAGGCGCGTCAATCGAAATCACAAAGGATTCGCCCGCCGACACGGTTCGCGTTTTTTATAAGAGTCTGCGAGAAAATCGTTTCCGCGAAGCGATGTTCTTAACGAATCTGCGTCCGGCAATCGAAGGTTTGACCGACACGGAACTCGCCGATCTGCATCTTGATCTGGCGACAATCGCGCAGCAGATTCCCGCCGAAATCGAAATCAACGGCGAGATCATTTCGGGAAATTACGCAACCGTCACGGCGAAATTGCCCGATAACGAAACAAAACAAATCACTCTGCAGGAAATTCGTCTGCGAAAAGAGGGAAATTACTGGATAATTTTGACGGTTGACGAACAGGCGGAATCCACGATTAAAAAGGAAGGCAATAAATATTTCTTCAATCTGCGTCTGCAAACGCACGAATCGGAAGCGAAAGCGATGATGGAGCGCATTTCCAAAGCGCAGATGGTTTACGCCCTGCAAAACGGCGGATTTTACGGCGAAATAAACGCGCTGGTCGAAAAAGGCTTCTTGCCCGAAGACGCGCTGACCTCGGATTCGACCGGCTATAATTATCGCGTTATTCTCTCGTCCGACAAGAAGAAATATTACGCGACCGCCGAGCCGTCGGTTTTCGGAAAAACCGGCAAACTTTCATTTCTTTTGGAACTCGACGACAAGAAAAGTCCGCGTCTGACGGCGAAAGAAAATCAGGGACAACCGCTTAAAAAATAAAATTTTTGTAACATTTTGAAAAAAGTTGTTGAAATTTTATTGAAAAAAGGGTATAAGTTGTTTAACTACAAGGTTTTTGAGCATACCGGCTGCTAAAACAACAAAAAAATGATAAGAAAACTGGTTTCATTGTTTAGTAAATCCATAACGGAACGCGTCGTTTCGCCCCGCAAGAATTACGAAGTTCCGATAAAAATCTGGTTTGAACCGGACAAAAACACGGGAAGATTGAAAATGCCCGTCGAGAATCTGGTAATAACGGGCGAAACCAAGGATATGAGCCGTTCTGGCGTCGGTTTCATCGTCTCTGCGATCCGCATACACGAAAATTATCTGGTCGGCGGCGGCAGAATTTTAAACGCCGAACTGGATCTGCCGGGCGGAAAGATTCAGATGCAGATCGTCGGGATGCGCTATGAAGAGGTCGGACAGCATATCTCGACGGCGCGTTTTCTGGTCGGCGCGAAAATTACGCAGATGTCGGACGAAAACCGCGAGATTTACGAATATTTTCTGCGTCACGGCAACAAGCGCAAAAAAGGAAGTTTCGCGCTCGGCATTGACAAAGGCTAACGGGATTATTGGTCAGAACCGCCTGCGGTAGCGGGTGGGTAAAGTTTAAAAGCGTGAGAAATTTAATTCTCACGCTTTTTGTTTTTGAAAGGATGTACGACAAACTTCAGTTTGTCGCTGAGCGATTGCCATCTGCGGCGCGTGCAACAAACTGAAGTTTGTTGTATTTTTTTGTGATGAAGGAAAAGGTCGGAATCGGAATTATCGGAACGGGATTTGCGCGGCGCGTGCAGATTCCCGCGTTTTTGGAATGCGAAAATGCGAAGGTCGTTTCGGTAGCGAGCGGTCACGCCGAAAACGCCGAAAGCACGGCGCGGGAATTCGGCATCGGGCATTTTACGGACGATTGGCGCGAGACGGTTGAAAACGAAAATGTAGATTTAGTCTGCATCACCACGCCGCCGAACACGCATTTTGAAATGACGCTCGCGGCAATCGAAGCCGGAAAACACGTTTTGTGCGAAAAACCGATGGCGATGAACGCGGCGCAAGCGCGTGAAATGACCGAAAAAGCCAAAGAAAAAAATGTTCTGGCATTAATTGACCACGAACTCCGGTTTTTGCACGGCAGACGGCTCGCGCTTGAAATGCTGAAAAACGGCGCGATCGGAAAAGTGCGCCACGCGAAAGCGAATTTTCGCGCTCCGCATCGCGGCGACGCGAACGCTGCGTGGAACTGGTGGTCGGACAAAACGGCGGGCGGCGGCGCACTCGGCGCAATCGGTTCGCACCTCATTGATTCCCTGAACTGGTTTTTGGAAACGGAAATTGCGGAAGTTTTCTGCTGTTTGCAAACACATATCAAGCGGCGCAAAGATTCGAGCGGTGAAATGCGCGAGGTGACGACCGACGACGAAGCGAATATGATCGTGCGTTTCGCGGATGGCGATTTAACGACGGACGCGACCGGAAACGTTTCGATTTCGATGACCGAATATCCGAAATATCAAAACCGGATGGAATTTTTCGGTTCAAAAGGTGCGCTTCGCGTCGAAGCGCGCGGCGAGGTTTTTCTCGGTAAATCTGACGCAAGCGATTGGACGGAAATCGAAACCGATCTGGGCAAAAATATCGCGGGCGTTCCCGACACGGGATTTACGCGCGGCTTTTTGAATTTCGCGCCCGAAATTATTCAGGCAATTTTAAGCGGAAAAGCCGAAATCGAACACGCCGCGACGTTTGATGACGGCGTGAAAGTCCAAAAAGTTTTGGACGCGGCGCACGAATCGAATGAAACAGGCTGTTTAGTGAAAATTTAGTTTTACTGAAAAAATGCTTTATCAATTGCCTCCAACTTTAGTTGGAGGATAGAGTAGTTCAAAAAGCAGGGCTTTAGCCAAATTTAAGTAAACAAATCAATTATCCGACCAGCTTTAGCTGAAGCAAAAAGGAATTTATTTTAAAATTGTTATTCGGCTAAAGCCTTTTTTCTAATTGCAAATAGACCGCCAACTTAAGTTGGCGGCAATTTAACTGCGCAATTTGATTATGAAAAAAATCTTAAAAATCGCGGCGGTCGTTTTAGTCGTTCTGTTTATCGGCTTTCTCGTCTTTTTCTTTGGCTTTGCGCCCGCGATGGTCGAAAAATCGCTCAATCCTATCATCAACAAACCGCCGTATCAGGCGAGCGAAAAAGCTAAAATCCTGCACGAAAAACTTTTGGTTGCCGACCTTCACGCCGATTCGCTTTTGTGGAATCGCAATCTGCTGGAAAAATCGAAGATCGGTCAGGTTGATATTCCTCGCCTTTTGGAAGGAAATGTCGCTTTGCAGGCTTTTACGGTCGTCACAAAAACTCCGCGCGATCTGAATATCAAGCGCAATACGGACGAAACCGACAACATTTTCTGGCTCGCGCTCGCGCAGCGCCAGCCGCTCGAAAATCTTTCGAGCTTGACGAACCGCGCCGTCTGGCAAGCCGCGCGGCTTCACGAATACGCCGAAAAATCGAACGGAAAACTCGTCGTCATCAAAACGAAAAAAGATTTGGCGAATTTTCTCGAACGCCGGAAATCTGAAAAAATCGTCGGCGGTTGGCTCGGAATCGAAGGCGCACACGCACTCGACGGAAAGGTTGGAAACTTGCAGGTTTTGTTCGACGCGGGCTTTCGGATGATGTCGCCGTCGCATTTTTTCGACACGGAAATGGGCGGTTCGGCACACGGCACCCGAAAATACGGTTTGACCGAAAAAGGCAGTGAAATGATCCGGCAGATGCAAGCAAAAGGAATGCTCGTTGACCTTGCGCACGCTTCGCCGAAAGCTCTTGACGATGTTTTGGCAATTGCAACAAAACCCGTTGTCGTTTCGCATACGGGCGTGCGCGGAACTTGTGATAATCAGCGGAATTTGTCGGACGAGCAGTTAAAAGCGATCGCTAAAACCGGCGGCGTGATCGGCATCGGTTTTTGGGACACGGCGATTTGCGGCGAAGATGCAAAATCCATCGCCAGAGCGATTCGCTACACGGCAAATCTGGTCGGCACAAACCACGTCGCGCTCGGCTCGGATTTCGACGGTGCGGTTAAAGTTCCGTTCGATGTGAGCGGCGCGGCACTGATCACCGAAGCACTTTTGAACGAAAATTTTACCGAAGAAGAGATCGCCAAGATCATGGGCGGAAATGCGATCAGAATTTTGAGCGAAAACCTGCCTGATTAAAGTGAAAAAGTGAAAAAGTGAAAAAGTGAAAAAGTTGGATTCTTTACTCAAGCAACTTTTTCACTTTTATCCTTTTTCACTTTTCCACTTTCTACTTCATATATTTATCGAGAAAATCGGCGACGAGCGGGTAAAGTTCGAGCCGGTTTTTGAGCTTTGAAATGCCGTGTCCTTCGTCGTCGAAAAGTTTGTATTCGACAATTGCTTTTCTATCCCGTAAGGCTTTGACGACCTGTTCGGCTTCGGTGTAGGGAACGCGCGGGTCGTTTTTGCCGTGAATGACAAAAAGCGGCGTTTTGATTTTATCAACTTTCGCAATCGGCGAAATCGAGCGTAAGAATTCGATGTCTTTATCGAGCATTCCGTATTCGACTTCGCGCTGGCGGCGGCGGTAACCCGACGTGTTTTTGAGAAAAGTTTCCCAGTTGACGATGCCGACCGTGTTCACGGCGGCAGCAAACAGATCGGGATAAAGCGTGATCGCCGCCATCGTCATATAACCGCCGTAACTGCCGCCCATCACGGCGATGCGTTTCGGGTCTGCGCCGCCCGAAGTTTTGAGCCATTCGACCGAATAAGCCAAATCTTTGACGGAATCTTCGCGCTTGCGAACGTCGTCAAGATGCGTAAAAGTTTTGCCGTAGCCGGTCGAACCGCGCACATTCGTCGCCAGAATCGCGTAGCCGCGCGACAGATAATATTGATAAAGCGGATTAAAACCGGGGCGTTCCTGCCCTTCGGGTCCGCCGTGAACGTTGACGATAACGGGAAAATACTTCAGAACTTCGTTATTAGTAGCAATTTTGTTTTGATTGTTTGGTTTTTCGCTGTATTTATCGCCCTGAATAACAAAAGAATCGGTTTTCTTATCGTAAAAAGATTTGACGGGCAAATAATACCAAGCCGGAATCTCGCGTCCATCGAAAGTTTTATATTTTATCAAATGAGGCTCGCGAAAAGATTCGTGTGCTATTCCGGCGCGGTCGCTTTTCGTGACTTGCGTCAAAGATTTCTTTTCCGTGTCGTAAAGCCAGATGTCGGAATTGTATTTTGAAGAAACAAACGAGAATGCCAGAATTTTGCCGTCTTCGGAAAAATTCAAGCCGCCGACTATTCCTTGCGCGGGAAGTTTGACCGATTCTTTGCCGATTTTCTTCGGTTTGTAAATATCGAGTTCCGAAAACCCTTCGCGGTTGACGACCTGCGCTTTGATCTTGTTTTTGCGGGAAATTCTGATCGAATCAATATCCCATTCCGAATCGGACAAAACACGCATTTGTTTCGCCTCAAGCGGCATTCTCGCCAAACTCATAAACTCGCGTTTGTCGTTTGTCGTAAACTCGATCTCGTCGTTGGTGATGAAATTGACGTTCTCAAATTCAGCCGAGCCTTCGTGCGGTGTCAGAAGCGTTTCGGCTTTCGTTTTGACATCCACGAGATAAAGATTATTGTCGAGACTTAATTCAATTCCCGAACGCGAAACGATGATTTTGCTGCCGTCGTCCGAAGCGGCGGCGAACGAGTTCGAGCCGTCGTATTGATACAAAAGTTCTTCTTTGCCGTCCGCGACGTTCATCGCGTAAATGTCGAAAAACTGCGGGTTGCGTTTGTTCGAGGCGTAATAAATCTTGCTGCCGTCCGCCGACCAATCGCCAAAATTATGACGGATTTTCGGACTGCTTGTGAGTTCTTTGATGCCCGTGCCGTCGGCTTTCATCCAGAAAAACTGTGTGTTTTCATCGCCGCCGCGCGCTTTGCCGAAAACCGCGCCGTCGCCTTTCGGCGAAAATCTGACGAATCCGACGTTATCATCGTAATTCGTGATTTGTTTCGGCGCGCCCGAAGGCAAATCAATCATCCAGATTTGCGATGTTCCGGTAACATTCGTCAGGTACAACAAACGCTTGCCGTCGGGCGAAAGCGCGGGCGAACCGGCGGAACGAATCGAGAGATATTGCTGAATCGTATATTTTTCCTGTGCAATGGCGGAAAAAACAAAAAGCAGAACAAAAAAGACCGAAAGAAACCTTTTCATAAAAAAATCCTCGCTAAATTTTTTTTCTTAACAAGGATTATTATATTGCCGGACGGCGGAATCTTTAAATCAGTAAACAGCAAATCGCTCAAAATCCTTTTTCGGAGGCGGATTTGAATAAATTGCCGCCGGCTTTAGCCGGTGGATAATGGAAAATATATCAAAAGGCTTTAGCCAAAGTTCCGAAAAGTAAACAAAAAATCCTTATTGCTTGAGGGCAAACTGGGCTCAAGCAATAAGGATTTTTTGTTTTAATGAAATTCGGCTAAAGCCTTTTGATTTTGGAATCTAATCTACTAACTAAAGTTAGCGGCAATTTATAAATCCAAAGTTACCGAATTGAAACGTAAAGCGAATATCTGGTCGCTCTGCCTTCGTTGTGAACCGTGATGATGTAATCGTCGGTCGAACGCAATCGAATGGTCGTGCCGGTGCCGACATCGTTTCCGCCGATGTCAAGATGAACATCGCCGCTTCCCGAACTGACGCGCACACTCATCGTCTGTCCGCGTCTTGCGCCGAGAACATAACTGCGGCTGCCGTAAGCCGCAATCGAGCCGGACACGGTCGTCGAAGTGCGCCCGCGCGCGAACCGAATCCGCGATTGCGAAAAAACTGCCGAATCCATCGTTCCGATAATCATCAAAACCGCAAAACTTTTGATGATGAATGATTTAACAACTAAATTTAATTTTCTGTTCATTTATTTTCTCCTTTTCTAATCCTGTAAACCGCGTTCAGATAATAATGCGTTTTTTCTCGAAAAAAAAGGTCAGATTATTATAAATTTAGTTGTTGGCAAATTTCCCGAAGAAAACCTGTATGTCGCCGATCATTTCAATCGTCACTTTGTGCGCGGTATCGGGATAAAGTTTAAATTCCGCCTGCATTTTGTTTTCCGCGTAAAGTTTCTTGGAAATTTCCCAACGTTCGAGCGGCGTTTTGCCGAAAAGCTCGAAGATTATGGTTTTGTCTTCTTCTTCGTAACCGTCGCCGAAAACGACCGAATCGTTTTCGTCCTTGTCGCCCAAAAAGATAAAAAACGCGACTTTTTGTAGTTTCTTTGTGTCAAGTTTTTTGCCCGTGACGGTTTTGAAATCGCCAACCCCGATCGGGTAACGAAGCGTTTTGCCGCCGAATTTTTCGCTCGGCGCAATCGCCCAACCGCCGGGCGAACCGCACGCGACGGCTTTTACTTTGTCGGGATGCAGAAACGCAAAGCGGTTGACGAACATTCCCGAAGCCGAAAATCCATACATTAAAACGCGTTCGTCAATTTTCAGATTTTCCTTCGCCAGTTTTCCCCGCGCGTGCGAGATCATCGCGGCAAGCTGAAGGTCAAAACGCTTGTATTCCGCTTTTTCGGTCAGCAGAGAATCGCGGTCGAGCGCGTGCGTGTAAATTTTCCAATCGGTTTCCGGACGCGGAAAAACCGGCATCAGAACCGGCACGTTCAATTTGCCGAACACCATTCCCATCTGCATCATTTTTTGTTTCACGTTTGCTTCGTGAACGCTTAGATCGTCATTAATCTTGCCCGTATTATTCGGCGCGACAAGCAGATTATGCGTTTGATTTTTCGCCGACTCTTCGCGCAGAGCGTCGGGAACAAGAAGATAATACGGGTATGAAAATCCGCTGCCTGCGTCGGCTTCGACTTTAATGACATTTTTCGATTCCGCCGGATTATTTTGTGACGGAACCAAACTCGCTGTAACTAAAATAATTAAAAAGATGTATAAAATATTCCTCATAACAATTCCGTCTTACGGCTTTATCTTAAAATCGGTTCACAAAAAAATCGCAAACAAAAAAGCGGATAACAAAACTTTCGTTTTCTTATCCGCTTTTAACACGGCATATCAGTTACGAAAAAATACATTCGCCTACGAAACACACGAAAAATACGAAAATATTTTTTGGATTGAATTTTTCTTTCGTTCTTTTCGTGTGTTTCGCAGGCGAAATAATAACTTGCGTTATTTGATTTCGAGTTCAAACGGCAGCATCAGCATCGCTTCGCCGCGTTTCATACGGTCTAAAACTTCGGCGTAACGCAGGGAACGGCGAACGTCTTCGGGCAGTGCGTCAATCATCGCTTTTTTCATTTTGAATTCTTCGGTTTCGGTAAACGTGCTGTCGTCGCCGCTGCCGAAATATTCGTCCAAAAACGAGCGCGGTTCCGGGTATGCGACGCGGCGCACGTCCTTGTCGGCGGGCAGATTCGCAAGCTGTTTGGCGATCTCGATGGCTTTTTCGAGTCCGCCGAATTCGTCAATCAAGCCGTTTTCCTTCGCCTGCGTTCCCGTCCAGACGCGACCTTGACCGAGCGTGTTGACTTCTTCCACCGTTTTACTGCGACCTTTGGCGACTTTCGGCAGAAAATCGTTGAAGTATATTTTCTCGGCTTGCGTCTGCATTTTGGCGCGTTCGGTGTCCGTCCATTTCTGGTCTTCGCGGAAAATTCCCGAATTTTTACCGCGTGTTACGTATTCGTTCGTGATGCCGACCCAATCGTAAAAACCTTTCAAAATGGGTTTGCCCATGAATACGCCGATCGAGCCGGTCACGGTCGTCGGTTCGGCGACGATCTTGTTGGCGTTGCAGGCGATGTAATAACCGCCCGACGCGGCGACATCTGCCATCGAAACGACGACGGGTTTTTTCGCCTTCGCGTTTTCAATCGCGTGCCACATCAGATCGGACGCGAGTGCCGAACCGCCCGGAGAATCAACGCGCAAAACGATTGCTTTAATCGAAGTATCTGCCGCCGCGTCGTTGACGGCTTTAACGATTGTGTCCGCGCCGACCATTTCGCCGCCGAACGGGCTTTTGCTCGAACTGCCCATATTAATCGCGCCCGAAGCGTAGATGACGGCAACTTTTTCGCCGTTATTTAAACCTAAGCTGTCCGAAGGAATTTCGCGGTAAGAGCTGCCCGAGACGGTGCGCAGTTTGTCTTCCGTTTTGTAGCCGAGCCGTGTTTTCAACTGGTCGTAAACCTGATCGCGGTAAAGCGCGTCATCAATCAAATTGAGTTGTTTGGCTTCGTCGGCGTGATACGGCGCACCGTCAATGATCGCGGCGACATCTTCCGCCGATTTGTTTCGCGATTCGGCGATGCCTTTTGTCAGTCGTCCGAAATATTCGTCTAAAAGGGCGTTGATAACTTCGCGCTGACCGTCGCCCATTTTATCTTTCGTGTATTGATCGGGCGCGTTTTTGTATTTCGGTCCGATCTGGATGACTTCCGCCTCGATGCCTAATTTATCGAGCGAGCCTTTATAAAACATCGCTTCGGCGGCAAAACCGTTGATGTAAATATCGCCGGCGGGCGGCAGATAGATCTTTTCCGTCGCGGACGCGATGTAATATTCCTTGTTCATCCCGATCTCCATATAGGAATAGATCGGTTTGCCCGACGCGCGAAAATCCTTGATCGCCTCGCGCAGTTCTTCGGCTTTGCCCCAGCCGATCTGCGGAAATTTGATGTCGAGCAGAACGCCGCCGACGCGCGGATCGACCTTCGCCTTGCGCAGCTGCGTCAAAAGGCTCGTAAAAGACTGCGGCTGGCTGATCCCGAAAAGCCGCGCCGTCGGATCGTCGGGCGCGTAATCGGGCAAACTCCCCGAAACGCTCAAAACCAGCACGCTGTTGTCCGGCACGCTCGGCTTGCCCATTGATTCGAACATCAGCGCGATCCCGATGACCGCCACCAAAAAAAGGGCGAAAAATATTCCGCCGACGATGAGAAGAGTTTTTCCTGTTTTAGACATTGCCATTTTTTCTGTTATTTTCTCCACGAAACGTTTATTTTGCTTTGGACGCAAAACGCTTTGTTTATTTTACGATAAAACTACGAAAAGGTTTGAATTTGCAAAAACGGTGACGATCTACAATGATAGCGACGTTTTAGAATAGACCTCTTTCCAAAATAACCGTTGATTTGTCTGAAGTTATCGAAATTCAGTCATCGAAGATGACGCAATATTTGTAGCCCATAACGCTAGGGAAAAGTCAGGAAAATTATTCTAACTCTCGAAGAGAGTGACATATTTTATGCCGCTATTTTCAATAGCTCTATGACTTGATTCGCCTTTTACCCATAACTTGCGTTATGGGCTACAAATATTTCGCCAATTTCATTGGCTTTTATTTAGGAAAGATGTCTAATGGTATAAAAATCAAGGTGCAGGTTATCAAACAAAAATCAACGCTTTATTGCGGGCATATATGGAAGCGCATCAATCGTGATTTTAATTTTCTGCTGAATTACAGAGAAAAATTTATTCCCAAAATCGAAAATCATTGTATAATCAACCCGCAAATTAAGATATTTATGCGGAATCGTTCTTCATAATACCCGAAATCTGTTGCTTATGCGGAATGATTCCGCATAAGCAACCAAAAACGATGATTATGCGGAATGATTCCTGTCAATCAATAGTTCGGCGGTTGTCGTGAAATGGGGCAACGGCAGGCAGCCTTTAATCAAAAGTGGAATGCCCCTTTAAATGATAAGGAATCCAACAATGTCCAAAGAAACTTTTCAATTAATTAACCCGCGTTTGCTGTTCGTGCTTTTGCCCATAGTCCTTTTCTTGTTTACCGCCTGCTCATCCGCTCCCTCAGAATCGGAAGGAAAGAAGGTCTTTGAGGATCAAGGCGCAGAGTCAAACCTGTATAGGGTCAAAAGCTTCAAAAGACAAACGGAATAAGCAATGAACGCCGCTACACGATGGAGTTTGAAGCTGAACTTGAATGCTTGCAGTCAGACCGTATGACGTTTAACCCCAGCGTTATCTGTCAAAATAAAGGTCAAATCTATAAGAAAGTAGGTAAGTTGGGATTTGAGAAAACGGAAAACGGGTGGAGATTAGTAAGCAGGGAATAATAAGTTTTGTAAGATAATGCGGAAGCCCGCACTTTAGTTCGGGCGAATGGTATACTCGCCTTCGTGCGTGTTTCTACATTCTGATTATCAACTAAAACTTTTGCTTACCTCGTCCTTGACGTTGCTTATTTTTTGCAACGCCCTCCCGAACAACTCATTCAACCGGAGCGCGAATAGCATGCTTTCATGCGCGAAACTACATTGATTATCATGTTGTGTGCGCGCCCGGTTAATTCGGGCGTTCCATTCCATTTTTCCGATTTAATTTCCGGTTAAAACAACGAGCCTTGGTTTTCCAAATCGCTTGCCTCAATAATTTCTTGCCCGAGAAGTTTTTTCAGTTTATTAACGCTCGCGGGCGCGTGTCCTTCATAGAAATTGCTGAAATAGACGAAAATTTCTTTTGCGCTTATCTTTTCGATCTCGTCTTTCCACATTTGCAGGTTCGCGTCCTGATGACGATAAATTTTGTCGAACGCCGTCAGATCGCGCTCGCCCATAAAGCGGACGTAGGCGAAATCGGTGTTCAGTTTTTCGATTGCGCCGAACGTTAATTCGCGCGGAATCCAGTTTCCTTCGACCAGACAGAGCGCGACCGAGTTTTTTTCGAGTTCCTGAAATGTCCAGTCAATCAGCCAGTTTCGTTCGCGGAATTCGACGGCGAAACGGATCTCGCGCGGCAGACGCTCTAAAAATTTCCGCAAATTCTGCGCGTTTTCCTTTGACGCTTCGAACTGCGGCGCGAGCTGAACGAGAACGACGCCGAGCTTTTCCTTCAATTCTTTGACGCGCTCGCAAAATTCGTCCGTGATTTCGAAAGAACTCGGACGAAGCGCGTGTTCGTGCGTGATCTCCTGCGGCATTTTTAAGGAAAACGTGAAATGCGGCGGCGTTTTTTTATACCAGCTTTCGACAACGGACGCGGGCGGGATCGCGTAAAACGTCGAATCCACCTCGATCGTCTCGAAAATTTCCGCGTAAACCGCGAGCATTTCGCTGCTGCGCGTGCCTCGCGGGTAAAAAATGCTTTCGCCGCCGGCTTTCGTCGTCCAATCGTCATAATTCCAGCCCTGACAGCCAATCGAGATTTTGGATTTCGGGTTTCGGATTTCGGATTTCATCTTCTTAAATTTAAAAGAATCGAGAGTGACAAACAATCCGCCGCGTAAATCTTCGCGTCTTTCCGACTTTGCGGGAGAAATTTCGTCCTTAATATTAATTTCTGTTTGAAATAAATTTCCCGCAAAGGCGCAAAGACGCAAAGGGATATTCCTGTTTTATTTGCAGCATTAGAATCGACAAATCCGCAATCCCAAATCCCAAATCCGCAATCGAAGCGCGTGCCGATAAAAAAAATATTTTTTATAAATGTAACCGAAACGAATATTCGTTCGTCATTCCACACAGAGATCGCTTTTCAAGGGAAACATTATGGACAGAAAACTTTCCGACGAACAACTTGACCGGATCGCCAGAACGCTTTTGCAGGATTTTTCTCCAAACGATGCGGCGCTCGACGAAATTGCCGGTTCGCCGCGCCTTTGGTGGAATGTCCGAAACCGGATCGAGACGGAAAAAGCACGGCGCGAAAAGCGTTGGTTTTTTGGATTTTGCCCGCAGAAATTAGTTTTCGGCGCATTGGCGATTGTGCTTTGTTTCGGTCTGGCGGTTTTAGTTTTGAATTTTAGAAATGATTCAAATTCTATAACCGCGCAGCAAAATCCTTTCCAAGATCCGGTTGAAGAAATTGCGCAAAAACCCGAAAATTCGCCGGTTATTTCACCGAAAATTGATTCCAAAATTCCCGAAATCTTGAAAGATCCGGCGGCTGAAAAAGTTCCGGTCAGAAATATCAAGCCGAAAACAATATTTGCCGCCAAAAATCGAAACATTGAAAATTCGGCGAAACGCGCCGGCAAATCGTCTAATAAAGAAGTTTCGCCGAAAAACGAAACGGAAGAAACAAAAACCGATTTTATCGCTTTGTCCTACGTGGCAGCGACGGACAGCGGTCAGATCGTGCGCGTGAAAGTTCCGAGTTCGATGATGGTTTCGCTCGGAGTGAAAACTAACCTTGAAAAAGAATCCGAACTCGTCAGCGCCGAAGTCGTCATCGGCGACGACGGTCTGGCGCGGGCAATTCGTTTTATTCGTTAGGTTTAAGAGGCATTTTATGAGAGATAAGAAATTTTATATCATCGCGGCTATTTTAACTTTCGCGACCGTTTTGACCTTTGCTTATTCGGCGTTTGCCCAACCGCCGCGAAACGGGACGCAGTGGCTTACGCGTTTCGACGCGAACAAGAACGGGCAGATCGAGCGCGAAGAATATAAAGCCGCGACCGAGGAGTTTTTCAAACGCCTCGACCGCAACGGCGACGGCGTGATTGATGAGGTCGAGCGCCCGCGCAGGAAACCTCTGCCGCCGCGCCCGGGACAGCCGAACCGCCCAATGATTGATAATCAACCGCCGCCGTTACCGTTTTTCGTGATGGAAAGCATCAAGCAGCCGGGCGATCTGAACCGCGCGGCGTTTGACGAAAACATTAATGAGCAATATAAATTAATGGACAAGAACGGCGACGGCGCGGTCAGCCTCGAAGAAGCGCGAACGCGATTTGAAGAAGTTGACGCGCGGGTTAAACTTGAACAAAGACGCGAAGATTTTCAGCCGCTAAATTCACCGACCGCGCAGTTCATTGCGGCGGAAATGCGTTTTGGTGATAAATTAGTTGCAGGCGCGCCGTTTTCGGCGGAGATCGTGATCGAGAACACGCGCCGGCTTTTTGACGGCTCGACCGTCACGAAAGCGAGCAAAGGCGCGGTTTACCGCGACCGGCAGGGAAGAACGCGCCGCGAACAGCCGCTCGAAGCGATCGGCGGTTTCAGTGTCGTCAGCGAAGGCGGCTTGCCGCAAAAACTGGTTTTTATCAACGATTTTCCGGGCAGAACGCATTATTTTCTCGACCTGAACCGCAAGCTCGCGCGCCGCAAACCTTTGCCCGAAAATCGCCCGTTTCTGCCCGAAACCGAGCAGAAACAAGGTAAAATCGAATCTTTGGGAACGAAAATGCTCGAAGGCGTGGCGGTCGAAGGCACGCGCGCGACATTTGAAATTCCCGCCGGGCAGATCGGCAACGACAAGCCGATCCCGGTCGTCACGGAAAAATGGTTTTCGCCCGAACTGCAGGTCGTCGTTTATTCGCGCCACCTCGACCCGATTGCCGGCGAACATATTTTCCGGCTCGTCAACATCAGGAAAAGCGAACCGTCTGCCGATCTGTTTACCGTGCCGAACGGTTTCAAAATTGAAAATCAGCCGCGCCCCGTCGGCAAGAGAAACGAATAAAATTACAGAAAAAAGCCGTAATGATTGATGAGACGATCAAAATCAATCCGATTCAAAGCGTGAATCTGACCGCCCTGAAAGTAAATGCGCCGTCGGAAATTGCGGACGATGAACTCGTCAAACTCGTTCTGGCGGGTGACGAAACGGCTTTTGCGTGTATTTTTGAACGCTACCGGAAACTTGTCGTGCATCTCGTGAGCCGCTTTTTCCGCCGGCGCGAAGAGATCGAAGACATTGTGCAGCAGGCGTTTACGAAGATCTATTTTTCGCTCAAGGATTTTCGCGGCGGACACGAAAACTCGTTTTCGGCGTGGGCGTCGCGTTTGACGATCAATGCCTGCTACGACGAACTGCGGCGGCGGCGGACGCGTTCGGAGAATCTTTTCAGCGATTTCTCGGACGAAGAGCGCGAATATTTCGAGCAGATCGCGGCGGAAAACGCGGCGGATGCCGAAAATTCGCTGGTCGCAAAAGATCTCGCCGAAAAAATTCTGTCGCGTCTCGACGTCAAAGAACGGCTCGCTTTAACGCTGCTGCACGGCGAGGAATTTTCGGTCGCGGAAGTCGCGAACATCGTCGGCTGGTCGGAAAGCAATGTCAAAACGAGGCTTTTTCGGTGCCGCAATAATTTGAGAAATATTTTCAGTCATCTTTTCAAAAAGTAGATATGCAAAGAATAAAACTACTCGTCATTTTCACCTTCGCGCTTGCATTTTTGGCGTTCAAATTTTCATCGTCGCCGACCGTCAGCAGCCAGACGACGCTTTCCGCGCCAACCGATGTGACGGCAACCGACGGCATTTATTCGACGAAAGTCGGGCTGCGGTGGGACACGATGCGCGGCGCGACCCGCTACCGCATCTTTCGCAATACGACGAACGATCCGGCAGGCGCAGCCGATTTGGGGACGACGCCGGCAAATACTTTTTTCGATCTGACCGCGCCGCAGGGACAGACGTTCTTCTACTGGGTGCGCTCTGAAAACCAAAGCACGACGAGCGGTTTCAGCCAATCCGAGCAAGGCTTTCGCGCAAACGGAGCGCCCGGCGGCGGGATTCAGCCGCTGCAGCCGCCAAATGCGCCGCCGGCAAATCCGATCACTGCGACCAAAGCCTCGCTCGGAAAAGCGCTTTTTTGGGACGAACAGCTTTCCTCGACGCGCACGGTCGCCTGCGGAACCTGTCATTCCGGTTCGGGCGGCGGCGTTGATAAAAGAACTGCCGCGCAGCGAACGCGCTCGACGAATCCCGGATTTAACGGCATTTTTAACGACGCGGACGATGTTTTCGGTTCGCCCGGCGTGATCGCAAACACTTTTGACGGTACATATAACTGGTCGAATATTTACGGTTTCCGCGAACAGGTGACCGGCAGACGTGCGCTGCCTTACACCGATGCGGCGTATCCGCTTTTGCTTTTTTGGGACGGACGCGCTTCGAACGTTTTCCGCGATCCGCTGACCAATCAGATCATCCTGCAAAACGGCGGAGCGCTCGAAAGTCAGGTTTTGGGACCGCCGCTGAACGATACGGAAATGGCGCATGCGGGAAGAAACTGGCAGGAAGTCGCCGACCGCCTGACGAATGCGAAGCCGCTCGCGCTGGCGACAAATGTTCCGGCGGGTTTGCAGAATTGGATCGGCGGACGAACTTACCCGCAGCTTTTTGAAGAAGCGTTCGGCACGCCCGAAGTGACGCCCGTCAGAATCGCTTTAGCGATCGCCACCCATGAACGGACGCTGTTTTCCGATCAAACGCCGTTCGATCAGGTCAATCAAGGCATCGGAACTTTGACCGCCGCCGAACAGCGTGGAGCCAACCTTTTTGCTTCAGGCGTAACCGGCTGCAGCGGATGTCACGCGGGAAATCTTCAGACCGATAATGCCTTTCATAATATCGGTTTGCGACCGACGAACGAAGATACCGGAAGACAACAGGTGACGAACGATATAAACAACGCCGCCCAATTTCGCACACCGACTTTGAGAAACGTCGAACTGCGCGGCGCGTATTTTCATAACGGAAATTTCACGACTTTAAGACAGGTTGTTGATTTTTACAATCGCGGCGGCGATTTTAATGCGCCGAACAAAGACCTGACGGTGCGCCCGCTCGGGTTAGGTAACGGACAGCTCAATGATCTGGTCGCGTTTTTGAGCCGTCCGCTGACCGACCCGCGCGTCCGCAACGAATTGCCGCCGTTTGATCGTCCGACTTTGTATTCGGAATCTTCGCGGGTGCCGGTGTTGGTTGGCAGCGGGGTTGCGGGGGCGGGCGGGTTTATTCCTTCGGCAGTGGCGATTGAGCCGCCGCTCGTCGGGAATCCTTCGTTTACCGTTGCGGT
>JALHNX010000088.1 GCA_022843305.1 Pyrinomonadaceae bacterium | reverse complement strand
GCCGTTAAAAACGCCCTGCACATCATCGCGGCGCACATAAATCTGCAAACGATTCACGCCGTCCGAAAGATGAACGAACGCCGCTTTGCCCATCGTGCGCGGCGTGGTCGTCAATCTTCCCGAAACGCGCACATTGCCGAAATCCTTCAATTTGATGTTCAAAGATTCTTTCAATTCGGGATTCGGACGCTCGCCTTCGTTCAAGGTTACGATATGCGCCTTGATCTCGCCGGCGATTTCCGCGACCGGCGCAAACGCCAGAATATTCGAGATCGTGTCTTCCTTGCCCGAAATGCGCGAGCGGTCGAATTTGTTCGGATAACTGTTTCCGACAAGGTTTTCCAACGCTTTCAAATGCTCGACACGCGCTTCGGTCTGGTCGTTCGATTCGACGATTCCGGCTTCAAAAATGGTTTGCGATTCTGTGTTTGCAATAGACATAATTTTGGTCTTTGGTCTTTGGCTTTTGGTTTTCGGCTTTCGTCTTTGCTTGCAAAGACCAAAAACCAAAGACCAAAGACCAAGTAAAAAATTATAAGCGAGCCGTTAGAGGACAGCAATCAGGCGATTTGAAAAGATGCGTTTTTCGTGCGAAAGTCGAATAATAACGGAACGCCGTCATCCTGACGGCACAGATTGCGTAAGCAATCTAACAAAAACGCGCTTAACATTAAAGTTGAATATAAGCGAACGCGATTTGAACGCTTGGGCGTTCATTGCCGTCAGGATGACGGCGTTCCAAAAAGTTGAATATAAGCGAACGCGATTTGAACGCTTGGGCGTTCATTGCCGTCAGGATGACGGCGTTCCATTGGAAAAATTATGACATTGAAAATTGGCGATACATTTACTGTTCAAAAAGAAGTTACCGACGAGCTGATCCGCAAATTCGCCGACGTTTCGGGCGATTACAACCCGATTCATCTCGACGAAGAATTTGCCGCGACAACCCGTTTCGGCAAACGAATCGCGCACGGAATGCTCGGCGCGTCGTTCATTTCGGCGGTTTTGGGCTATAAACTGAGCGAGCAAAAAGTCGTCTATCTCAGCCAGAGTCTGAAATTCGTCGCGCCCGTTTTTATCGGCGACACCGTGACGGCAAAAGCCGTCGTCAAGGAAATCCGCGAAGACAAACCGATTGTGACCATCGAAACGACCTGCGAAAACCAAAACGGCGAACTGCTCATCACGGGCGAAGGGAAAATTATGGTTTTGCCGTAAAATTAGTTTCAGGTTCCAGGTTCCAGGCTCCAAGTTGGATTGATTTAACCTGGAACCTGGAACCTGGAACCTGGAACCTGAAAGAAAATGAGCATTGCCGCCGAAGAATCAACCGAAATAAAACGCCTCAGCGACGAAATCCGGCGCGGAACGCGCGTCGTGAGCCTTGGCGGTCTGACCTCAATCGCCTCAAAAGCCTTTGTTTTATCGCGCCTGCAAGCGCAAACCGCGAAAACTTTCGTCATCGTCGCCGATTCAAACAAGGATTTGGAAAACTGGGACTGCGATCTGGAATTTTGGAGTCAAGAGTCAAGAGTCAAAAGTCGAGAGTCAAAAACAAACCTCTCAACTCTCGACTCTCGACTCTTGACTCTTCCATCGTTTGAAACCGATATTTATTCGGGCATTTCGCCGCACGCCGAAACGCTCGAACGACGCGCTTTGACGCTCTGGAATTTGTCTTTCGCGCAAGCCGATTTCGTCGTCGTTTCGGCAAAATCTTTGATTACGAAAACCGTCGCGCCGAAAGAAATGCTCGCGCTCGGGGCGATTTTGAAGCTCGACGAAGATTTTGCGCCCGAAGATCTGATCGAAAAGCTCGTTTCGTGCGGTTACGTGCGCGAAGAACCGCTCAAAAACGTCGGCGAATTTTCGGTGCGCGGCGGAATTGTTGATGTCTGGTCGCCGACCGCCGAAATGCCCGTGAGAATCGAATTTTTCGGCGACACGGTTGATTCGATTCGTCAGTTCGACGCGGAAACGCAGCTTTCCGTCGGTCAGTTAAAAGAAATCTCGATCGCGCCGATGCGTGAATTTGCCGCGAGTTCAAGCGATTTTAACGATTGGGCGTTTTTCGCCCGCGAAAGATTTGCGGGCGAAAAACAGGCGCGCGCCGTTAAAGACCGCACGGATTTTGCTTCGGAAGGCGAATCTTTTTCGGGTTGGGAATTTTTCATTCCGCTCGTCAAACCGCGTGAATCGAGCGTTTTCGATTATCTCAAAGACGCGGTTTTCGTGATTGACGAACCGCCGGTCGTCGAGCAAACGTTGGCAAGCTATTACGACGCTTTGCAAAATCGTTTCAATGAAATTTCAAACGCGGGCGAAATCGGTTTAGAACCGAACGAATTGTTTTTAGACGGCGCACAACTACGCCAAAAACTCGAAAACAAACAGCGTCTCGAACTGCGTTTACTGGGCAAAGGCGCGGCGCAGACGGGCGAAAATCTGGAGTTCGAGAACTGGTCAGAACCATCTGCGGTAGCGGATGGTTTAACATCGTTATCTGAAGTTTTAGATGGCAATGTTCAACCGCCCGCTACCGCAGGCGGTTCTGACCATAACCCGCCCGCTACCGCAGGCGGTTCTGACAAGCATCCGCTTTTTCTTTTTCCGACGGCTGAAATTAAAGAAGAAATCGAAATCGGTTCGCGCTCGACGCGCAAATTTCACGGCAATATCGCCTCGTTTGTGGATGATTCCAAATCCCGAATTTCAAATTTCAAATTTGTTTTTCAATCGCACGGGCTGATTGAAAGATTTGCCGAAATTTTGCGCGATTACAAAGCGAATTTGTCGCCCGAAAATCTCTTTGTCGGCGATTTATCGAGCGGTTTTGAAATTCCGTCTTTAGATTTGACGGTTTTCACCGAAACCGATATTTTCGGCGAAACGACGCAAGCCGAATATCAAAGACCAAAGACCAAAGACCAAAGACCAAAGACAAATCTCGGCGCGTTTATCTCGGATTTTCGCGATTTGAAACAGGGCGATTACGTCGTTCACGTTGATCACGGCATCGGGCGTTTTGAAGGTTTGCAGACGATTCAGGCGCAAGGCTCGGAACGCGAATTTATGCTCCTGATCTACGCCGACAATACGAAACTTTTCGTTCCCGTCGAGCGGCTCGATCTGGTTTCGCGTTATTCCTCGGGCGAAGCGACGCAGCCGACTTTAGACCGCTTGGGCGGACTCGGCTGGCAGAAAACAAAGGCGAAAGCGAAACGCGCGATGCGCGATATGGCGGACGAGCTTTTGCGGCTTTACGCCGAACGGAAAATGGTCGCGGGCTTTGCGTTTTCGCCTGACGCGCCGTGGCAAATAGAATTTGAAGACGCTTTTCCGTATCAATTGACGGTTGACCAGGCAAACGCGATTGACGATACGAAAAACGATATGGAAACTGCCGTCCCGATGGACAGATTGATCGTCGGCGACGTCGGTTATGGCAAAACGGAAGTGGCGATGCGGGCGGCGTTCAAAGCCGTGATGGACGGTAAACAAGTCGCAGTTTTAACGCCGACGACAGTTTTGGCGTATCAGCATTCGGAAACCTTCAAACAGCGTTTTGCCGCCTTTCCCGTGCATATCGAACTGCTCTCGCGTTTTCGTTCGACGAAAGAGCAGAAACTGGTTGTCGAATCAACCGAAAAAGGAAAAGTTGATATTTTGATCGGCACGCACCGCATTTTGTCGAACGATGTCAAAATGCCGAAATTGGGTTTGGTCGTGGTTGACGAAGAACAGCGTTTCGGCGTCGCGCACAAGGAAAAGTTAAAACAGCTCAAAAAGAAAGTTGATGTTCTGACGCTTTCGGCAACGCCGATCCCGCGAACTTTGAATATGTCGCTTTTGGGAATGCGCGATATGTCGGTGATCGAAACGCCGCCGCGCGATCGTTTGGCGATCAATACGCAGGTCGTCCAATTCTCGGAAGGCGTTATCAAATCGGCAATCGAGCTTGAAATGGCGCGCGGCGGGCAGGTCTTTTTCATTCACAATCGCGTCGAAACCATCGAAACGATTGCCGCGCACGTCAAAAAAATCGTCCCGAACGCGCGGATCGTCGTCGCGCACGGGCAGATGAACGAAAAGGAAATGGAGCAAGCCGTTCTGGATTTCGTCGCTTACAAATTCGATGTGCTGGTGGCGACGACGATCATCGAAAACGGCATAGACATTCCGCGCGCGAACACAATCATCATCAATCGCGCCGACAATTACGGCTTATCGCAGCTTTACCAGCTGCGCGGACGCGTCGGACGCTCGAACCGCCGCGCATATGCGTATTTATTGATTCCGTCGGAATTGGAATTAACACCGATTGCGCGTCGCCGTTTAAGCGCGATTCGTGAATTTTCCGATCTCGGCGCGGGATTCAGAATCGCGGCTTTGGATTTGGAACTGCGCGGCGCGGGAAATATTCTCGGCGGTCAGCAATCGGGACAACTCGATGCGCTCGGTTTCGACCTTTACACGAAAATGCTCGAACGGACGATTCAGGAATTGAAAGGCGAAACGGTCGAAGACGAGATCAGCGTTTCGATCAACCTCGGCGTTGACGTTTCGATTCCGCAGAATTATATAAACGAAACTTCACAGCGTTTGCGGACTTATAAACGCGTTTCATCCGCCGATTCGGAAGACGCTTTACGAAAAATTTACACGGAAATTCAAGACCGCTACGGCAAAATTCCCGAATCGGTCAATAATCTGTTCGACTATGCCCGCTTAAGAAAACTAGCCGAAGCGATGCAGATCATTTCGGTTGATAGAACGAACAACGGTTTTGCCGTCAAACTGAGCGAAAACGCGCACGTCGCACCCGAAAAATTGATGCAGGTTTTATCGGATTACGAAGGCTCGACTTTTTCGCCGAACGGAATTTTGCGCGTCGTGACGAACGCCGAAAACCCGATCGAAGCGGCGCGGAAAGTTTTGGAAGAGATAAGGGCTTAATGACTGGAGCGCAGGCGGCTCGCCTGCAAGCATTTGAAAAATGCTGAAGACTTTTCATTTACTTTCAACATTTTAGAAATTGAAGTGTTTCTACGCCGTTTTTCAAACGACGTATGCAGGCGAGCCGCCTGCGCTCCAGTCCGAAAATAATTTTGAAGAATAGCGAAGAAACAACTCAGCCGGTCGAAACCATCAAAATTTTGCGGTGGTGGAATATGATCTTTCTCGGCAAAGGAAAGTTTCTCCGCCAAATCATTCACGCCGCGATCAGCATTGCTCTGCGTTTGTTTTTCCGAAGAATCGAAACGACCAACGTCGAAAAAGTTCTGCCTGATAAACCGATAATTTTTGTTCTCAATCATCCGAACGGTCTGGTTGATCCGGCGTTGGTTTTCGTCAGCCTGCCGCGCCGCGTTTCTTTTCTCGCCAAATCCACGCTTTTTTCGATTCCGGTCGGCGGCGCGATCATCCGCGCGCTCGAAGCCTTGCCCGTCTATCGGCGAATTGACGCGGACGGCGATATGTCTAAAAACTTAGAAACTTTCCGCGTCTGCCGCGAACTTCTCGCCCAAAACCGCTGTATCGCCATCTTTCCCGAAGGCATTTCACACGACGAGACCAAACTCAAGCCAATCAAAACCGGCGCGGCGCGGATTGCGCTCGGTGCATTGGGAGTAAGGTCAGAACCGCCTGCGGTAGCGGGCGGGTTATCCGCGCAGGAAAATTATCCACCGATAAACATAGATTCTGAAAATATAACAACGAACAACGAACAACGAACAACTGACATTGATTTAAAGATAATGGCGGTCGGACTTTTTTATACATCAAAGACCGCGTTTCGGAGCGAGGTTCTGATTCGTTACGGCGAGATTTTCGATGTCACGCCGGTCGAACTCGACGAGAACGGCGAACCGCCGCATGAAGAAGTTCAAAAATTAACCGACAAAATTGAAAATGTTTTGCGAAACGTTACTTTAAATCTCGAATCGGCGGAAGAACTCGACACGGTTCTCAAAGCCGAAGCGTTGTTTTCGTCGGTTTATGAAAATCTTTTGTTCAAAGAAACGCTCACGCATTCGTTCCGGCGACTGCAAAGTTTAGCGGAAAAATACAAACTTCTCGGGCAGAACGAACCCGAAAAAATGCGGGCGCTGAACGAGAAAATCACGAACTACGAAAACGATCTGAAATCGAGCGGCGTGACCGCCGAAAGTCTTTCCGTGCTTCAGCATCCGACGTGGTATGTTTTTCGTTATCTTGTTTTACGACTTTTTTTGATAATCTTGCTCGCGCCGCTCGCGATTGTCGGCGCGATCATTCATTCGCCCGCGTATGTTTTCTCGAATTTTATCGGCTTGATGTTCAAAACGCACGGCGCGGACGCTGCCGGTTCGACTTATAAGATCGTCGCCGCGATGGTTTTTATGCCGCTGACGTGGCTGATTGTGGCATTGATAATCTGGTATTTTTTCTCGTGGCAAATCGCGCTTCTTTCGATTCCGCTGACGATCTTGTGCGGTTACGTCGCGCTTCGCTCGTCGGAAACGCTGATTGATATGACGGTCTGGCTCAAATCCGCGTGGCTTTTGTTTCGCCAGCGCGGTTTGTTTCTGCGCCTTCTGGTCGAACGCGAAACTCTGCAAAAAGAAATCGGCGATTTGATTGATTAAATTTCTAAAAAATTGTTTGAAAACTATGAAAAAGAAAAACAATTTTGCCCACGAAACACACCAAATAAACAAAAAAAGAAATTCTTGCCGTTTTATTTTCGTCTGTTTCGTGTGTTTCGTGGGCAAAAAATGAAACCCGTTTTTTACACAATTTTCGCGCTCGTCTGTTTCGCGTTTAACTCGATCTTGTGCCGTCTCGCGTTAAAGACGGACGAGATTGACGCGCCTTCTTTTACGGCGATTCGTTTAATTTCGGGCGCGATTACGCTTTTCGTGATCTTTTTGCTTTTACGCAAAAAAGACGCGGAAAAAGGCAAAGCGAACTGGCTTTCGGCGTTTTGGCTTTTTCTTTACGCGATTTGTTTTTCGTTCGCTTATCTGGGTTTGACGACCGCGACCGGCGCATTGATTTTATTCGGTGCGGTGCAGCTGACGATGATAATTTTCGCGCTTTTTAAGGGCGAAAGACCGCGCCGTCTGGAATGGCTCGGTTTGATTTTCGCGTTCGGCGGATTGATTTATCTCGTTCTGCCCGGATTAGAATCGCCGCCTATTTTAAATGCGGTTTTGATGATTTTGGCGGGCGCGGCGTGGGGATTTTACACGCTTCGCGGGCGCAGCAGCACGAATCCGCTTGCCGACACGGCGGGAAATTTTTTGCGTTCGGTGCCGTTTGTCATTTTAGCCATTTTGCCTTTTCTCGCCAACATTCATCTTTCGGCAAAAGGCGTTTTGCTCGCCGTTTTATCGGGTGCGGTCGCGTCGGGCATCGGTTATTCGATCTGGTATGCCGCGTTGAAATTTCACACGGCGACGCGCGCGGCGGTTTTGCAGCTTTCCGTTCCGGCAATCGCGGCGCTCGGCGGCGTTGTTTTTCTGGCGGAAACGGTTTCGATGCGCCTTATTCTGGCGAGCGGTTTGATCCTGGGCGGAATTGGTCTGGTGATTTTCGGGAAGAAAAAATCGGTATAGCGAATGTACGGTAAACTTCAGTTTGCCGCGCAACGTTTGTCTAACGCGGCGTGAGCGACAAACTGAAGTTTACCGTACATTCATTTCTTTTCGCCGATGACGAGCGTCGCTTTGACCGAAAATTGAAACGTCAGGTCTTTGTCTTCCGCGTCAATCAGTTTGGCGAGTTGTTTCGATGCTTTGGTCTGCTCCCTTTTGCTCAAAGTTTTTAACCAGACCGGCAAAAGAAAATCGGCGACGAGCGGCGAATTAATAAAATCTACGCCGTTCTGATAATTGAAAAATTCGTTCTGCGTGTGCGTTTCAACGTTTTCGAGTCCGGCGTTTTTGGCGATTTCCTCGATTCGTGAAATGGTCGGAAGCTCGATGATCAGCCGTTCGCCGAGCGCGCCGTGTTCGCCGAGATCTTCGTTAAAGCAAACTTCCCAGAGAAGCGAAAAGATCTCGCCGAAACTTCCGGCGCCCGGCGTAAAAAAGGCGACCTTGCCGCCGGTTTGCGTGACGCGCGCGGCTTCCGAAACGAAATCCTGCAAATCGGCGGGACGGACAAAACTCGCGTCGGCGATCACGCCGCTGAAGGTTTCGTCTTCAAAACTATTCATCGAAAAATCAATGTTCGCCCGGATGGCGGCGGCTTTGTCGCGGGCGATCGTCAGCACGTCCTTGTTTTCGGCAGTTGCGAAAAATTCCGCGTCTTTGCCCAGTTTTTTGCTCAGGGCAAGCGCGTGATTGGCGGTTCCGGCGTTGATATAAAGGAGTTTTTCTTCTTTGGCAAAACCGATGTGTTTGTCAACCAGATCGGTAAAACGCAGCGTCCATTGCTCGTCAATATACAAATCCCGCAGAAATGCGAGTTCTTTCTGTGTCTTCTTCATAATTCTATTTAATCGCAAACGGCATTAGAGAATCAAAAACGAAAAAAAGTTGTCCGCGCAAACTTCGTCTGAATTTCAGATTTCAGATTTCAAATTTCGAAAAAATCTGTGCTAATCTGTGGGTAAATAATTATGGCAAAACATATTAAAGAATTGTTTGATCTGACGGGAAAAGTCGCGATCGTGACGGGCGGCAGCCGCGGCATCGGGGTCGAAATGGCGGAAGGATTGGCGGAAGCGGGCGCAAATTTGATGCTTTGCGCGCGGCGCGAGGAATGGCTCAGCGAGTCGGTCGAAGAATTTCGCGGCAAAGGTTTTACGGCTGAGGGAAAGGCGTGCGATGTTTCAAAAGCGGCGGACGTGCAGGCGGTTGTTGACGAAACGATTGCAAAATTCGGCAAGGTTGATATTTTGATCAACAACGCGGGAATTTCGTGGGGCGCGATGCCCGAAGAGATGCCGCTCGAACAATGGCAGAAAGTTTTGGATGTCAATCTGACGGGCTGTTTTCTGATGGCGCAGGCGGTCGGGAAAGAAATGCTCAAACGCGAGCAGGGTTCGATCATCAATATCGCTTCGATTGCGGGTTTGACATCTTCGGCGAACGGTCCGTTTTACGCGGGTTATGTGGCGAGCAAAGCGGGTTTGATCGGCTTGACGCGCGAACTCGCAGCGAGCTGGGGACGCAAGGGAATTCGCGTCAACGCAATCGCGCCCGGATTTTTTCACTCGCGGCTGGCGGACAGGGTGATCGATATTTACGAGCGTTCGATCCAGGAAAACAACGTCATCCCGCGCGTCGGCAGCGAGGGCGAACTCAAGGGCATCACGGTTTTTCTCGCTTCGGACGCGTCGAGCTACATCACGGGGCAGACGATCGCCGTCGACGGCGGAATGACGGTCTGAGGACTTGAAAACACAGCTATTAGCCGGATTTGTTGAATTTCTTCCGGGCATCGAAAGGCATCAAGCAATCGGCTGTTTTCTGTGTTATCATACGGGCTGAAATTTCTTTAATTCCTGAAAACACATCTTTTATACAGAGGACTCAAAAAAATATGCTTAAAAAATGCACATCATTTTTATTGATGTTTTTGGTATTCAATCTCGCTGCCGGGCGGGTCGCGCTCGCTCAGGTGACCGACGACAAGCAGGCGCGCGCGACTGCGAAAATAAAAGAAAAGGTCGTGAAGATCGGCAGAGACAAGAAGATTACCGTGCGCCGGACAGATAAAACCGAAGTGACCGGGTATCTGAGCGCAATTAACAGCGATTCTTTCACGATCACTGATAAGATCAACGGCACGACAACCAGTTTCTCCTATGCCGAAGTCAAAAAAGTATCGCGTGACGGTTCGTCAAAAGCTTTAACGATCGGATTGATTGCCGGGCTTGCCGCCGCGGCGACTATTGTTCTGGTGATTTTGGGCAAGCGTATCTGTAACGAGAGCGCCTGCTGATTCAAGATCCCGAACACAAATAAGCCATATTTGAACAATTGCGCGATTTGCAACTATAATTTGACTAAACCCGTCTTATTTAAATAAATCGTAAATCGAAAAAAAATTAACCTATGGAAAATGCTGCAACTACTTTGAACCTGGCTTCGATCATCGAGCATCACGCGCGTCTTACGCCTGAGAGAGAAGCCATCGTCTGGCGCGAGACGCGTCTGACTTTCGGAAAACTCAACGCGATGGCAAACCGCGTCGCCAACGCGCTTGTGGAAATGGGCATCGGTCACGGCGACAAGGTCGCGCTTGCCTGCCCGAATCTGCCGTTTTTTCCGGTCGTCTATTACGCGATCATGAAAGCGGGCGCGGTCGTCGTGCCGCTCTGCATTTTGTTCAAACCGCGCGAAATCGCGTATCACCTGCGCGATTCGGACGCGAAAGCCGTTTTTACGTTCGAAGGCACGCCGGAATTTCCGCTCGGTCAAATGGTCAAAGAAGGCTTCGATCAGGTCGAAACGTGCGAGAATCTGATCGTCATGACCGCCGATCTGATGGCACCGAGTCCGTTTCCCGGACATAAAACGCTGACGCAGATCACTTACGACAAGCCCGAAACTTTCGACACATATCCGACCACGGCGGACGACACCTGCGCGATTCTTTACACATCGGGCACGACCGGCAGCCCGAAAGGCGCGGAACTGACGCATCTGAATCTGATGACGAACGTCACGACGACCTACGGCATTCATCTGCCGATGCTCGATTTTACCGACGGCGAGCAAAAATCTTGTCTGATTACGCTGCCGCTTTTCCATACGACGGGGCAGACCTGCCAGATGAACACGAATCTATACGGCGGCAACCGCGTCGTTCTTCTGCCCAAATTCGAGCCGCAGACGACGCTTGAAACGATGGAAAAGGAAAAGATAAATTTCTGGACGGGCGTGCCGACGATGTATTGGGCTTTGCTGCGATACGTCGAGGAAAATAACATTGACACCGCGCCGATTGCGGAAAATATCAAAGTCGTCTCAAGCGGCGGTGCGCCGATGCCGGTCGAAGTGATGAAGGCTTTTGAAGATAAATTCAATGTCCGCGTTCTCGAAGGCTACGGCTTATCGGAAACATCGCCGCTCGCATCGTTCAATCAATTCGCCCGCCCGTCAAAACCCGGCACGGTCGGTTTGCCGATTTTCGGCGTCGAATTGAAATGCGTTGACGAAAACGACGCGGAAGTTCCGCGCGGCGAACGCGGCGAGATCGTCATTCGCGGCAACAACGTGATGAAAGGCTACTATAAACGCCCGGCGGAAACCGCCGAAGCGCTGCGCGGCGGCTGGTTTCACACGGGCGACATCGGCGTGATGGACGACGAAGGCTATCTTTCGATTGTTGACCGCAAAAAAGATATGATCCTGCGCGGCGGCTACAACGTCTATCCGCGCGAACTCGAAGAAGTTATTATGACGCACGAACACGTTTCGCTGGTCGCGGTGATCGGCGTGCCGCACGACAAGATGGGCGAAGAGGTCAAGGCTTACGTCGTTCTCAAACCCGAAGCCGAACTCTCCGAAGATGAATTTGTCGAATGGTGCAAAACCCAATTAGCGGCGAACAAATATCCGCGCTTCGTCGAATTCTGCGATGCTCTGCCAATCGGCGCAACGGGCAAGATTCTTAAGCGCGAACTGCGGAAGGATTAGTTTTGAGTCCTGCCTTCAGGCGGCTTTCGTCCGTCTTTTAGATTGACTGATGAGCATCGTTAGCCGCCTGAAGGCAGGACTCAAAACTTTAGTTTTATGAAAGTTTCAGTATTATTCTTCGGCGCAACGGCTGACGAAGCCGGAACGCGGGAAATCGAGATTGATTTTGCCGACAACGCAAAAGCCGAAGAAGTTTTTGGCGAAATCGTCAATAAATTTCCGCGATTAGGGAATCACAAACTGCTTTTTGCGGTCAATCAGGAATATGCCGGCGGCGACGAAACTATCAGCGACGGCGACGAATTAGCCGTTTTTACTGCCGTTAGCGGCGGATAGGTTCATTTATCATTGAACATTTACCATTTATCGAATTTTTCGTCGTGGGAGCGTCGAAAATAGAGAAGGTTTTTAATGCCGGAAAAAGAAATCCAAAATCCAAAATCCAAAACCCAAAATCGGCTTGATTTTTACAAAATTACGACTGAACCGCTCGATGTCGGCGCGATTGCCCGAAAAATTGTGCCTGCGAGCTGCGGCGCGATTGTTACGCTCGATGGTTTTGTGCGGCAATTTACCAAAGGGCGCGAAACCGAATATCTCGTTTATGAAGCATACGAGCCGATGGCTTTGAAGGAAATGGAAAAGCTCGTCGCGCGGGCGCACGCGGAGTTCGAGATCGAAAACGTCGGCATCGTCCATCGTCTCGGACGGCTCGAAATCGGCGAAACGAGCGTAGTTATTTCCGTCGCAGCGCCGCACCGCCGCGCTGCTTTCGAAGCGTGCGAATGGCTCATCAAAGAACTCAAACGCACCGTTCCGATCTGGAAAAAAGAGGTTTATCGAGGCGGCGAAACGTGGATTGAAGGCGCAAATTAAGGCAAAAGGCAAAAGTAAAAAGGTAAAAATTAAGAGCTAAGCTGATTCTTCAAACTTTGCCTTCGCCTTGCGGACGATTTCATCGAAATATCTTTCCAAATCCGAGTTCACGCCGCGCAGTCCGGCGACGACTTTTTCGCCCCAGTTGATATATTCAAGGCGTCTTTCTTTTGACCAACCGGCGGGCGAATTGTTCGTCACGTCCGTGATGTTGCTGATCTTATCGGCAAGTTTGACGTGTTTTGCGCCGACGGAAAGATGCGGCGCGTGTTTGATTTGCTTGAGTTTTCGTTCGGCTTTATCGAGCGATTTATCGTCCGTTACTTCGAGAACGTAGCCGCAAACCGTCGCGCCGAAAAGTTCGGTCAATTCTTCTTCGGTCGTTTCCGTATCTTCCACCGTGTCGTGCAGAACGGCGGCAATTAAAATGTCGTAATCGTCAACCTTTCCGACATTTGCCAGCAGATTCGCCACTTCCAAAGGATGATTGACATACGGCTCGGCATCGTCGCCTTTGCGTTTTTGATAACGGTGTTTCTTTGCGGCAAAGCTCGCCGCTTGAAGTAGTTTAGCTAAATTATTCATAAAAGTTTAGGAAGTTTAGGAAGTTCGGGAAGTTTAGGAAGAAAACAACTTCCCGAACTTTCTAAACTTCCTGAACTTCCTAAACTTATTTCACGACTTCAATCGCTAAAGTTTGCTGTCCCGAAATGATGAATTCGGCGGGCGCGATCAACTGCTCGGAAACGACGGTTTGCGTCGTCGGTTTGAAGCCGCCCGCGGTGCGGTCGTTGTTCATTGTTGCTAAAACCGACGGCGGCAGATTCGGCATTTCGTTGACACCGATCACCGTGCCGTTGGTCGTGCGGAACAATTGCGCGTAAAGACGATCCGACTTTTTCGTCTTGTTGATCGTCGAAACCAGTTCGCTCAAACTTTTCGGCACGAACTGCTGAATGATCGAGCTTTGCTGAATCACGCCGCCGTCGCCGACCAGCACCGACAACGCACCTGCCGGAGCGTCTGCCGGAACTGTAACCGGAATTTTCTGGATGAAGATTTTGCCCGATTCGGTTCTCGCGTAGGCTTGAACTTCAAAGGTTTCGCCCGCGCGGACGCGGTTTTTGTCAACCGCGATGCGTTCCAGCACGGCGGCTTTATTGCCGTCGTTCGAAACCGCGTTCAAGGTGATCTTGCTGATTTCCAGGTCGTCGAAATTGCTTTTCAGAAGCGTGTTGACCGGCAGCGCGACCGACAGCGCGGCAAACTGCGCGGCTTGCCCACCGCCGAAGCGGTTTTCGATTTTCAGCGAAGGCTGATTTTTAACCTGAATCTCGCCGGTTATCTCAATCGTCGCTTCGCCGATCGTGCGTTCGTTGGCGACAAGCGAATTGTAAATCGTGATGTTCAACAGCAGCGGTGTCAGAAAATCGTCTTTGGCGACTTCAAAATTCAAAGTATGCGTCTGCCCGCGGCTCGTTTCCATGTTGATTTGGACGGGAATCATTTTCGGGGCTTGTCCGAGCTTTCCGAAAACGCCCGTCGCGCGATCCTGCGTCATCGAACCGACCATCGCGTCCGGCACGGCGAGCTTAAAGGAATTGTTCATATTCGGAATAACCGTTACGACGTGCGATTCCGACATCGGCAAATCTGCCGTTCCGAGACTCAAAAACGGATGCCCGAAAGCATAAATTTTATCGCCGTCGCGATATGTTACCGTGCCTGATGCCGCTAACGAATAATCGCCGCGTGATAGCTGCATCGAAACCGAATCGCCGCCGACGAGCGTGTTTTCGTCAGCCTGTTTCATCGGTGTCATACTCGCCGCGCCCGAAACGCCCGCGACCGGAAGAAGTCCGACCGACAGCAATTGCGGCGCGAAAAGATTCAAAACGTCCTGCGAAATTCCGTTAAACGAAATCGGCGTGGCAATCGGCTGAAACGTTTGTCCGGCAAAATTGGCGAGCGACGCGTTCGAGCCGACACCCGACAAAATCGAACTCGAAACAATCGCGTTTCGCGGAAATTCGGGTTTCCAATTGGTCGCCGCGAGTTCGGCAAACGAAACCATCCGCGGTTCTCTGATCTTTGTTTTGCCGACTTGGTTCTGCTCGAAGATCTGAATCATCTGCTCGATCGGCGTGATGCCGCAGATCGGTTCTTTCGAGAACGGGAAGCTGTATGAGATCGCGCCGAGCAGTTTGCCGTTGACGTAAACGGGCGAGCCCGACATTCCGGCGAAAACCGCCGTCCGGTCCGCGCCGCCGCCCGACAGGCGACCGATGATCATATCCTGTTTCGGACCGATCGCGCCCGGGACGATGCCGAGAATTTCGACATTAAATTCTTCCGGCTCGCTTCCGCGAAAGACCGTCCGCGCCGTTCCGCGCAAACCTTCCTTCAATTCGGAAAGCGGAAAAAAATTGCTGTTTGTCGCTGGCAGCGGATTATTTTTTTTGACATTAACGGCTTGGGTTTGTCCGAAAGCCGATAAACACAGAGAAAAAACGACTAAAAGGCTTACAAAAAATTTTGATTTCATCGGTTAAAACTCTTCCTTTATCACTGCCGAATATGGTAACATTTATGTCGGCATCCCGAAAGTCTTTTTTTTAGGCTAACACTTAAGACACACCGAACGGCTTTCAAGTTGCATCTTTTTAATCAAATCATTTCCTTTTCCCGCAATCGTCAAAAATATGGCAAAAACCAAGCGTTTATTCAAGAGTTTTTATCGGCTGATCTTACCCGTGTTCATTCTGGTCGTCGGTTCGCTTATCGGCGGCGGCATCTTTCTGGTTCAAAAAGCGGCGCACGCACCCAAGGCGCGTTATCTGGTAACGCCCGAAAAATACGGGCAGCTCAGCTCGCGCGGCGCACAAATTACGGATGAAACGTGGCAGAATTCGGACGGCTCGACCGCGCGCGGCTGGCTTTTGCGCGGCACTCCCGGTTCGCCCGCCATCGTTTTGCTGCACGCTTACGGCGCGGATCGCTCGTATGTTCTGAATCTCGGCGTAAAGCTCAACGAGGCGACCGATTTTACGATTTTGATGCCCGACCAGCGCGGGCACGGCGATACGCCGCACGTTAAAAATACGTCGTTCGGCGGACGCGAAACCGAAGATGCGCTCGCGGCGGTAAATTTTCTGCGCGGTTTGAAACCAGACGGGCAAACGCTGCTGGTCGGACAAAACATCGGCATTTACGGCACGGAAATGGGCGCATTGACGGCGGTTTTCGCCGCTGGAAAGAACGAAGCGGTCAAAGCACTCGTGCTTGATTCGCTTCCGAACAGTTCGGACGATCTGCTCTCGCGGGCGACCGTCAAACGCTATCCTTTCGCCAGTTTCGTAACGACCAGAGTTGCGCATCTCGGAACTTATATGTATTTCTACGACGGCAATTACCGCCGCGATTCGGGCTGTGATGTCGCCAAAAATCTGAATAATCGTCAGGTTTTATTACTTGCCGGAGCCGACGCGCCCGAATTTCAGACTTCGACAACCGCCGTCAGCCGCTGTTTCCCGAACTCGACCAAGATCGAAACCAAAACCGACCTTAATCCTTCGGGCTTCAACATCACCAATGCCTCGCTCGAACAATCCGAAGCCTACGATCAGCGCGTGATCGGATTTTTTAAACAAAGCCTGGGTTATGTCGAACCGACAACCATTGCGGCAAATTAAGTCGGAGCGCAAACAAACAGGAGCGCGGAACCTTCCTCGTCCGCAAGCGTTTGAAAAACGCTGAAAATCCTCGATTTCCTAAAAAGTTTCAGGAAATCGAGGATTTTCTTATCCGGCTTTGCCGAATATGCGGACGAGGAAGGTTCCGCGCTCCTGTTTAGAAATCTATCTTCTTTTTGGAATGCCCGTTCGTTTGCGAGATTTTGTGAATATCTGCGCTTTCTTCCATTTTGCCGACGGTTTGTTTTAATATTTCAAGCAGTTTTTCCAATCTTTCGACGGTCGAACGGATTTCGACCATTTTGTATTTCATCTCCGGTTCGAGATTGAACGCGGCGGTTACAAGGAAAGATAAGGCTTGCGGTTCGGCTTGCGGAATTTCGGGAAAGCGACCGCGTTCGCCGCTGAGTTTGTGAGCGGCTTTGGCGATGCGCTTGAAAAGGCGGAAAACTTCGTCCGCGAGCGGATTTAGAATCGCTTCGTCTTCCAAATCGTCTTCAAAAAAATCGACATCGCCGACCAGATACGGGTCGCCCGTGTCAACATAATCGAGCAGGCGAAAGCGAATCACGCCGATTGAAAGCAGGTTCGAGCGTCCGTCTGGCAGATTCTGAATCTCGCGCACTTCCGCCGCGCAGCCGATTGCGTCAAGCGGCGGTTTATCTGCCAAAGAACCTTCCTGATTAAAATACATAACGCCGAAAAGATTTTGTTCAAGCCCGATGTCTTTTAACATCTGACGGTAGCGCGGCTCGAAAATATGCAGCGGCAAAAGCTCGTTCGGCAGCAAAACGAGCGGTAAAGGAAACAACGGCAGGTGTCTGATTCCTGCGACTTTCTCTGATGCTTCGGACATTCTTCTATTGTAAATTACGAATTACGAATTACAAATTACGGATTTTCAATTGGAGCGCGGGCATCTTTCTTCGCGCAATCCGTTTTAGCAAAGCACAAACGGACGGACATTATTCTTTATAAAACCTGCATTTCAATCGGGCGGGTTGACGTATTCGAATGCTTTACGCCGACCGCGTTCCGGCTTTTTATCGCTTATCCCGAAAAAAATGATGGTATATGAAACCTTAATTTAAAATAAGCATCAAAATCTGTTTTCGTTTCTGGAATGTTATAATCATTTCAATTATATTATTATTAGTAAGGATTCCCCCTGAAGAAATAAGAATATTGCGGTAAGAAGTCAAAAAACATCAAAAATTAATCTGAAATTAATCAATCAGATAAAAATAGAGACAAATTAATATTCTACAAGTAACACGAACATAAGGGTTTTTGTAATCTAGGTGTATTTATTGCGCAAAATACTATTGTGCATAAAGATACCCGTGTTTAATTTGTTCAGCCGATTTTAGGCTTCTCCTAAACCATTCTACCCCCTATCCGCTCAATAATATAGACCGATTAAGGAGTTTTATGTCAAAAAATATTTCTATTGTGCAGGATTTTACAATTGCATTTTGTTTCGTTCTTTTTATTCTTGTAAGCGCGGCTTACGGACAAAAGATTACTTTGCCGGATAATTCGCAGACAATTGTTCCGGGAACCCGATTCGATTTTGATGGGGATAGAAAAGCTGATACGGCGGTATTTCGCGCCTCAAACGGTGCTTGGTATATAGCCAACAGCGGATCGGGCGGTTTCAGCATTTTTCAATTCGGCTTAAACGGCGACAAACCCGTTCCGGCGGATTACGACGGCGACGGCAAAACCGACGCGGCGGTTTATCGCGACGGCGTTTGGTATCGCTTAAAAAGTTTGGATAATACGGTTGACGTTATTAATTTCGGACTTCCGACCGATATTCCGGCACCGGCTGATTTCGATGGGGACAATAAATTTGATGTTTCGGTCTTTCGCCCGTCAAATGGCGTTTGGCATCGTTTGAACAGCAGCAACGGTGCTTACATTCCGTATCATTTCGGTTTAACCGGCGATGTTCCGCTGCCTGCCGATTACGACGGCGACGGAAAAGCCGATATTAATGTTTTTCGCCCGTCGAATGGCATTTGGTATCGGATGAACAGCGCGAATAATACGTTTTTTGCAGGACAATTCGGAATGAACGGGGATACGGCGTTAACCGGCGATTTTGACGGAGATACGAAAGCCGATATAGCGGTTTGGCGTTCTTCAACCGGCGTTTGGAATGTTCAGCGAAGATCGGACAATACATATCTGATTGCAAACTTCGGACTTTCGACCGATATTCCGGTGTCAGCCGACTACGACGGCGACGGAAAAACAGACATTGCGGTCTTTCGTCCGTCAAACGGTGTTTGGCATCGCTTGAATAGCGGAAACGGCTCGTATCAGTCTTACCAATTCGGAGTTAGCTCCGATATTGCGATTCCGGCAAATTATAACCAGCAAACGTCAGTGCCGACTCCGACTCCGACTCCGACAGCAACGCCCACACCGACGGCAACACCCACACCGACCCCGACTCCGACACCCACGCCGACACCAACTCCAACTCCGACACCTCCTCCGGCTACATTTACGTGCGATTATTATGCTTCGCCGACCGGCACGGCGAGCGCGAGCGGCACCAGCGCAAGCCCTTGGGATTTACAGACCGCGTTAGGAAAAACCACTCTGGTGAGAAACGGTAAAACGCTTTGTTTAAAGGGCGGCACATATAAAGGTAAGTTTCGCTCGACTCTTAACGGCGGCGGAATCGTGCGAAGTGCGCCGGGAGAATGGGCGAAGATTGACGGATACCGGACAACGACTTTAGTCAACGCGATAAACAGTTCGCAAATCGCGTTTAGCGTCGCCGACGGCACGGGCATATTTACACCCGGCACGGATGAAATCGTGATTGGCGGCGAAGTTATTAAAATTTACGACAAAAACGGCAATAACATCACGGGCAGTATTCGCGGCGCGAGCAATTCGATGAACGGCGCGCAGCCCGCTCCCGCCGGCGCTCTGGTGATTATCGGCGGCGACCCGCTTTATGTCGCAGGTTCAACCACCACGTATCGTGATTTTGAAGTAATGAACTCGCGCCCGAGCCGCGACGGCAACACGGAAAATCAAGGGATCGGCAGAGGCGACGGAATTCGCGTGGTCGGCGCGGGTAATAAACTTATCAATCTGATAGTTCATGATAATCTTAGCGGAATCATGACCAGCGGGACGAGTTCCAATACCGAAATTTACGGATGCCTTATTTATAACAACGGAATGCATTCTAAAGTCGGGGGAACTGTCGAAGAAGGTTTAGGTCACGGAATGTATCTCGAAAACAGTGCGGGGTATTCTAAAATTTATGAAAACATAGTTTTGAATTCGTTTAATTTGGGAACCCAGTGTTACGGCGTGACCGCTCCGTATGTCGGCGGCGAGATCGTCGGCTGCGCCTTTTCGAATTCGGGTTCGCCGCTCGGCAAATTTAACGCATCCACACGAAATTATAATTTGATTATCGGTCCCGACAGTCAAATTAGTCCGACGGCGATTTTACGGAATTCGCACCTTTATCATTCGCCCAACACCAACGGGTATTCTCTTAAATTCGGATACGGCGCGGGCGTTGGCATCGGAACGGTGACGAATAATTATTTTGTCGGCGGCGGAACTTTGTTCGAAATTGACAATACGCCGGTTGCCACCATTACCGGAAATCAATTTTATAGTTCGGGTTCAGGGGCGGTTTATACCATCGGCAGAAGCGGAGTTCCCTTTACGTGGAACAATAATACTTACCACAGTGCTGCCGGACGTAATGTATTCGGTATTGCCGGAAACGGCATCTATCAATTTGCGAATTGGAAAACTTTGACAGGCTTTGATGCAAACAGCACGGCGACTTCGACGGCGATGCCGAACACGGTCATCGTTCGCCCGAATTCTTACCAGCCGGGAAGAGCCAATGTCATGATTCACAGTTTCAGCGGAGCGACGACTGCGACGGTTGATTTATCGGCGACAGGATTGGTCAACGGACAGCAATTCGTCATTCGCAACGCGCAGAATTATTTCGGAACTCCGGTTTTGACCGGAACTTATAATTCCGCCAATCCGACGGTTACCGTGTCATTAACGGGCGCATCGCTGACGGTTGCCGAACCTATCGGATACGGCTATACACCGCCCACGACCTGTCCGCAATTCTGTCCGATGATTGTTGTTCCGAATTAAACTTTAGAAAAAGTCGGCGGCTCTTAAAAAGTGAAAGCGATAACAACTGTTTTATTATTATGAAAACAGTTGTTATCGCTTTCGCTCTTTGCAAACTACACAATTGTTATGGGGTTATGGTTTTCGCCGAATGTCACGCAAATGATTTATTCCTTTGATTGAGATTTCCATTGTTTTCCTTTCAAATAACTGCGAATCGTGCAGGGTAAGACAAAACGCTTAAAAAAAAATAGTCGTTTCCTCCGATGCACAATGGTAGTTTGGAATTTATAGTTTTACACAAGCAGATTGAGAAAAATTCGTCCGCCGCGTAAAGCGGTTTCCCTTTTGGGTATTCGCGGTCAAAGCCTTGGCGCGCAATAGCCGATTTATGCTTGAAATACCGAAAACTCGAATCTTTTTCGATATTTGTTTAGGGCGGTTGCCTGACTGCTTCGATCTGCCGCACAAAACTTACAAGACTCGATCAAACCGGATCGGATTAATTTACTGACAAGTTCAAATATTCCGCAAAATCATAATATCCGTTACGGTTACGCTCATCGTAAGATTTGAAACGAGCATAAATTAAATCCGTATTTTATAAAGAGATTAAACTGAAAATGTCGAAACCGAAATTATCAATTATTATTGCTTCCTGCGTCGGAAAGCCGTTTATCAATCGCTGTCTGGAATCCTTGGAAAAGCAGATTGCGAACGAAGAAATCGAATGTATCGTGACTGACCGCGCCGGCGGTAAAGTTGCCGACGGAATCGAGAAGGATTTTCCGTGGGTCAAACTCGTCCGCCGCCCCCAAGGCGAAAGTGTGCCGGATTTACGCCGCGCCGGAATTGAGGAAGCGCAAGCCGATTATGTGGCGATCATCGAAGAACACTGCGTCGCCCGCGAAGATTGGATTGCGACGATTCTACGCCTGATTCAAGAGCCGGTCGCGGCGATCGGCGGCGTTGTCGAAGACGCGAATTATGAACGTTTGATGGATTGGGCGGTTTATTTTACCGAATACAATTCCTATATGCCGCCGACGACGCGCGGAAAGGTCGAGGATGTCTGCGCGGCAAACTGCGTTTATCGGCGCGATTTACTGCTGAAATATCTGCCCGAAGCCGGCAGCGGCTACTGGGAAGCCGGACTCAATCACAGACTGAAAGAAGCGGGCGAAACTTTTATCAGCGAACCCGAACTGGTCGTTTATCACACGGGTCCGTTTGGTTTGTCATATTACCTGCATCAGCGGTATCTCTTCAGCCGCGCTTTTGCCGGCACGCGCCGCGAACATGTTTCGACCGCTTTCCGCGCCGCTTATTTACTGCTTGCGCCGTTTTTGATTCCGCTTTTATGGGCGCGAACCGCGTCGCGGGTTTTTGCCAAACGCCAGCACGTCGGTAAATTTCTGCAGGTCACGCCGCATCTGATCCCGATTACGGCGACTTACGTTTTCGGCGAATGCGTCGGTTTTATCGCCGGCAAAGGCGACAGTCTTTCTAAGATCGAGTAACAAAAATGAATTCACAGGAAAACAAAATCAAAACAAACGAGCCGGAACTCTCGATCGTCGTCGCCGTCATCGAAGGCGGGCGAACGGCGATGGAAACTTGTCTCGAAGCTCTCGCGCCGGACGCGAAAAATATCAAACTCGAATGCATCGCGCCTTTCGATTCGCGGCTCGACGCGATTGACGAACTCAAAGCAAAATTCCCGTGGGTCAATTTCATAGACGCGCGCGATTATGTCAACGCCGAAGAATTCGGGCAGACGAGCCGCGAACATCACGACATTTTGCGGGCGATCGGATTGCGCGAAGCGACCGCGCCAATCGTCGCGCTCGTCGAAGACCACGGCACGCCGTCGCCCGGTTGGTGTTCGGCATTATTGGAAGCGCATCGCAAGGCGGACGCAGCGGGAATTGGCGGTGCGGTCGAAAACGGCGTTGACCGCCTGCTTAACTGGGCGGTTTATTACTGCGATTTCGGACGCTATCA
>JALHNX010000087.1 GCA_022843305.1 Pyrinomonadaceae bacterium | reverse complement strand
TGACAAATATAAAAAATTTAAGTCGTCCGCTCAAAGGTTTAAAAATTTTGGAAACGGGACATCTTCTCGCCGGACTTTTCGGCGCGTCGTTTCCGGCGGTTTCCGGCACGGAAATCATTAAAATCGAGAACCGAATAATTTTAGTTTTAAAAACAGTTCTTCAAGGAACAAACGCGGCGGGAATCGGTTTATCGGCTACCAGTCCGAATTGAAATGCGAAGGACTGCCCGTTTGAGCTTTGCAGAACATACCAGATTCCGTCGCGGAAAACCGCAATATCGGTTTTGCCGTCGCTGTCGTAATCCGCCGCAACCGGAATATCCGTCAAAACGCCGAACTGCACGACCGAATAGTTTTGGAAATTCGTCAAAATATGCCAAACGCCGTCGCGGTAAACGGCTAAATCCGATTTGCCGTCGCCGTCATAGTCGCCGACCACAGGTTTATCACTTGATAAACCGAACTGTAGCGCACCGAATCCGAGCGTCGAGCGTTGCAGATACCAGATTCCGCCGCGATAAACCGCGAAATCCGTTTTCCCGTCGCCGTCGTAATCAGCCTGCACGAGTTTATCGCCTGCGAGTCCGAATTGAATAACGCCGGTTTGGTTATTTGCAAGATTTAAGGTGTACCAAACGCCGTCGCGGAAAACGGCAATTTCGGCGCGCCCGTCACCGTCATAATCCGCCGGCACGGGAATATCATTTGCGATTCCGAATTGAACGGCGAAAATTTGCGCGTTCGAGCTTTGCAGAACATACCAGATTCCATCGCGGAAAACCGCAATGTCGGTTTTGCCGTCGCCGTCGTAATCGGCGGGCGCGAGTTTATCGTTTGCCAGTCCGAATTGCGTGACCGCCGAACCGTTCGTGCTTTGCTGTAAGTACCAAGTGCCGCCGCGATAGACGGAAATATCGGCTCGCGCGTCGCCGTCGAAATCGAAACGCGCGGCGGAAATTCCGGCTTGATTGACGGTCAAAGTTCGTGCGCCGACGGTGACGGTCGCGCTTCGCGCATTGCGTGTCGGGTTCGGCAAAATATTAAACGTCGCCGCTCCGTTTCCGGTTTGCTGGGCGGAAGTTATCTCGACCCAGTTCGCACCCGAAACGGCTTGCCACACGCAGCCCGCGCCCGCCGTCACCGTAACGTTTCCGCTGCCGCCCGCCGCCGTAAAACTTACGCTGGTCTGCGCGAGCGATGACGGACAGCCCGCGCCTTGCTGAACCTGAAAAGTTCTCGGATTGACCCCATCAGTCACGGTTATCAAACCCGTCCGCGCCGCGCCGGTATTTGCCGCGACCGTAAAATTGACGATTCCGGTGCTGACACCGTTCGGCGGCGAATCAATCATAATAAAGGGATTGACGGTCGAAACCGACCAGCCGCAGTTCGTCGGAATATTAATCTGAAAATTTCCGCTGCCGCCCGTCGCCATAAAAGCCTGCGCGGTCGGCGAGAGCGAGAAAACACAGGCACTCGTCGAACTTTGAATATCGAGATTCCAGCCGTCTGCAATTGTTCCCGCGTTGTCGCCGTTGTCGTCCACGATATAAAGCGACCACGTTCCGTTCGGATTCGAGCCGTAAAACGCGCCGAGCGTCGAACCCGAAAACGCGCCCTGCGGCGCGGGCGACGGAAACGTGTCCGTGTCGTCAAAATTCGTCGGCTTAAAAATGCCCGAAGTAAGCGGAGAATTGTCGGGCAAAAATGCGAAAGCCGAATCGGTAAAGGTCATCGAAAGATTATTTACAGCCGTATTTCCGCCGGCATCCGACATCAAAATAATCCGTCTGCCGTTCGGCGCGACGAGCAGAATATCAACATCGTCGGGCGCGGTGTGCGAGATATTTTCCAAGTTGACGGTAACGCCCGTAATTAAACCCGTCAAACCCGAAATTTGAATCTCGCTCGGATACGGATTTGCCGTGCCGGAATTGGGAATGGTGATCGAATTCGTGTTCGCGCCCGTCGCAATATTTTCGAGCGTGATCGAATCAATCCACCAGCCTAAACTCGCAAAACTGTCGTTTGAACCGAGCCGCCAGCGAAATTGAACGTTTTGCGCGAACGTGCTGACGGGAAGCTGAACCGAAGTCAGCAAAAATTCCTCCTGCGTCGCGCCGCTCCACGCCAGTCGTCCGGCAAGCGGATTTGGCGAAGAATTTAAGGTCGTCGTGTAACCGCCCGCCAGAAATGTGCCGCCCGCGACCAGAATATCCTGAAACGCGCCGCCGCCGATCTTCATTTCCAGAACGCCGCCGTCCCACGTGTTTTCGACCGAATATTTATGCCGGAAATTCAAGATCGTTTGACTGCTTGTGACCAAAATCGGCGGCGAATTTATTTCCGACAAACCCGTCGTCGGCGTGTTCGGCGCAAAAACCGCGTTCGGTGCAGAGTGTCTGAAATTTGTCACGCTGACGAAATTTGCGCCCGCGCCCGATGCGGAAGTCGTCCAGCCGTTCGGCAATTGCGGCACCGGAACGACATCGAAATTTTCGCTGTATTTAATAACGCTCTGCGCCGGTTCGGTTTCGCCCTTATCAGCCGAAGTTTTTTCGGAAAAGGCAGTAAATATAAGAGCCGCAAGCAATATTAAGAAGGCGACAAACCAAATTTTCGGGCGATTTAAAACGGGCATTTTCAGCATTAGTTTTCTCTGTTTAGTTCGGAATGTGAATCAGCAATGAATTAAAAGTTAAAAGCATAAAGCGCGGTTGTCAATAAAAGTCAGTATAAATGATTGCTTTTAAAATAAAAAACATTATAAAATTGCAGGCTGCTACAGCATTTTCGTAAGTTCTAAACCGTTTGTAAATTTGTTTGTCCAAAGTTTTTTGAGGAAAATTCGATGAAAAGATTTTCTGTCCCCTGTTTTCTTTTGCAAATATTCTGTATTTGCGTCTGCATTTTTTCCGCTTCCGTTCTGATTTCCGCCCAAAATCTGCCCGAAGACGCGCCGATTTTAATCAGTCAGCCCGATTCGACACGCGCTTTGACGGCGAACCGTACGCGCCGGGGCTTTGATTTTTCGCCGCAAATTTTTGAGGCAAGCGGAAAAACGCGGATCACGTTTTTCGTCACGAATCTCGAACTTCTGCCCGAAGAAGGCGCGAACGCTTTCCGCGTTGACGCGCAGGATGCGCGGGGTTTTCGTTATCCGCTGCAGATCGTTTCGTTCGAGCCGACCGCCGATAAACCGTGGGTTTACGCTTTGACGGTCAAGCTTCACGAACAGATGGAAAATGTCGGCGACGTTTTGGTGAGAGCAAACTGGCGCGGCGTTTCGAGCAACCGCGTGCGCGTCGCGATCGGTTTTGAAAGCAAAAAACCCGACGACGACGCGGGCGCGATTCCGACACCGATGCCCGAAAAACCGATCATCAGAAATCTGTCGGAAAATATTGCAAGCCTGCCGTGGGTCGGCGACCGTGTGCGGTTTATCGAACAGGCGACGTTCGGCGCGAATTCCGCGCTCGAAATGCGTCTGCGGCGCGTCGGGCTTTCGACGTGGCTTAACGAACAGATGGAAGAAAAACGCGATGTCAACGGCGCGGTTCGTTATTCGACGTTTGCATATCCGAATCTTCCGTTGCAGCAAACAACGCCGCCGACAACCTGCACGGGCAACTGTCTGCGCGATAATTATTCGATGTATCCGCTGCAAAAGTGGTTTTTCCGCGAAACGCTCTACGGCGAAGACCAGCAATTGCGCCGCCGCGTTTCGTGGGCTTTGAGCCAGATTTGGGTCGTTTCGGGACGCGAAACCGTCCAGCCTTCGCGGATGCTGCCTTATATCCAGATTCTCGACCGCCACGCGTTCGGCAATTACCGCGATCTGATGCGCGAAATGACGCTCAATCCGGCGATGGGAAATTATCTCGATATGGCGATCTCGACGCGCCAGAGCCCGAACGAAAACTACGCGCGCGAGATTTTACAGCTTTTCTCGATCGGGGTTTTTATGCTCGATCAGGACGGCACGATTCAGATTGACGGACAGGGCAATCCGATTCCGACCTACACACAGGCGGAAGTCAACGGATTTACGAAAGTCTTTACCGGCTGGACGTTTTGCGGGCAGGGCTGTCCGAATTCGCAGCCCGGAATTCCGAATTACCGCGACCCGATGGTGGTCAACCCGGCAAATCACGATACGACCGAAAAACAGATTTTGGATTATCCCGGCGCGGTTTCGATAATTCCCGCCGGACTCAGTGCCGATCAGAATTTTGAAATGGCGCTCGACAATATTTTTTATCATCCGAACGTCGCGCCGTTTGTCGGTAAAACTCTGATTCAACAGCTTGTTACGAGCAATCCGACACCGGCTTACGTCGGGCGCGTGTCGGCGGTTTTCAACAATAACGGGCAAGGGATCCGCGGCGACTTAAAGGCAGTTATCAGAGCAATTTTGACCGACCCCGAAGCGCGCGGAAACCTGAAAACCGATCCCGATTACGGTCATCTGCGCGAGCCGGTTTTGTTTGTCACGAACATTTTGCGCCCGCTCAACCCGACGGCGAATTTGAACGCTTCCGGCATTTGCAACAATCTGAGCGACGGCGTTCTGAACAACGTCACGACCGTGCTTGACCAGGACGTTTTCAATCCGCCGAGCGTTTTCAACTATTATCCGCTGACCTACACTCTGCAAAATACCAATCTCCACGCGCCGGAATTCGGGATTTTTTCGACCGGAACGGCTCTGAAGCGTCCGAATTTCGTCAACCAGATGGTTTTCGGAAACGGCATCACGCAAACCGGCGACGCGCCGTGCGGAACGCGAATTGACCTTTCGCGCTGGCAGACGCTGGCGGCGGCGGATACGAGCGGCGTTTTGCTGGTTGAGACGATGAACAGGGAAATATTGCACGGTTCGATGTCGCCGCCGGTGCGCAATCACATTTTGACGGCGGTTCAGGCGGTCGCGGCAGACAATCCGCTGAAACGCGCCCGAACCGCGCTTTATCTGGTTACGACTTCGCCGCAATTTCAGGTGCAGAGATAAAAGTTTCGAGTCCCGCGTTGACGCGGTAAATACTTTCATAAGAAAAAAATTGCCGCCTGAAGGCGGGACTCGAAACTTAAAAACAAAACAATGAAAGAATCAAGAAGAGAATTTATCGGAAAATCTTGTCGGGCTTTAACGATGGCGGCGGTTGCAACGCAGATGTCGCATTTCGGTCTGGTCAGCGCGCTCGCGCAAAAGAACGTTAAAACGGAAAACGCGGGCGACGATTACAAGGCATTGGTCTGCGTCTTTCTGAACGGCGGAAACGACAGCAACAATATGGTCGTGCCGAAACATAACGCCGGTTACGCCGAATACAGCGCGGCGCGTTTGGCGCAGGGCTTGGCAATCCGGCAAAACGATCTTTTACCGATTATGCCGCCGTCTTTGGGTCTGGAATTCGGTCTGCACCCGAATTTGTCGGAACTTCATCAGCTTTGGGGACAAAATAAACTGGCGGTCGCCTGCAACGTCGGAACGCTCGTCCAGCCGATCACCAAACAGCAGTATTTGTCGGGCGCACCGCGTCCCGATCAGCTTTTTTCGCATTCCGATCAGGTTGCCCAATTCCGCACAGCGATTCCTTTTAACGGCTCGACGACCGGCTGGGGCGGACGGCTCGCCGACCGTACCGCGCCGATCAACGGCGGCGCGGCGATTCCGATGATCACATCGGTCGCGGGCGTGACGGTTTTCAGCAACGGCGTGACCAGTTCGCCGCTGATCGTCGAGCCTTCGCCGACGCCTTTAAATCTGGTCTTAACGCTCAACGGTTTCGGCACAACGAGCGACGAACTGGCGCGAAAAACCGCGATGCAGCGGATTCGCGCGGAAGATCTGGACAAAACTCTCGTTCAGGCGACAAGTTTTCTGACGCAGCAAGCCGTCAACGTCAGCGAACAGCTCAGCTCCGATCCGCCCTTGACGGTTACTTTTCCGAACACGACGCTCGGCAATCAGCTGCGGCAGGTGGCGAAGATCATGAAATTCCGCACGGCGCTCAATATGAGCCGCCAAATCTTTTTCGTCCAGCTTCCCGGTTTCGACACGCACAGCCTTCAAATTAATAATCAGGGCAATTTATTAAGACAATTGAGCCTGGCTCTCAAGGCGTTCTACGATGAAACAGCCGCGCAGGGAATTTCGGGACGAGTAACGACATTTACGATGTCCGATTTCAACCGGACGCTTAATCCGGCGGGTTCCGGCACGAATGTCGGCACGGATCACGCGTGGGCGGGTCATCATCTGGTGATGGGCGACGCGGTCGCGGGCGGAAATTTTTACGGCAGACCGACCGCCGGCGGCTCGATCTTCCCGACGCTTGTCAACAGCGGTCCCGACGATGTCAGCACACGAGGACGCTTCGTGCCGACGGTTTCGGTCGAAATGTATGCCGCGACATTGGCGCGCTGGTTCGGACTGAACGACGCGGAAATGCCGCTCGTTTTTCCCTTTATCAACAACTTTCCGACTTCAAATTTAGGGTTTATGAGTTAAATAACGTAGGTTTGGGATAAGAAATTGAACAGGCGGAACGCCGTCATCCTGACGGCACAGCGTTTGAAAAACGCTCAAACGCTTCACTTTCCTTTCAACTTTTCAGAAAAAGAAAGCTGTTGACGCCGCTTTCCGCGACGTGTGCCGTCAGGATGACGGCGTTCCTCTATTATTCCGAATTGAGGTTAAATAGAACGTAGCCGAAATTCTAAAGTGCTAGTTTCTGAAACGCCTCGTCGGTAAACTTGAAATGACGTTCTTCTTCATCACGAACCGCGCCTAATTTTTCGTAAAACGTAATGGCAGGCGTGTTCCATTGTAAAACCTGAAAATCAATTCGCTCGAAACCACGCTCTTTCGCCCATTTGGCGAGATATTTCAAAATCATTTCGCCGATTCCTTTTCCGCGCGCATCTTTCGTAATAAAAATATCTTCGAGATAAATCCCGCGCTGACCGCGAAAGGTCGCAAAATTCGGAAAGAAAACCGCATAAGCGACCGGCTTTTCATCGTCAAACGCGAGAATCGCCTCGGCAACTTTTCCATCGCCGAAAAGCGCGGTTTTCAGGCGTTCTTCCGTCGCTTCAAAAAACTGCAAAAGTTTTTCATATTCGGCAAACTCGCGCATCAGTGCGATGATTTGCGGAATGTTTTCGGGCGCGGCTTTTTGAATTTTTATTTCGCTCATTAATTGTTTGAAATTTCGACTACGAAGTTTTCCTCAATTAATAATTTCATTTCGGACTTATCCTCAACCAAAATTTTCCAGTCGTTAAATTCAAAATCATCCACGAACAGGTAGATTATTTTTTTCATCCGGTTTTATTCGCCGTAAATTTACAACAGCTGTATTTTCGTAATTTCGGATTAAAATATTTTCAATGGTTTTTATACAGTCTTTAGTTTCGCCTTCACTTGAAGCCACAATGTTTCCGGCTTTTTCAATATTTAATCTTACTTCGGGCGGTTCTCCGAAAAGATTCATCGGCATATAAAGTTGCGCCAAACGCATTGCTTCCCGGGCTTGTAAATGTTTTATGCTTTCGATTTTTGGAAAAGAGGTATTTTGGCTTTGCAGCTTTTCGTAAGTTTCCAAACTAAAATAAGGAGTTCCTTCTTTACCGAAATAGCGCGGCGGACTGTATTCCGTTTCGCTCCAATTATCTCGCATTTCGTCGAAAGCGGGAATCATCAAAACAAAATCTCCAGACGACCTTAAGTTCACCCAATCGCCTGATTTACAATTAATTGTTCCGCAATGGTCGCAAATTAACAGTTGAATTTTGTCTTCGCCAAAATCCATCAACTCAAGCGCATTCATTATTTCAACTCCGTCGGAAACAAGTTTTGAAACCTCAAAAAATCCTTGTCCCGACGAAGTAAAATCTAACCTTGCCTTTTGAATTGCCGGATTTGTTATTTCCCACATAAAGCTGTTACATATTCCACGCGACCTGACTTTTCAATCTTAAAATCGAGCGTTCCTTGCCGATCGCTTCAAAAACCGCGAGCATCGAAGGTCCGACGGCAACGCCGGTTAAAGCCGCGCGCGCACCGTTCATAATGACGCCGAGTTTGGTGCCTTTTTCTTCCGTAAATTGTTTGACGACCGCTTCGATTTCGTCGTGTGTGAAGCTCGTCATCGGCTCGAATCTTTCCGCGAGTTCGGGAAGCCACGTTTGCAGGTCGGGAAATTTCTTCAGATTTTTGGCAATCGCCGCCGGATCGAAATCGAAATCTTCCGAAAAATAAGCGCGTCCCTGCGCCGAAAAATCTTTGAGCGTGAAAAAGCGTCCGCGGATCAGGTCAGCCGTTTTTTCAAACCATTCTTTATCTTCTTCTTCGTATTCCTCGCGCCAGAGTTTCGCGGATTTCAATTCTGCTTTTATAAACGGCAGAATTTCCGCGAGCGGCATCGTGCGAACGTATTCGGCGTTCATCCACAAGGCTTTGTCATCCGTCCAGCGTTTCGCGCTTGTAGCGTCGAAATTAAAGATCGCGTTGTTGCGGTGAATTCCTTCGAGCGTGAACGCGCTGACAAGCTCGTCCAGAGTCATAATTTCCTGCTCGGTTTTCGGCGACCAGCCCAAAAGAGCGAGAAAATTACGAAACGCCGCGGCTAAGAATCCGTGGTCGCGGTAAGTCGTCATCGAAACGATCTCGCCGTGAATGCGCTTCGATAATTTCTTTCCGCCCGGCGCTAAAATGAGCGGCAGGTGCGCGAAACGCGGCGGCGTTTTGCCGAGCGCTTCGTAGATCAAAATTTGTTTGTGCGTGTTCGTCAAATGATCCTGACCGCGAATGATGTCGGTGATCTCCATCTCGATGTCGTCGCAGACGACCGCCAGATTGTAAAGCGGATGACCGTCCGAGCGGAGCAAAACGAGGTCTTCGATCTCCGCATAATCGCGTTCGCTCAAACCGTAAACGCCGTCTTCGAAAGAAGTTTTACCCGTTTCAGCAACTTTCAGACGAATCGCGAAAGGTTCGCCCGCCGCAGCTTTCGCGTCGGATTCTTCTCTCGAAAGATCGCGAAACGGATTGTCGCGCATCGATTTGACGCCTTGATTCCGGCGGGCGCGGTCGGCGATCGTTTCCTTAATACTTTTGTCGGTCGGTTCGGCTTTCGGCGTAAAATCGCGATACGCTTTGCCTTCTGCGAGCAGTTTCAAAGCGGCGGCGCGGTGTTTGCCGGCGTTGTTCGACTGGAAAACGATCTCTTCGTCGGGCGCGAAACCGAGCCATTCCAAGCCTTGTAAAATTGATTGTGTTGATTCCTCGGTCGAACGCGCGAGGTCGGTATCTTCGATCCGCAAAAGAAACGTTCCGCCGATGTGGCGGGCGTAAAGATAATTAAAAAGTGCGGTTCTGGCGGAACCGATGTGTAAATAGCCGGTCGGTGACGGTGCAAAACGAACTCTTGTTGTCATAAAGAAATTTTCCCGCAAAGGCGCAAAGAGCGCAAAGCATTAATTAAAAAGTCTGTAAAAATACGAAAAGCTATCAAATTTTTAGTTTGATAGCCGCGAAGTAAATCTAAAATCGCCAATCCAAAATCCAAAATTGTAATGGCGGAGATGACAGGATTCGAACCTGTGGAGGACTTTTGATCCTCAACAATTTAGCAAACTGCCGCTTTCAGCCACTCAGCCACATCTCCGCGGCGCTTTTACGAGAAAAGCAAGTTTTTATTCTAGCCGTTAGGCAAACTTTGTCAAGCCCTCGCGCATCCTACAGCTAAACTTTCGTGCCGCTTGCGGGCTTGACACATTTGATTTTACGAAAGAAAATAGCAAAGTGCCTGATTTAGCACTTTTTATCGTTCTAATGCGTTTTAGCACTCCTGAATAATGAGTTTTCCCCTAACTTGTTTTTAGCGGAGGTCGCTTTTTTAATGAGCTTTTCCGAAAGTCCGAAAATTTTTCTAAAAACTTTATTTGTCGCGCTGACTATCTTTTCCGCGTCCTTTATCTCTGCGTCTGAAACGCGGGGCGCGGTCGTGATCGAAAAGAACGGAATCTTAGGCGTAATCAAAGGAACTGTCCGTGACGAAGCGGGAAGCCCGATTGCCGATGCCTACGTTTCGTTTTTCAAAGTCGGCACCGACCGACTTTTAAAACAGGTTCGCACGTCGGCAAACGGCAGTTTTCTTGCCAAAGTTCTGCCCGGAACTTACACGGTTCTGGCAGTTGCGCAGGGTTATAATGCCGTTACTTACAAATCGGTCGAGATAAATCGGGCGGCTGAGTTAAACTACAAATTCAATCTCGAACGCGCCGGCAGCGGCAACACTTTGCCGGAAAAACGCACTGACCGCAACAGCTCGAAATGGCGAATTCGCGCCATGCAAAATCGCAGTACGATTTATCAAAATCAGGACGGCGAAATTCCGGTTGACGAAATTCAACCCGACGAAGATACGACTGTCGCTGAAAATCAAACCGAAGAAACGACCGAAAAAGACGACACGGAAGAAAAATCGAGCCGCCGCGGTCAAACCGTGATCGAGACCTTTGCCGCGAGTTCGGACGGCGAAACTTTCGCGGGCGCGAATTTCGCCACGCTTTTGCCTGTTACCGAAAAAACGCAGGTCGTTTTGGCAGGACAAACCGCGACCAGCCCGAACGCGCCGCAAAGATTCGAGGCGAATGTCATCTCGCGCCTGAGCGACGAACATCGGGTGCGCATTAATACGTCGCTTGCCAAATTCGGCAGAGTCGAAATCGAAAATCGGGAAAAATCGCTCGGGCAGTTTTCCTTTCAGGCTTTGGATGAATGGCGCGTCAGAGATAACGTGGTTTTGGTTGTGGGATTTGATTATTCGCGTTTTCTTGGCGCGGGAAACGATTTTTCGATTAGTCCGCGCCTCGGCTTACAGTTGGATTTGAATTCGAGAACACGGCTTCGCACTTCTTACACCACGCAAACCGAAGAAAAAAGCTGGTCGCAGGCAATCGAACTCGAAGGCACGCAGGTTCTTTTCCGCGAACCGCTTGCCATGCAGGATTTTGTCGTCGAAAACGAGAAGCCGCAAATGAACAAAAGCACGCGGTTTGAGTTCGGAATTGAAAGAATTTTAGATGACAGCTCATCAATCGAAGCCAACGTATTTTTCGATTTAACCAGCGGTCGCGGAGTCGGTTTGATAAATATGCCGATTGGTTTTTTAAGCACTGAAGCCGATAAATTCGTCGCCAATCAGCAAGGCAAAGCGCAGGGTTTAAGAGTAGTTTATTCGCGCCGTCTGAACGGAATTTTCAGCACTTCGGCAGGTTACGCATTCGGCAACGGTCAGAAAATCTCCGAACAGGCGATTTCAAATCCGGCAAATGTGTTTGAAAACGATTATTTCCAAACATTTTTCGGACAATTCGATGCCGATCTGCGAACCGGAACGCAGATTAAAACCGTTTTTCGGCTTTCGCCGCAGGCAACCGTTTTTTCGATTGATCCGTTTCAGGGCAGAATGACGATTTACGATCCGGGTTTGAGCATCGTTGTTACACAGTCTTTGCCGACTTTGGGTTTGCCGATTCGCGCCGAAGCAATTATTGATGCGCGTAATTTACTGGATTATCAAACCGGCGTAACCGGCGAAGAAGGAAGCCTGCGATTATCGTCGCAGCGGCGAATTTTTCGCGGCGGCATTATGGTCAGATTTTAAGTTTATTTACAGCCAAAAGTTTATTGTCCAAAGTCAATCATTTTTGGCTTTGGCTTTTTTGTTTCCAAATTCTCGGATGCAAAGCAAAAAACTGAATAAATTTAAGCGGCATTAATCGTTTATATATTTGTAAATACTTTATTTGACAAAGATTTAGTTTATAGCTTTTACGCCGAACGATTGGAACGTGTTTTGCGTTAAAAAACTTTGGCGGAGTTTGTCTTGCGGCGATGACAGGTAAAGTGCTGACAAGTTGGAGTTTAGTTTGGCTTTTGGCGACGGTTTTATTCGTTGTCGGCGGTGCGCTGAATTTGTCTCAGCGGGCTTATAACAAACTTCCGCCGACCGACGGCGCGGTTTGGCAATTAAAAAATGACGGCGGAATTTATGCCGAAAAGGTTTTGCCCGGACTTGCCGCGTCGCGCGCCGGAATTTCAAAGGGCGACCGTTTGATCGGCATCGGTTTGGACAACGACAAAACCGACGAAATCACATCGCCCGCCGATGTTCAGATGTATCTCGAAGCGGCAGGCGTTAACGGAAACTTAACTTATTTTTATCAAAGACCTTCGTATTCCTTCGCCAATAATTATTACTACGCCGACCTCCGAAACATTGATACACAGCCGCGCTGGACAGCCCCGATAATCTTTCTGACGCTGGTTGGAATCGTCTGGCTCGGTGTCGGTATTTTCGTGCTTTTCAAACAGGGCGGACACGCGCCGTTTGTCCTGCATTTTGCGAATATTTGTCTGGCGGCGTTTGTCTTTCACGTTTACAAACCGCTTTATCTGGGCGAAGATTTCGATCTGGCGATCAATCTTCTGGATAATCTCGCCTTTGCCTTTTTCGCGCCGCTGTTTCTGCATTTTTGTCTGCGCTACCCGGTCAGAAGCGCGGTTTTCGACAACTCGCGCTGGCAAACTTATCTGCTTTACGTTCCGGCAAGCATTATTACTTTCGGAATTTTCGCGTTTTCGATTATTCCGCAAATCGCGGTAAAACTGGATTTGATTGACGCGATTGCGCCGATTTTGGATCGGTTCGATTTAATCGCCAATCTTTATCAAGCCAATTTTTATCATTTCGTCATTTTTGTCGCCGCCGGCGCGGGCGTTCTGATCCGCCGCTTTTGGCGCAACAAGCAGACGGTCGTCCGCCAGCGTTTGAAATGGGCGATGTGGGGAACGATCGCCGCGATTTTGCCGATCGTTGTTTTCCAGATTGCACGACGCTTTGTTTACCTGCCCGAAGACGGTTACAGCACGGCGATCACGACCTTGCCGCTCGCTCTGATTCCTTTGAGTTTCGGTCATTCGGTCGTGCGTTATCGTTTGATGGACGTTGATGTCGTGGTGCGCCGTGCGCTGGTTTATGCCTTGACGACCGTGGCAATTGCGATGATGATCGGCACGGTTGCTTTGGGACTTGTTTTCCTCGCCATCGGCAACAATCTTTCGACGACGGAAATCACGCTGCGCGCTTTGATCGCGATCATCGCAATGGCGGGAATCGTGCTTTTAAGCGAGCCTTTGAAGAAATTCTTACAGGAACGCGCCGACCGCTTTTTCTACGGTGAACGCTACGATCTGCGGCGCAGTCTGCTCGATTTCGGCAGAACGCTTTCGGCGACGACCGCGCTCGAACCGCTTTTGAATGCTTTGACCGAACGCTTGCGGCAAGTTCTGGATGTCGAAAAAGTTGCGGTTTTTATCGAAGACGAAAACACGCCCGAACATTACATCCTCGCAAAATCAATCGGTTTGAGCGAAGAATATAAAATTCCGAACGATTTTCGCCAGATGATCCGGCAAAAGAGCGCGGAAAAAGGAATTGTCCGCGCCGACGAACTCGAACTGTTTGAAACCGAAATCAGCAACTCGATAGAGAACGAAAATAGTAACGGAAACGGCATTGTCGGCAAAATCGAAAAATTCGGCAGAAACGGCAAAAATGTCGTTCGTCAGGAACTGCATTATTACGTTCCGTGCGTTATCCGCGGGCGAATGGTTGCCGTCATCGGGTTAGGCAGAGCAAGCGACGGCTCGCTGCTTTCAAGCGAAGATTTGGATATTTTGCAGACGGTTTCGGGCTACGTCGCGGTCGCGGTCGAAAATTCTTTGCTTTATCAGGAGCAGGAAAAACGCACCGAAGAACTGGCGCTGCTGAAAGAATTTAACGAATCAATCGTCGAATCCGTGAACGTCGGGCTGCTCGCGGTTGACGAAGCGGGACGCATTACGCGCTGTAATTCGACCTTTGAAGAAATGCTCGGCTTAAGCCGCGAAGAAACGATCGGAAAGATCGTCGAAGACATTTTCGACCGCGGTTTCGCGTTTAATCTCGAAAATATTCTGGGCAAATCACGCTGGCATCTGACCGAAATCCGCCACGCTTACAAACTTCACACAACTTCTACGGACGGTAAATCTTTGATCTTAAATGTCGCCGTCGCGCCGCTCCGCTCGGTTTCGCATAATCAGACGGGCGCGATCATCGTTCTGGAAAATGTCACTTCGCGCGTCAAACTCGAAGAAACCTTACAGCAAAGCGAGAAACTTTCAAGCATCGGACTGCTTGCCGCCGGTGTCGCGCACGAAGTCAACACGCCTTTAACGGGCGTTTCGAGCTATACGCAGATGCTGCTTGGAATGATTCCCGAAACCGACCCGAAACACGCGCTTTTGCTGAAAGTTCAGAAACAAACCGAACGCGCGTCGAACATCGCGGGAACGCTTCTGAATTTTTCGCGCGGCGGAAATTCGACCGAGTTTGTCGAAATAGACATCAATAAACTGCTCGACGACACGCTGCAGCTGATCGAACCGCAGACGCGTAAATCGCAGGTCGAAATCGTTAAAAAATATTCCCGCGTGAAACCGAAAGTTCGCGGGAACGCCGGAAAGCTGCAACAGGTCTTTACGAATTTAATTCTCAATGCGCGTGATGCGATGCTTGGCGGCGGAACGATTACTCTGCTGACCGCGCTCAATGAAAACGGCGAAGTCGTCATCGAAATTTCCGACACGGGCGAAGGCATTTCACCGGAAAATTTAAGCAAAATTTACGATCCGTTTTTCACGACAAAAGGTGTCGGCAGCGGCACGGGACTCGGTTTGGCGGTTTCTTACGGAATCGTGCAGGAACACGCCGGAAGCATCGAAGCAATCAGCCAAATCGGCGAAGGCACGACATTTCATATGGTTTTCCCGCAATTTGAGGAACAACGCCAACGCGCCGTCAGTTAATTAAATGAAAAGCCGCATTTCATTTAACCGGCAAATCTTACCCGCCGAAAAAGCTTTTATCTCCGCAGTTTCGTCTGCTGCGCTTTACGGCAAAGGCATTTTTACTTCGTCGGCAATTTACAATTCAAAACCTTTTTTGTGGGAAAAACACTGGCGCAGATTGCGGGAAAATTCCGCAAAACTCGGGCTTGATTTGAGCGATTTTGAAGAAGAATCGGTAAAGAACGCGCTTTTGCAAATAATATCTCAAAATAATCTTAAAACGGGGCGGGCGCGCCTGACGTTTTTTGTTGAATCTTCAAGCAAAATATGGAATTTCGCCTCGAATAATAAAACAAGTCTTTTAATCACGACGGCGGAATTTCAAAAAACAACGGACGAATTTCTTTTAACCCTTTCGCCTTTTACCGTGAATTCAAAATCGCCGCTGGCGGGCATCAAATCCTGCAATTATCAGGAAAATCTGCTAACGCTCGAAGAAGCGAAAAAGCGCGGCTTTGACGAAGCGGTTCGGTTAAACGAAAAAGACGAGATCGTTTCAGCGGCAATGGCGAATATTTTCTGGGTAAAAGACGAAGAAATTTTCACGCCGCATCTTGAAACAGGCTGTCTGGCGGGAACGACGCGGGAATTTTTGATGGAAAATTTTACGGTTCATGAAACGAAATCGAAAATCGGCGAGCTGCTCGAAGCGGACGAAATTTTTCTCACATCTGCCGGAATCGGCATTCGTCCGGCGAGTTTTGAAGATGTGAAAAAGATTTTGTTTCCGACGACTGCAAAAATGATTAAAAGCCTTGACTTGCAAAGGGTTAAAACATAAACTCTCGTCATTACCGATACAAAATCCGAGGATTACTCCGCTCAATGAAGAAAGACAGGGAAATACATCCCGAGGCATTTGAAAAAATGCTCGAGTGGTTAGATAAAGACCGCGATATTGCCGGACAGAAATACGAGGCAATACGGCTTCGTCTAATAAAAATTTTCGATTACCGCCAATGTTCAAATTCAGAAGAGCTTGCCGATATAGTTTTTGACCGGGTTCTCAAAAAATTTGACGAGAATGCGCTGGCGGACGGCGGCAATCCTTATGCTTACTTTTGCAAAGTTGCCGATTATATATATCGGGAAAATCTGAGAAAACCGATTGCCGTTGAACTCTCTGACGATATTGCCCTCGATGAGAAAGAAGAAAGTTTTGAACCTTATTATGAATGTCTGAAGAAATGTCTTAAAAATCTTTCTTCCGAAAAACAGAGGTTAATTATCGGTTATTACGAAGAAGAAAAAAGAGCGAAAATAAATTTACGACAAAGCCTTGCGCAAAGCATCGGAATTCCGATGCAAATACTGCATTCACGGGTGTTTCGGATTCGAACAAGTTTGCAGCAATGTGTGCTGAAATGTGTCAAAGAAAGCGGCTTTTGAAAAAAATCAGGTTTTTTCTCAAAAAACCCGAAGATTTTGTTCGCCAAAAGTCATTATATATAACAGGTGCTTACGAGGTAAAGGTTTGGAACAATCAGACGAACAATCAAAACTTAGAAAATATATTCTAAAGGACATCAGCGACGAAGAGCGTTCGGCAATAGAAGAACGCCTGCTGGCGGAAGACGAATATTTCGAGGAAGTTTTAATTGCCGAGGAAAATTTGATACAGGATTACGCCGACGGAAAACTCGACGCGGCTGACCGCGAAAGATTCGAGAAACATTTTCTCTGCTCCGAAGAAAAACGCCAAAAGGTTAAATTCGCCCGCGCCTTGAGAAAATATGTGAACGAAAGCGAAAGCCAGCCGGAAGCGGAAAAACCCCCTCGTTTTTTTGACTCCCTAAAAGCATTTTTCTCCGCGCCCGTCGGGGTTGGACTTGCAGTTTTGCTGATCGCCGTCGTCGCCGGCTTCATTATCTGGAAAAACGCTTCGCAACCCTCGGAGGTTTTAATGGCGCTTAACCGGTTTCAGAAAAACAACCGTCCGACCCAAGCCAGAATTACCGGGTTTGATTACGCTCCTAAAATCGAAGGTACGCGGGGCAATGATAAGGAGGAAAATCTGGAGTTGGTTTCGGCTAAAGCGCGTGCCACGGAAGCAGTTTTAAGGAATGAAACCGCCGAAAATCTGCACGAACTCGGGTTGGTTTATCTGGCTGAAAATAATTTTGATGAGGCTATTAAATATTTTGAAAAAGCTCTTCAGAAAAAACCGGATTCCGCCAAACTGCATAATGATTTAGGTGCGGCTTTGATGGGAAAAGGCACGCAGAAAGAAGAAGGAAGCCTTGAATCGTTTGCTAAGGCTGCCGAAGAATTTGAAAGAGCCATCGAACTGGATAAAAATCTAATTGAAGCATATTTTAACCGCGGTTTAATCGTCGAGCTGTTAAATCTTCCAAATCAAGCGCGGGAAGCGTGGAAAACTTACTTAAATCTTGATTCTTCATCACCGTGGGCAAACGAAGCCCGTGAACGTCTGAAAAAACTTGACACCAATAAACCGGTCAGCAAAACCAGAGACGAGCTGATGAGAGATTTCCTATCGGCTTATCGATCAAACAGCAATCTTTCCGCCTGGGAGCTTTACAGCACAAATCGCGAAATGGGCACAGGCAAGCTGCTTCCATTACAATTTGCTTTTTTGTTTATTGATTCCAAAGCAATCGGAGATGAAGTAAAAGCCGGAGAATATCTCAAAGCGCTTGAGTATATCGGCAAACTCGATAGTGAAAAATCAGGCGATAGATTTTGGCAAGACGTAGGAAATTTCAATTCAAAATTATCAAACAGCGAAATTTTGTCGGTCAAGAAGGCACTCGACACGATGCGCGAGGCAAGTCGGCTGCGAGATGCCGGAAATCTCAGCGAAGCGCTGCAAAACTTTGAAATCGCGAAAAATTCGCTAATTGATCTAAGATATATCTGGCTGGCAAAACTTTGCGATTACTGGATAGGTTCATTAAAATTCAGGCTTAATCAGCTGAAAGCGAGCACTCTTATTCTCGAATCATTGGTTCAATACGGCACAGACAATAATTATAAGTGGCTGGCAACGCATTCATACGTTCACTTAACTTACAACGTAAGCTCACAAAACAAACACTCAAAATCAATCGAGTATGCCAATCAAGCCCTGAAATTTGCCTTGCAAACAAATGATTCTTACAATATCCAGCGAATTTATACCACTTTGGCTTATGATTACAAATGTGTCGGGCAGTATGAATTATCCCTGAATCTTCTAAAAAAAAGTCTCGATATAATCAATCTGACAGATGCCAGTCCGGCACAAACCTGGGCGGCATTTGAAAATTTAACATTTACACTGTTTGAAAAAAAACTTTTCCGAACTTCCAAGCTCATCCAAAAAGAATCACTCCGGATCGCGGAAAACGATTCGGATAAGTTTAGCCAGCATTTGTCTAAATTATATTTGGCTATGCTGAGCACCGAGCTTGCGGATTATGCCAAATCCGCTGAATTTCTCGAAGAGTCAAAAAAAATCACTTTCGAATTCGAGGATGAACAAGCTAAATCGAAAGGCTTGGCTCTTATCAATCTGAAAGCGGCGCAGTTGGAAAGAACTTTGGGAAATTTCGACAGGGCGATCGAACTCTTTAAAGCGGGAAGCAGTTTTTATTCGAGTTCTGAATTTAAGTTGTTGAATTATGAAGCCAACAAAGGCGAATTACTTTGTTATTTTTCAAATAATAACGAAGAAGGATTTCAAAAAAATTTACCTTTGGTTTTAGGGATATTCAAAGAATATCGAACGGAGATTTTAGAAGAACAGAATCGTAACAGCTTTTTTGATAACGAGCAAAATGTTTATGATATTGCCGTTGATTACGAATTCGGCAAAGGAAATTTTACGAAGGCTTTTGATTATCTTGAAGAGTCGCGCTCGCGTTCGCTTTTAGATCTACAAAATTCAGGTATTAATATCTCAGGCGACGAAAAACAAACCGAAATCAAATTTTCCACAAATCTTTCGGAACCGTTAACACTTGCCGAAATCCAGGCGGAACTGCCCGAAAACATACAGCTTCTCGAATATTCGGTTTTACCGGATAAAATTTTAATCTGGCTAATCACAAAAGACGGCTTGAATGCCGTTAAAACCGATATTTCTCTAAACAATCTGCGCGAAAAAATCACAACTTACGGAAATTTGATTTCGACCAAAACGGGGTCGGACGAGCAGCTGAACTTATCAAAAGAACTCCACCAACTTTTAATCGCACCGGTAAAAGACAAGCTCGATACCAGCAAAGAGATTTTTATTATTCCCGATAAAATTTTAACCCAATTGTCATTTGCGACGCTTTTTTCCGGCAGCTACCTGATTGAAGAATTTAGAATTTCTTATTCTCCGAGTGCGAATGTTTTTTTAAACAGTACGAGAAAAGCAAAAGAGCTTGGGACGCAAAAATCCGAAGTTTTATTGAGTATCGGAAACCCGACTTTTAATCAAAACGAGTACGAGAACAAATTAAGCCCGCTTCCATCAGCCAAAATTGAAGCCGAAGAAATCGCAAAAGTTTATGAAAAACGCACCGTTTATGTGGAAAATGCCGCAACCAAAAAACAAATCAAAGAAGGTCTGAAAACTGCGGACGTTGTTCATTTTTCAGGACATTATCTAATTGATGAATATACCCCGCTGCTTTCGAGTCTTGTGTTGGCGGGCGACCAAAAAGCTGAATCGAGCCTGACGAACTATGAAATTATCAGCGAAAAACTTTTGTCTACGCGCCTAATCGTGCTTTCTGCGTGCAATACGGGTATCGGACGCTATTACAACGGAGAAGGAATTATCGGTGCTTCACGAACGTTTTTAGCGATGAGCGTTCCATTGATCGTCGCCAGCCAATGGAATGTTGATTCCGAAGCAACTAAAGAATTAATGTTGCGCTTCCACAATTTTCGCAAAACCGAAAAACTTCCGACAGTTGAAGCCCTGCGTCAATCGCAACTGGCAATGCTGAAAGATGAAAAATTCAAACAACCGTATTATTGGGCAGGATTTATGACAGTCGGCGGTTATGCACAATTTTAGTTTTATTAATAAAAAACCAAAAAGGAGAAAATAGTTATGCCAAATCTAGACATACAGATCAAGGGGCTTGCATTATGTCATTTCGATGAGTCAAACGGTAATTGGAGAGTTTTTTTTCCAAAGGCGGAAAACCACGACTTTAAGATAATAGTTGAAAAATTCAATACTACCGGAAGACTGTTAAGTTTGCGCGAATACGTGATACCGACGGCAACTCGAATGAATTTGGTTTCGAAGCAAATAACCGGATTGGCGACGGCTCAAAATAATGTCACAAGTTCGTTAAACATCTTCACCCTGCACAACGAACCTATTACACTGACTTCGGAAATAAGTAAATACGCGGGATTATTAACTTTACACAATTGTTTCCTAAAAAGTAGATTTCACCCGGACAGCCCGTTGGAAGTTGACATCTGGGATTTCCGTCAACCAGTTGACCCGCCGACGCCACAGAATCCTCCAACTAAGGAGTGGGTAGACAGGAAAACGGTCGCGACCGAATTCCTGACAAGTTTTGAAACGGATTCGGATTCTTCGGTCGAAATAACAATGCAAACTGATTTTGAGATAAGGTCGGAGTCGATTTTATCAGTAAAGCAGGAAGACGACGTTAAATACGTCGTTACATTTTCAAACGACTGCGAAGGCGCAAACTGCGAAACCGAATCGGATTTCAAATTTTTCTACGAGATTATTGATGAAACCGGGTTTAATATTAAACGCCGGTTTGAGCTGATTTTGGTTGACCCGCCGCCCGGAAGAGGAAGAATGGGCAATCCGTGCGGCGGAATTATCGTTCAGGGCGACGAATTATCGATTCCGAATGGGCTTTAGTTTCACCGTTTCTGAAAATCGTTAAATTTTCGCCCGCGCAAGTATTAATATTTTGCCGAATTTCGGCGAGTACATTTTTTATATAGAAAGTATCTCGAAAATAATACGGCACGTTTAAGCGAGCGGCTCTACAGACCGCGTTTTCAGATAATAAGTTAATTGAACCCTTGGTTTGTAAAGCCGCTCGCTTAACGACTGATTTTGTGTTTTTGAGATTGTTTTTAGTAAATCAGGAGGTAAAAAATTATGCCGCGAGGTGTTTCAATTCACATCGGATTAGATACGCTTGACGAAAGTCATTATAAAGTGGACGGACAACTGCTGTTTGAACCGCTCGACGGTTGTGTCAAAGACGCGATATTAATGCAGGAAATTGCAAGCAGTCAGAACTTTGAAACGGAGTTGTTTATTACAGATACAAATACCCTTATACCGGGTGCGCATACGGCTCCGAATGAGTTAAAAGCAGAGTTTATCTTTGACAGAATCCGTTCGCACGCCAAGACTCTCGGTGAAAATGATATTTTTCTGATAACTTTTGCCGGACACGGAAGTCAGGTTACAAATTTTAACGATGACCCGGAAAATGAAGGTTTTGACCAAACCTGGTGTATGCATAATCGGATGGTGATAGACGATGAACTTGCTCAGTTATGGTCACGTTTTGCTCCCGGCGTGAGAATTCTTTTCATTTCGGACAGCTGTCATGGCGGAAGCAGTTTTGCTTCAATTTTTATGGAAACGATAATTTCCCATACAACTTGGGCGATTAATGGCGTTGCCCATTTTTTAGGCTTTACATCCGGAGGCAGTATGAATACCCGCAAAGACCGCAAACTCAGAGACGGAAGTTCGGGGATTTTATTTAATAAACATCAGGAACTTTACGAAAATGCCCTTAAACCATTGTCCGACGAGCTAAAAGCCAAAGGTATAAAATCTTTTACCGAACTGATTAAAGCAAGCATAATCGCGATTTCCGCTTGTCAGGATTCTGAAATCGCACAGGACGGAGTAAACAATGGAGCGTTTACCGGTTCCATTAAAAAAGTCTGGTTCGGAAATAATACACCGCCGAATATTTTTGATGGTACTTACTCAGAATTTTTCAATTTAATAAGTGCGGCAACAACCGAAAAATCCAGAAATCAGCATCCCGTTTTTTTTCCGCTTGTAGATGATGAAAACTTGAAGAGATTTCCCTTAATAGACAGAAATCATCTGGAGGATTTTCGTAATTCCAAGCCATTTAGGATTTCCTGAACTTTTTCCACTCGTAAAAACGCGAGTAACCGGAGAAATCGGCTGCCGCGTTTTTACGGATTATTTATGCTCCAGAACTTCCCTGTATAAATTTTCGGTCTGTTCGATCATTTTTTCCAGAGAAAACTGTTTATTCGCATAGTTCTCCGCATTGCGAATAAACAATTCGCGTTTTTCGGGCGTTTTGAGAAGCGTTTCGATTGCTTCGGCAAGTTTTACAGGTTCTTTAACCGGAACGAGTAAAGCGGTTTCGTTGTTTTTCAGAAGTTCTTTTGCGCCTTCGGTTGCGGTGGCGACGATCGGGGTTTTGTTGGTCATCGCTTCGAGGATGGCGAGACCGAAACTTTCGGAATGCGAGGCGGAAACGAAAACGTCGAGACCGGCAAGCAAGCCCGGCAT
>JALHNX010000086.1 GCA_022843305.1 Pyrinomonadaceae bacterium | reverse complement strand
AATACTGACGTTTTTATAGTGTCTTTTTTCTAATTTTTTTTTTATTTTTCAATCTCGAAACTCGACTCTCGACTCAAATCTACGGTAAATTTAGATGTTTATGAAGATAGTTTCACTTTTGCCGTCGGCGACTGAAATCGTCTGCGCGCTCGGTTTGGAAGAAAATTTAATCGGAATTACGCACGAATGCGATTTCCCGGCTGACGTTGCGGGCAAACCACATTTAACAGCGAGCCGCATTTCGCATGAAACGATGTCGAGCCGCGAAATTGACCACGCCGTCCGCTCGCAATTGGACGGGCACGGTTCGATCTATGATTTGAACGAAGAGCTTTTGCGCGATTTAAATCCCGATCTGATAATCACGCAGGAGCTTTGCGATGTCTGCGCCGTTTCATACAAAACCGTCGAAAAAGCGGCGCGAATGTATGTTGCCGATGCGCAGGTCGTATCATTGGAACCGAACACGATCGCGGATATTTTCGACAATATAAAACTCGTCGGCAAATTGACGAACACAACCGAAAAAGCCGAAGAAGTTGTCAAAAATTTACAAAACCGGCTTGATAAAATTCGGGAAGATGTCAGAACCGCCTGCGGTCGCGGGCGGGTAAAAAAATTGCCGAAAACTTTTATGCTCGAATGGTTAGAGCCGCCGTTTTCGCCCGGTCATTGGGTGCCCGAACAAGTCGAGATCGCGGGCGGAATTTCGCTTTTGGGCGAAGCGGGCAAAAAATCGGTAACGACAACTTATGAGGCGATTTACGAATCAAAACCCGATGTTATCGTGATGATTCCGTGCGGTTATTACACGGCGGATATTTTGCGGCAATTGGAAAATACTTTTTTTCCGGCAAATTGGCGCGAAATTCCGGCGATTGCGAATGGCGAAGTCTGGGCTTTGGACGCGACTTCGTATTTTTCGCGTCCCGCGCCGCGTGTCGTCCGCGGCGCGGAAATCCTTGCCAAAATCTTTCATCCGCAGATTTTCGGCGAACCTTCGGAAAATGAAGCCGTCAGAGTTCCGCGAGATTTGATAAAATTTGAGGAAAAGGCTGAAACAGGCGCGTAAAAATCTGTTTGAAAGCCCGAAAACTTGAGAATCGAATTATCAAATATCAATTATCCATTGTTCAATTAAATTCAAGGGTTATCAATCGCCTGAAAAAACTCTGAAATAATGGATAATTGATAAATCCGGCGGACTTTTCCGCCTGTTTGAATATGAAATTTATTTTTGTTTGTTTTTATTTGGTTATTTTTTCCTTTGCGCTTTTCGCACAGATGCCCGAACAGGTTCTGGCAACGGCGAACGGGCAGAAATTTACCGTTAATGATCTGCCGCCCGAAGTCGGTCAGGCGTATGTCAATCTCTCGAAGAACGTCGCCGAAACACGCAAAGCCTTGCTTGAACAGCAAATCGCCGAAACGGTTTTTGAAACTGAAGCGAAATCGAAAAATCTGACGGTTGAAAAATTTCTCGAACAGATCAAGGCTAAAGTTCCCGCGCCGTCGGAAAAGAACATTCAGGCGGTTTATGATGCGAACCGCGATAAGATCGGCGACCGGACGCTCGCCGAAGTTCGTCCGCAAATCGTCGCTCTGCTGCGCGAAGAACCCGAACAGAAGGCTTTGCTGAATACTTTCAATAGCTTGAAAACCAAATACAAATTCGTTCCCGGCAAAGATGTCAACGCGCTCAGTCTGCGTCCGGTTGATGTTTTGGCGACCGTCGGCGCGAAACCGATAACGGTCAAGGATTTTGAAGAGAAAAACAAAGTCCGGCTTTACGAAACAAAGGCGAAGGTTTTCGACGCGGTCAAACTCGCGCTCAACGAATTGCTCTATAACGCGCTGCTTTCGGTCGAAGCAAAGTCTTTGAACATGGAAACGAACGAATTGATCGCGCGGGAAATTACCGGCAAGATGCGCCAATTTTCCACCGACGAGCGGTATGAACTCGAAACCAATCTCCGCCGACAGCTTTTTGCGAAATACAAAACGCAGATTCTTTTGAAGGAACCCGTGCCGCTTAAATTAGACATTTCAACCGAAAACGCGCCGTTCAAAGGCAGCCCGACCGCGCCCGTAACGGTTGTGATGTTTTCGGATTTTCAATGCGGGGCGTGCGCCGCGACGCATCCGGTTTTGCAGAAAATCGTCACCGAATATGGCGATAAAATCCGATTCGTCGTCCGCAATTATCCTTTGACCGGAATTCACGAAAATGCGTTTCAGGCGGCGGTCGCAGCAAATGCGGCAAACGCGCAGGGAAAATTTTTTGAATACGCGGAGATTTTATACCTCAATCAGAACGCGCTCGATGCCGCGTCTTTGAAGAAATACGCCGGTGAATTGGGTTTGAATCTTCAGCAATTTACGATAGACTTGCAAAGCGAAAGATTAGTCGAAGCCGTCCGCAAAGATATGGCGGACGGCAATATTTACGGCATCACGGGAACGCCGAATATTTTTGTCAACGGCGTCAAGGTTCGCGTCACAACCGCCGACGGTTTCCGCGAAGCGATTGATAAAGCACTGAAAAAGTAGTGTAAAGTTGATAGTGGATAGTTATTTCGTTTTAACTATTCACTATTCACTATCAACTATCAACTAAAACTATGCGTCTTTATATTTTAATTTTACTCGTTTTTTTGTTTGCGACCTGCAACGGCACGTCAACGAATGTGAATAAACCGGCGAACACGATCAGAACCAATTCAAATACGACAGTGGCAAGTCTTCCGGTTGCCACTTACGAAATCGTCAAAACCTACAAGCACGACGGCGACGCTTTTACGCAGGGGCTGGTTATTCACAACGGCTTTTTCTATGAAAGCACGGGCGAATACGGCGAATCGAGCCTGCGGAAGGTCGAGATCGAAACCGGCAAAATTTTACAGAAAAAGGACATCGCCAACGATTATTTTGCCGAAGGAATGACCATTCTGAACGATAAGATTTACCAGATAACGTGGCAGGAAGGAACGGCGTTTCAGTATGATATGGATTTCAAGCTCATCCGGGAATTTCGTTATCCGGGACAAGGCTGGGGCTTGACGCACGACGGCACGAATCTGATTATGAGCGACGGCACGCACGTTATCCGCTTTATCAATCCCGAAAATTTTGAAACCGTTCGGACGATCGTCGTTAATAACGAAAACGGCAAACCTTTGATGAAACTCAACGAACTCGAATTTATCAAAGGCGAAATCTGGGCGAACATCTGGCATTCGGAAGAAATCGGTAAACCGAATCATATTGCGCGCATTAATCCGGCGGACGGAAAACTTGTCGGCTGGGTTGATCTGCAGAATATCTCGCCCGACGACGTGAAGCGCGACCGCGAAAACACTTTAAATGGAATTGCCTACGACGCGACAACCGACCGCATTTTCGTCACCGGCAAAAAATGGAAAAATATTTTTGAAATCAAGGTAAAACCGAAACAGTAATTAGTTGTCTGTGGTCAGTTGTCCGTTGTTAGTTGAATATAATTTGAAAACTTTGGTTATATGCAACCCTGCAACGGACAACTGACCACGGACGACGGACAAAAAGTAATGACCGAACAAGATAAAAAATTTATGCGCCGCGCAATCGAACTGGCGCAAAAAGGCATTGATGCCGATCAAGGCGGACCGTTCGGCGCGGTTGTCGTCAAAGACGGCGAAATCATCGGCGAAGGCTGCAACCGCGTCACTTCGACCAACGACCCGACCGCCCACGCCGAAATCGTCGCCATCCGCGAAGCCTGCAAAAATCTGAACGATTTTCAGCTCGACGGCTGCGTGATCTACACATCGTGCGAGCCTTGCCCGATGTGTCTCGGCGCGATTTACTGGGCGCGTCCGGCACGAATGTATTTCGCCTGCAACCGCGAAGACGCGGCGCGAATCGGCTTTGACGACCATTTTATTTATGATGAAATCGAACGCCCGATTGAACAGCGTCATATCGAAAGCATCAATTTTCTGCGCGAAGAAGGTTTGGCGGTTTTTGAAAATTGGGCGCACAAATTGGTTAAAACGGAATATTAAAATTGGTCTTTGGGCTTGGGTTTTCGGTCTTTGATTTTTACTTTAGACCAAAAGCCAAAGACCACAGACCAAAATTTCATGGCAAACTTTTTCAACAATTACTTTTTCATCTTTCTCGCAATCTTAGCGGGAATGGCGATGCCGACGCAGGCGACCGTCAACAGCAAACTCGCGGGTTATGTCGAAAGCCCGATTTCCGCCGCGTTTATTTCGTTCGCGGTCGGCACGGTTGCGCTCTTTGTTTATATGCTTTTGACGGGCGTGTCTTTGAGCGGTCTGGCGGCGGCAAAAAACGCGCCGTTGATTGTCTGGATTGGCGGATTCTTAGGCGCGTTTTTCGTGTCGGTAATGGCGATGGTCGTGCCGAAAATCGGTGTCGCGCTCGCCTTTTCTCTGGCAATCGGCGGGCAGATGTTAGTGACATTGCTGATTGACCATTTCGGCTGGCTCGGTGTGCCGGAAAAACCGATCAATCTCTGGCGCGTTCTCGGCGCGGCGCTGATTACCGTCGGCGTGATTTTGATTCGGAAATTTTAAGGGATGAACCACATAGAAGCATAGAACACATAGATATTTTTCAGATTATAAAACTTGAATTTTTTCTCTGTGTCCTATGTTTCTATGTGGTTCAAAATTTACAATGATTCGCTTTATTTTGAATAACCAAACAATCGAAACCGATCTGCCGAAAGGCGTTACGGTTTTGGACTTTGCGCGGTATCACAAAAATTTAAAGGGAACGAAGATCGGCTGCCGTGAAGGCGATTGCGGTGCTTGCACGATTCTGGTCGGGGAATTATCGGGCGAAAACATCACATACCGCACGCAGACTTCTTGCTTAATGCCGATTGCCAACGCCAACGGCAAACATATCGTGACCATCGAAGGGATCAACAAAGCGGACGGCGAACTCACGCCCGTGCAAAGCGCGTTGGTCGAAGAATCGGGAACGCAATGCGGTTTCTGCACGGTCGGTTTTGTGATGTCTTTGACGAATTTCTGCATTGACGAAACGCCGAAGACAAACGAGATGGCAGTTTCCGCGATTGACGGAAATATTTGCAGATGCACCGGCTACAAGTCTATCGAAAGAGCGGCTTTGAAATTGTGCGACAAGCCAGAACCGACGACGGCAGCGGGCGGGTTAAATTTTGCAATCGAAAAAGAAATCGTTCCCGCATATTTCGCCGAAATAAAATCGAAATTAGAAAATCTGAAACCGAAAATTTCAAATCCGCAATCTCAAATCCCAAATCCGAAATTTCTCGCTGGCGGAACGGATTTGTATGTCCAAAGACCGGAAGAAATGGTTTTTGCCGACGCGGAAAATCTGTTCGACAATTCGGATTTGCGATTTATCACGGAAACCGAAGATTCGGTCGAAATCGGCGCGTCGGTCGTCGTTACGGATTTGCTCGAATCGGAAATTTTCCAAAAACTTTTCCCGAATCTTTACAAACACTTAAAACTCGTTTCATCAACACCGATTCGCAATATGGCGACACTCGCCGGAAACTTTGTCAACGCTTCGCCAATCGGCGATATGACCGCCTGGTTTCTCGCGCTTGACGCGGAGATTGAACTGTCAGAACCATCTGCGGTAGCGGATGGTTTAACTCCAAACACTCGAAACATCGCGCTCAAAGATTTCTATCTCGGCTACAAACAATTAGCCAAACAGGAAGAAGAATTCATCACAAAAATCCGTTTCCGAAAAGATTTTACGCATTTCAATTTTGAAAAAGTCTGCAAGCGAACATTTTTAGATATTGCATCGGTCAACACGGCGATTTCGCTCAAGTCAGAACCGCCTGCGGTAGCGGGCGGGTTAAACGTCATTGCAAAAGCGCACGTTTCGGCAGGCGGTGTTTCACCGATTCCGCTTTATCTGCGAAAAACGTCCGAATTCTTGCGCGGCAAGGAAATCAACGAAACGACAATCAGCGAAGCGAACGAAATACTGCAAACCGAAATCAGCCCGATTTCCGACGTGCGCGGTTCGGAAAGTTATAAAAGATTGTTAGCGCGACAGCTTTTCACGGCGCATTTTATAGAGTTATTTAAAGGAGAAAAATGAAATGATACTTTATAAATATTTACCTTCGAAAATAGGGATTAAGGTTTTAACGAATTCTTCAATTAGATTTACTCAACCAGCGGCTCTCAATGATCCGTTCGAGTCCTTATGGATTTTCGATGAAGATTCACTAAATGAAACTCTTAAAGCAACTGAATCAATGTATAAAGTCGAATTTGGAAGACCTATGAGTGATAATGAGCGTCTAGAATTACCTTTTTTAGTTGAAAGAGAAGTGCTTAACTTGCCTAAAGAGTTCAGCAAAGTAATTGGCTTATTAAGTCTTTCAAAAGAAAATAATGTAAGTTTGATGTGGAGTCATTATGCCAATGAACATAAAGGTTTAGTAATTGGTTTTGATTCGGAACTTTTTCAAGCTGAAAGTCAATATACTGAATTAACTGAAGTTGAATACTCTAAGGTGCGTCCCATTTATTCTAGCTCCAAAGATGAAAAGGCAGGTTGGAAACAGTTGGAGAAACTTCTTTTTACAAAAAGCATAAATTGGCAATATGAAAAGGAGTTTCGATCAATCGTTCGCCTTGAATATTCAGAGGCTCCTTTCAAATTGCCAAATTCTGAATATCTTTGTCATTTGTTTAAATTTCCATCCGAAAGTATAAAGGAAGTGATTTTTGGTTGGCATACACCTTCAAATAAACGTGAAGAAATTCAAAAATTAGTCACTAAGAATTTGCCAGAAGTAAAACTATTTGAAGCAAAACCTTGTAAGTTGAGTTTTGATTTAGACATCTTTCCATTTAAATAAAGAATTATATGCAAAATGTAGATTCAAAATCGCACGTTCGCGGCGAATCAATTTATTTGGATGACATTCCTTTGCTTCAAGGGACGTTTTTTGCCTGCGTTTTCGATTCGCCGGTTGCACACGGGAAATTGAAAAATATTGATATTTCGGAAGCCGAAAAAGCGAACGGTGTAGTAAAAATTATCACGGCAAAGGATTTGATCGGCGAAAATCAGATCGGCGGGATTTTGCCTGACGAACCGCTTCTGGCTGATGAAGAGGTGCATTTTTGCGGAATGCCGATTGCGCTCGTTTTGGCGGAAACCGAAAGCGAGGCACACGCAGCGGCGAAACTCATTAAAGCGGAAATCGAACCGCTCGAAATCATCACCGACGCGCGTGAGGCGCAAGCGAAAAACGAACTTATCGCGCCGCCCAAAAGATTTAAATTGGGCGATTCCGAAACGGCTTTTGCACATTGCGAACATATTTTTGAAGGTCGCGCCGATGTGAATGGGCAAGAACATCTCTATATCGAAACGCAGGGCGCGTATTCGGTGCCGACCGAACACGGCGGCTTGAAGATATATTCTTCGACGCAGGGACCGACCGCCGTTCAGCGCGCCGTTTCGCGTGTTACCGCGATTCCAATGAATTTGATCGAAGTTGACGTTACCCGCTTAGGCGGCGGTTTCGGCGGCAAGGAAGATCAGGCGAACGCGTGGGCGGTGCTTTGCGCGGTCGGCACGCAGTTGACAAAAAAGCCTGTCAAATACGCGCTTCACCGGATGGAAGATATGCGGATGACCGGCAAGCGGCATCCTTATTCGGCGGATTATAAGATCGGGCTGGACAAGCATTTAAAGATCGTCGCTTACGAAGCCGTTTTTTATCAAAACGCGGGCGCGGCTTGCGATCTGTCTCTGCCGGTTCTCGAACGCACGCTTTTTCACTGCACGAATTCATATTTTATCCCGAATGTTTCGGCAACCGCTTATTCGTGCAAAACGAATCTGCCGCCGAACACGGCGTTTCGCGGTTTCGGCGGACCGCAAGGGATGTTCGTCATTGAATCGGCAATCGCCCACGCGGCTGAAAAATTGGGCATTTCAAGAGACAAAATCCAGCGTAAAAATCTTTTGCGTGACGGCGACGAATTTCCCTACGGGCAGATCGCCGAATCGGATGCGGTCACGAGCTGGACACAAGCCGATGAAAAATACGATTTTGCAAAGCTGAAAAACGAAGCCGACGAATTTAACGCGCAAAACAAATTCATTAAAAAAGGTGTCGCGCTGATGCCGGTTTGTTTCGGGATTTCTTTTACGAAAACGCCGATGAATCAGGCGCGATCCTTGGTTCACGTTTACACGGACGGCTCGGTTGCGGTTTCGACCGGCGCGGTCGAAATGGGACAGGGCGTAAATACGAAGATCGCACAGGTCGCCGCAAGAGTTTTTTCGCTGCCGATTGAGCGGATCAAAGTTCATACGACAAACACGCTCCGCATTGCCAACACATCGCCGACCGCCGCGTCTGCCGCCGCCGATTTGAACGGGAAAGCGACCGAGATGGCTTGCGAAGCGATTTTAAACAGATTAAAGGAAATTGCGAAAGATTTGTTAAAAGACGGCGCGTTCAGAGTCCAAACTTCAGTTTGCCCCGACCGCGAAGCGCGGCGGGAACACGCTGAAGCGCGGACTCTGAACACGAAAGATGAAATTTCTTTTGAAAACGGGTTTGTCTTTTATAATGGCGAACCGACAACTTTGGATTGGCTTTTGTTGGTCAACGAAGCCTTTATGCAGCGCGTAAATTTAAGCGAACACGCGCATTATGCCACGCCCGGAATCGGTTTTGATTGGTCAATCGCTAAAGGAAAGCCTTTTTCCTATCACGTTTACGGCACGGCAATTGTCGGCGTAACGGTTGACTGCCTGCGCGGAATTTACACGGTTGATTACGTCAAATGCTGTCACGATTTCGGCAGTTCGATGAACACTTCAGTTGATTACGGGCAGATCGAAGGCGGAATTGTGCAAGGTTTGGGCTGGATGACAATGGAAGAAGTTTTTTATGATTCGGACGGCAGACTTCGTTCGAACGCGCTTTCGACCTATAAAATTCCCGACATTTATTCCGTCCCGAAAGAGATCGAAATTCTGCCGCTCGAAACCGAAAGAAATAATTTAGCGATTTTCAATTCCAAAGCCGTCGGCGAACCGCCTTTGATGTACGGCATCGGCGCATATTTCGCCATCCGCGAAGCCGTCAAAGCCTTTAATAACGAGCAATTTGTAAAATTCGACGCGCCGTTCACGCCTGAAAAAGTTTTGATGAATTTGTATTAAATTGAACGGCGGCGTTGACGTGGGGCGAAACCGCCACCGCGCAAGTTTAGGGAAAACGGACAAGCCAAATAACAAAGTCGCTGTTTCGCCCTCACGTCCAATAACTTGTTCGGCGTGTTTTAGTTTTCACACGCCGACCTTCGCCAGCCGCCATGTTTGTTTTCAACGCGCCCGCTCAAACACGCGAAGTACATCAACTTTATAAAATTTCAATATCCGTTTCAACCAAAGATTTTTATCGTTTTGTGAATGACCAAGAATAAGATTTTCCATACTCGTCGCGCCCGCCGCCTGTCATACTTTTGCCGTCAACAGAAATTAAGCCTTTACTTGTTCCTAATTCTCCCCAGCTTTTGCCTTTGATTACATTTTTCTCTTCAAAAGAGATTTGTCTAACGTCAGGAGCTACATAAGCATCAATGGCGATTTCAAAAGATGTTCTGCTTAGAATCCCAGAGTATTTATTCTTTCCTTCAGCCTTCTTGAAAACTAAAGTAGCGGGCTTGTTGCTGAATGTTCCCGCCCATATTCCTTCTAGGTCGAATGTTTCCTCTGACTTCGGACTTGGAAGCGGCGTTGAATTTTCAGCTTTTGCTGGTGAAACTGATGAAACTGCGTTACTTGGTCTCAGCAAAAAGACAATTCCGCCGCCAACAATCAAAGCTAGAAGTGCAATAATCGAATAAATAAGTAGAGGATTAACGCCTTGCTTCGTCGGTTGTCTAGTTTGCTGAACAACGGGAGAATGATAAACCGTAGTTTCTTCAAAAGATGAAGCTGAAAGAGAAATAAGCGTCGTTCCATCTGACAGACAAAAATTCAAATTTTCGTCCGAATAAGTTTGCTTACATTGTGGACATTGCTTCATCAGCTATTTTCTCAACGGCAACAAGGAAACGCCGAACTTTGTATTGAACCGAATTTCAGTTTTGTTATACCGAATTATTTATATGCCTTTTTCAGAATGAAAGTCAATCATTAATTTGACTTACGGGAATAATCGGGCGGATAATTCCGTTAAATAAAAATTCCGTTAAAGTAGTTAAACGCGACTTATTCGAAAGTTAAATTTTTGTGGCTTTTTCCGTGAATAAAGAACTCGAAATATGGCAATTTGCGGCTGAAAAGTTGGAGCAAGGCGAATCGGTGATGCTTCTGGTCGTGGCGGAAAGTTCGGGAAGCAGTCCGGGACGGCAAGGTTTTAAGATGATTGTCGCCGAAAATGAAATGCGCGGCAGTATCGGCGGCGGCGTGATGGAAGTTGCGCTCGCCGAACTCGCTAAAGTAAAAAGTAAAAAGGCAAAAGGCAAAAATAAATCCCAAATCCCAAATCCCAAATCCCAAATCGTCGAGCAGGTTCATCAGAAAAATTCGCCGAATGCGAGCGGGATGATCTGTTCGGGCAAGCAAACGGTTATTTTATACGAACTGAATTTTTCCCATTTGAAAACTGTCGGGGAAATTATTTACGCGCTCGAAAATCAACTGCCGTGCGGGTTAAGAATTTCAAATTTCAAATTTCAGATTTCAAATTTGCCGTCTGAAGACGGGACTCAAAACGAAGATTTCAGGTTCGAGAGAAAAGGCGAAAACGAATTTGTTTATGAAGAACGACTCGGTTTTAAGAATAAACTTTTCATCGTCGGCGGCGGGCATTGCGCGCTCGCGCTTTCGGAACTGATGTCGAAGATGGATTTTCACATCTCGCTTTTCGACGACCGCGCGGATTTGAATACTCTGGCGAAAAACGAATTCGTTCACGAGAAACGAATCATTGAATCCTACGAAAACATCGGCGAATTTATTGAATCCGGCGCAAACGTTTACGTTGTCGTGATGACGCTCGGTTATAAGTTTGATGAAATTGTTATCAGGAAATTATTCGATAAAGATTTCAAATATTTCGGCGTTCTCGGAAGCAAAGCGAAAATGAAAACGCTTCTGAAATCGCTCGAAAAAGAAGGTTTTGATAAAGAAAAACTCGCCCGCATCCGCACGCCGATTGGTTTAAAAATCAACAGCCGCACGCCCGTCGAAATTGCCGTTTCGATTGCGGCGGAAATTATTGCGGTCAAAAACAGCTGAAATTCGCGCTTTATCGGGCGCAAATAAAATATCAAATTTGACTTTGCCTTTTCGCTGGCATAGGCTCAAATCAAACGAAGATTGGCTCGCTTCTTTTTTCATATCAGACGGAATTCGCCGCGAAGAGTGATTTTTCAGCCGCTTTCAAAAGGAGTTACAAAATGGCACGCTCACTCAGTCCCTTTACGCGCATCACGCTTTTAATGTCCGAACTTAAAAGCAATAAAATCGAAGATTTGGCGGACGTTAAGAAATGCGATCTGCTGCATCATACGGCAAAACTGCACGAAGAAATCGAAGATTCCGCGCAGAAAGCATCGGCGGTCGAAATCGGCGAACAAGGCAAAGCATTGTTTTCGAGCATCAAATCCGGTGATCTGATAAAAGCCGAAACCGAACGTGAAACGCTTATTTCATCGTGCAAAAGCCTCAAAGGTTTATTGTAAATCACGCCAGAATTCGTTCGGTAAATTCCTGCAAATCCATCTCGTAAACCGGCACGTCAAACTGCGCCTTCAAATCTTCAAACTGCATTCCGTCAATCAAAATCGGCTCGTCGGATTTGATGGTGTGTTTCGGAATGATCACAAAATCGCCTTCGATTCGATCTTTGACCGCGATGTAATCTTGTCCCGAAAGAAGTCCGGCAACCGCCACGTCGCCGCCGAAATAGGTATTGGGAACGGCGAGAACCTTCAAGTTCGAGTTCAAAACCGCGTTTAATTTCTCGATCTGTTCGGTCAAAATCGGCGCGAACATCTCGCCTGTCAAAATCGTGCCGTTCAGCGATTTTGGATTTCGGATTTCGGATTTCGGATTTATTTTGGGCTTGATCGCCAGTTCGTGCGTTCGGACGTTTTCAACGAAAAACCCATCCGCTACCGCAGATGGTTCTGACTTTTTCTCTGCTTTTTTCAGCAAACTTTCAAACGAATTCAAAAACGAGCGAATCATTCCGACACCGTCTTCGATTTGCGGATAATTGCCGTAATGTCGGCGCGAAGGAATCGGCAAACCGGCTTTGATATAGATTTCGTCGCCGAGAAAAGCGAACGTTACGCCTAATTTAGCGCGAAATTCCTTTTGCAGTTTTCCGACTTCTTTGATGGTTTGACGGCAGAATTCGGGCGTTACTTTGGTTAATCTTTCGTCGGTGTTATAGCGCGTCAAAGCGACGGGAACAACCGCCGTCGAAACGACTTTCGGGTAATGCGCCGCCAAATCGCGTAAGGTTTTTTCAAGCTGTTTGCCGTCGTTAATCTTCGGACACAGCACGACCTGCGCGTGAATTTCGATGTCGTTGTCGAGCAAGAATTTCAGCTTATCGGAAATGTCGGCGCGTTTTTCGTCAACGCCCAAAAGATACGCGCGAGTCTTTAAATCGGTCGCGTGAACCGAAACATATTGCGGCGAAAGACGCTGTTCGACAATGCGTTTCATCTCGTCGGGCGTGATCGAACTCAAAGTAGTGTAATTGCCGTAAAGAAACGACAGGCGAATATCTTCGTCGCGGACGAAAAGCGACGGGCGCGCTGTTTCGGGATTTCCCTTGCAGAAACAGAAAAGACATTCGTTGGCGCATTGGCGCGGCACGATCTGCTCGAACATCAAGCCGAAATCTTCGCCTTCTTCGCGTTCGAGTTCGATTTCCCAGGTTTCGCCGCTCTGTTTTTTAACCGTTAAATCGAGTTCGGTTTCGCCCGATGTCTGAAAGCGAAAATCGAGATAATCGCGCACGCTTCGCCCGTTGACCTTGACGATTCGATCGCCGGTTTCCAAACCCAATTCTTCCGCCAGAGATTCGGGCGTGATTTCCGTGATAATGACTCCGGCGCGTCTTAATTGTGTAACAGCCGGCGTTACGGCGAATTCATACATAACATTTTTGAAAGGTTTAGTTTAATTTCATTGACAAAAGGTTGGCAAGTTTCTTAATCTGAAAACGTCTTCTACTGATTGGTTCTCTACCCCGAAACCATTTATTCTCTACAATTTGGAAAACAGAGGTCTTACCAATTATGATGACGATGCTCGAAAAAAAGAAGGTTTTACTCGCCGAAGACGATTCTTCAATGCGGCGTTTTATTGAAATTACCCTGCAAAATGCGGGTTTTGAGGTCTTGGCGGCGGAAGACGGTTTGACGGCGATGCAAATCGCGCTCGAAACCGAAATTGACGCGCTCGTCGCCGACGCGATCATGCCGAATATGAGCGGTTTCGATCTGTGCCGGATGCTCGGCGACCGCCAAATTCCCTGCATAATCTTGAGCGGATTGAATGAAAACAACTCCGAAAGCGATTTGGCTTACGTGTTTTTAACGAAAGACACGAATCTTAAAGAAGAACTTTTAGCGGTGCTGCAAAAATTGCTTTAGAGCCGGATCAAGAATTATCAAATATCAATTACCCGTTGACAGCAATCATCATCATTTCAAACCCTTAAAAATAACGGATCATTGATATTTGATAATTGATAAATTCGTTTTTCCCGAGTTATCATTTTCAGTTTTCAAGTTGTCGCGCTTTTCTCCGGCAAATAAATCTTGCGAGTTCGCCGAACGCAAAGATTCCAAGATAATCGAAAACCAGATCGCCCCAATCAAATGTGCGCCCGCGAACAAAAATCTGCGAAATTTCTTCGAGCGTAACGACAACAAAAACGATCAGACTTCCGAGTAAATATCTGAACTTCCAAAACTTGAAAGTTCTTGCATTCAAAACCAGATTAAGCAGAAACGCGAAGAAGCCCATCAGCAGAAAATGCCCGAGTTTGTCGCCGTAAGGAACACTGCCGACAAAATTGAGCAGATAACGCGTTCCTTTTTGGCTGGCGATAAAAATAATAACCGCGAGAATAAAGATATAAACAACAAGTAAAATCTTCATTCCCGCGGATTTCATTTCCATAATTCCAAATTCCAGATTCCAGATTCCAAATTAAAAATAATCTGAAATTTGCCAATCTGGAATTTGGAATTAATGATTTTAGCTGTTCGCGCCCAATGCGCCGTTTATCAAATCGTCGAGCGGCGTAAATTCGATATTTTGTGAATCCGCAACCGCTTCGTAAGTGCATTTTCCGGCGTAGGTATTGACACCCGCTTTCAGTCCCGCGTCATCGGCAATTGCCTGCTCAAAGCCTTTGTTCGCCAAAGATAAAGCATACGGCAAAGTCGCATTCGTCAGCGCAAACGTCGAAGTTCTGGGAACCGCGCCCGGCATATTGGCGACGCAGTAATGTAGAACGCCTTCTTCATAAAACGTCGGATTCGAATGCGTTGTCGCGTGTGTCGTTTCAAAACAGCCGCCCTGATCAACCGCGACGTCCACCAAAACCGAACCGTTCGGAATATCTTTCAGCATATCGCGCGTGACGAGCTTCGGAGCCGCCGCGCCGACAACCAGAACGCCGCCGATCACGACATCGGCGTGCGAGATCGCTTCGTGAATCGCGTAACGCGAAGAAGCGAGCGTCTGAACTTTCGACAGGAAAATATCGTCGAGCTGGCGCAGGCGTTCGAGATTAATATCAATAATCGTCACTTTCGCGCCCAAACCGACTGCCATTTTCGCGGCTTCCGTGCCGACCACGCCGCCGCCGATGATGACAACGTTCGCCGCCGGAACGCCCGGAACGCCGCCGAGCAGAATCCCTTTGCCGCCGTTCATTTTTTCGAGATATGTCGCCGCAACCTGCACCGACATTCTGCCCGCAACTTCCGACATCGGAGTCAAAAGCGGTAAGCTGCCGCGTTTATCGGTGATGGTTTCATACGCCACGCCCGTTACTTTGCGTTCCATCATCTGCTTGGTCAGCTCAAATTCCGGCGCGAGATGCAGATATGTAAAAAGCAGTTGATTTTCGCGCATTCGCGGATATTCCGGCGCGATCGGTTCTTTGACCTTGACGATCATATCGCCCGTCTGCCAGACTTCGTCCGCCGTATCGAGCAGTGTGCCGCCCGCTTTGACATAAAGCTCGTCGGAAAACCCGAGCCTTCGCCTGCGGTTTTCTGCACAAAAACTTCGTGTCCGGCATTCGACAGAGCATTGACGCCCGCCGGTGTCAGCCCGACGCGATATTCATTATCCTTAATTTCCTTCGGTAATCCGATTTTCATTATTTTAAAAACTCTCCAAATTTATATTGTGATAAATAAAAGCTATATTTTCCGATTTTACGCACTTTTTTTCAAATCGGAAAAGCTATCAGCCAAACTTTTGGTTATTTTTGACTCAATTAACAATGCTTGTAACAAGTCAGAACCGCCTGCGGTAGCGGGCGGGTTTTAGGTTTCATTTCTGTTTGCTTTCTTTGGAAACCTAAACCGCCCGCTACCGCAGGCGGTTCTGACATTAAATCTCAATTTCGTCAATCTGCGCTTTTTGCAGTTTGCCGGAATAATCAACGTAGATGGATTTCCATTCAGTGAAGATGTCGAGAACCTGCGTGCCGGCTTCCGTTATCAAACTAATCATAGTGAAAAACTTTGAAGCTCACCTAATAGACGGAGTGCGTTTTTAAGTTAGATTTAAGTCAATGTGATCTTTAATATTCTTCGATTGAACGTAACTAAATTTAGGTGGCAAAGCATTGCCGATTAATAAAGAAATAACAGTTTTCGGAATGTCTGCTGGAAATTTATAGTTCTTCGGAAAAGTTTGAAGTAATGCAGCCTCTCTTGCAGTTATACATCTATTCTCTTCAGGATGTAAAAATCTTCCTTTAGACGGATTTAAACAACCACCTGTGATTGTTGATGAATAATCATCCCATTTTAATCTGCCGTAAATATCATTAAATCCTACGTTTTCTTTCTTATGACATTCAAGAGTATATTCTTCCGGCAAATCTTTACGACTTCCACCATTTTTCGGAATGAGATTAATCATTTCCTCAATTCTCGGAATGTGAACAGCTACAATTTTATGAATCGGGTCTTTTGTTTCTTCGATATTTAGTAATTTTCCGATAGCTTTTCTAACCGTGTTTTTCGGTAAGACAACTTTGCTAACATCCAAATCTCCCAGTAATGATCCAACCATCACTAATCTTTTTCTTTTTTGCGGAACACCATAGTTTTTAACATCAACGATTTCTATTTTGGGATTATAACCAAGTTCTGTCAGTTCTTTAATAACTTGTTTGAATAAGTAATAATTAATTAAACCCGGAACATTTTCCATCATTACAGTTAAAGGCTTGAGTTCTTTCACGAAGCGCAGATATTCCAACACTAAGTTGTTTCTGTCATCACGCACACTTTTTTTGCGATTCAATCTGCGAACGGAAGAAAATCCTTGGCACGGCGGGCAACCGGCTAACAAATGTAATGGCTCACCATTTAATAATTCTTTGATTTCGTCGGTATTAACATCTCGGATGTCATCATCAAAAACTTTTGTTTTAAAATGATTTAATTTATATCCTTTTACGGCATATTCATTTATTTCTACGGATGCCACAACTTTAAAGCCCGCTTTTTTCAGCCCAACAGATAGCCCGCCCACACCGGAGAATAAATCTATTGCATTATATTTATTCATAATTTTATAAATTTAATGAACTACACCTGCAATTCTGGGGTCTTCCGGTGCCTTGTGTCTGAGAATTTCAAGAAAGTCTTTGTATCGCGCCTCGACAAGCTCAAACAAGGCTTTCCAAGTAAAAACATCTATTTTGTGTTTGAGTTCGAGAATATTTTCGCTGAGAGATGAATCTTTATCGTATTTGTCCGCTATTAATATACCGTGAACGGCAGCACTATCAAACTCCTTAACAGTAGCCTTTGATTTAGCCGCGCCGGAAACTTTCGACACATAACGGTTTAATCTCATTAAATGGTCATAATCGGCGGCAATTCCGGGACGCATTAACTCAAGAATGACAATAACACCGTCATTTCTCAAACACAGCAAATCGAATCTTCTCCCTTCTCTTGTGTCGTCATTCACCCAAGGTTTTTCACTATCTACAGAGAGCAGTGACTCTCTAATCCATTTATCAACCCCGTGTTCGTGATGAAAATCCGCCGGACTGAGATTTTCGTATTTATGACCTAATAACCAAGGATAATCACGAATGAAATCCTGCATATCAATTTCTCCCTTTTTTGACTTTTCGGGAGTTTTTTCTTTTATGAGATTTTCAAATTTTTGGATGATTTCAATTTTGCCGATGATAGCTTCGGCAGTTGAAACGGCATTAATGATGTCCAATTCTTTGATGGCTTCATATAACGCGGGCAAGGCTTCGTCGCTCGCGGCATTTATTCTTTTGATAACCTTTCTTACGCTTTCTCGTTCAATGCCGGAAAGCATCGAATTGGCGATGACGTGAAAATCGTTTTCGCTGATTCTGTCCATCGCGGCAATCTTCTCTAAAGCCATAGTAATATCATCTCTTTCCTGGGTTGAAGACAATTTTTTAATTCGGCTATAGAAATCACCTAAAGTGTGCTGAAATCTTTGTATATTTACCGCTGTTCTTTTCTTTTTCCAATCAGCGCATAATTCTTTAATTTTTTGTTTGCCCCAATCTTCCAGCAACGGCGCGTTTCCGAGTTGCCAATTCACGGTTTGCCTGTCGGTTGCTATGTTATCCGTTTCGTCGTCTAATTCTTCGGCGATGATTTGTCCCGTCAGATATTCTTTTCCAACCTGTCCGTTAAAGCCGCCTGTCAGATTAAAGAAAAACGGTGTAGTTTGAGCAATTCGTTTTCTTGCGTAAACGGAAACGCCTTGAAGTTCAGGGTCATCTATTGTCGTTTTCTGAAAACCGAACCAATATTTGATTTTGCCGAAACCTTTTACGTCTTCTTCAGACCACTCTCCCATAGTGTCGGGATAACGATATTGTAAAGGTATATCTTCCTTAGTAATCTCCTTTTCATTCACGGAGATTTCCATTTCATCAGAACCGATTGCAAATCTTCTTGCCATGCTGATTCTGAAATTTTCGGGATTTATCGGTTGAGAAAGTTTCAATTTCTTAAAAGTAACTGTAACGCCGCTCGGCTTATCGGACGGCTCATCTTTGTCTGGGGGAAATTCCCAACCGCCGACAGATTCCAGACTGCGTAGCTTAGTATAATTTAAAGTAAATTCGGTTAAATGTCCGTCCTTCACCGAACGCAAAACAATATCTTCGGCAATTCCGAATCCTGCCAGTTTGCCGATTCCTTTTCTGCCCATTACCTTTCTGCCTTTCTTTGTTTTTTCCCCTCTTTTCCTTCGTTCATATCCGATGTGGAGATAGTATTTATTCAACTCTTCAAAAGTCATTCCTTCGCCGAAATCCTGAACTTTTATTTCAGCACCGAAAGCCCTGACATCTGACGGTATTATTATTTCAACTTTCTCGGCATCCGCGTCCCAAGCGTTGGCAACAAGTTCCGCAACAGCAGGAACAGCACCGCCATACATTTGTTGACCTAATAAATCAATCAGCCTTCCTGCAAATTTTATTTTTAAGTTACGACTGCTCATTTGTGAATGTATTTAAAAACGAATCTTAATTTTTATAGAAACTATAATTTTGCCGAAGATTATCAAATTCAGTAAACAAATTATTAAAAGTTAATTCTCTTTTACCGCTTTTTAATTCGCACCCCCATATCTTTATTACCTTCCATCCCATTTGCTGAAGTTTCAAAGCATTTTCATTATCTTTCCGTTTAGTAGCAGTTATTTTGTTTAGCCACCACTCTTTTCTGGTTTCAGGAATTGTGGAGTATTTGCAATTGTCGTGTCCGTGCCAAAAACAGCCGTTAATAAATAATACTGTTTTAAATTTTGGGAAAACCAAATCAGGTTTTCCCGGAAGCGTCTTGTCGTGTAGTTTATAACGAAATCCTTCAGAAAACAAAAATTTGCGAACCAATATTTCAGGTTTTGTATTTTTGCTTTTAACTTGGCTCATATTGTAACTACGAGTTTTTTTATCGTGAATATCAGCCATAAGAAAAATTGTACTTTAGCTAAATCTCAATTTCGTCAATCTGCGCTTTTTGCAGTTTGCCGGAATAATCAACGTAGATGGATTTCCATTCAGTGAAGATGTCGAGAACCTGTGTGCCGGCTTCGCGGTGTCCGTTGCCCGTGCCTTTCGTGCCGCCGAACGGCAGATGGACTTCCGCGCCGATGGTTGCCGAATTGACGTAGCAAATTCCGGTGTAAAGCTCCTGCGTCGCGTAGAAAGCCTGATTCACGTCCTGCGTATAAATCGCCGACGACAAGCCGTATTTCACGCCGTTGACGATTGTTATCGCTTCGTCGAGCGTCCCGAAAGGAATAATCGCCGTGACGGGTCCGAAAATCTCTTCCTGTTCGATGCGCATTCCCGGTTTAACGTCGGTGAAAACGGTCGGTTCGATGAAGAAGCCTTTTTTGTAATCGCCTTTCGTCAGACGGTTTCCGCCGCACGCGAGCGTTGCTTTGTCTTCGTTTTTGCCGATTTCGATGTAATTCAAAATCTTGTCCATCGCTTGCGCGTTGATAACCGGACCGACATCGGTTTTCGCTTCGAGTCCGTTGCCGACTTTTAATTTTTTAACTTTTTCGACGAGCTTTTCGCAGAATTTTTTATAAACTTTTTTGTGAACAACCAAACGACTTGAAGCCGTGCATCTCTGTCCGCTCGTGCCGAACGCGCCCCAGAGCGAGCCTTCGACGGCGTTGTCAATATCGGCATCGTCCATCACGATAATCGCATTTTTGCCGCCCATTTCGAGGCTCACGATCTTATTATTCCGCGCACACGCTTCGGCGATGATTCTGCCGGTGTCGGTCGAACCGGTGAACGAAATCAAGCGCACGTCTGCGTGATTGACAAGGGCTGCGCCCGCTTCGCCGAATCCGTTGACGACATTGACAACGCCTTTCGGAATTCCCGCCTTTTCACAGGCTTTGACGAGGTTGATTGTCGAAAGCGGCACGTCTTCGCCTGATTTGATAACGACTGTGTTGCCGCAAACAAGCGCGGGAATAAGTTTCCACGAAGGAATTGCCATCGGAAAATTAAACGGCGTGATAAGTCCGCAGATGCCGACCGGCTGGCGCTCGCACATCGCGTATTTGTTCGGCATTTCCGCTTTGGTCGTAAAACCGTGAAGCCGCCGACCTTCACCCGCCGTGTAATATGTGCAGTCAATCGCTTCCTGCACGTCGCCGCCCGCTTCCTTCAAAACCTTGCCCATTTCGCGCGTCATTTCGCGGGTATATTGCTCTTTGCCCGCGCGCAGGATTTCGCCCAAACGGAAAAGGATTTCGGCGCGTTTCGGCGCGGGCGTTCGCCGCCATTTTGCCGCCGCGTTTTTCGCCGCTTCAACCGCCTTTTGCACGTCTTCCGCGTTCGATGCCGGAAAACGCCCGATAATGTCGTTCGTGTCCGCCGGATTGATGTTTTCAAACCATTCGCCCGACGCGCTTTTTACCCATTCGCCGATGTAATTATGATAAGTTGCCGTTTTTGTTTTCGTTGATTTTTTATCCGATTTTTTTGCTTCTTTTGCTTTTGCCATAATTTAGTCAAGAGTCAAGAGTCGAGAGTCGAGAGTCAAAGATTTTCTCTCGACTCCTGACTCTCGACTCTTGACTAAGTTTTATTGAACCGTAAACTGTACGATTTTCATTTGCAAACCGCGTCCCGAACGATTGTTGCCGAGAACTTGCAAAACAACCGCGTCGCCGGTTTTGAGTTTGCCGGCGATTTCGCCGAATGCCTTTAAATCCGAAACTTCCGTGCGGTTGATGCGCTGGATCAAATCGCCTTCGCCGAGCGCGTCCGTGCCGTTCGACGCTTTGACATCGGCGATAAAGCTCGCCGGACTGATCTCCTTGACGAGCAAGCCTTTATTCAATTCGAGTTTGTAAGTCGAGATCAACGCCGGAGTCAGTTCGAGCAGCGTCAATCCGAAAGGTTTTAGAATTTCCCGCTGACCGCTGACCGGCAGCGGTCGGCGCGAAGAGTCGTCGTCAATAACTTTATTATTTGACGGGCGTTCGGAAAGTTTGATCGTCGTCGTTTTGCGCTCAAGGCGCGCGCCGGTTTCGCGCATAAAAACGAGATTGACGGTTTGTTCGGGCGCGGTTGCCGAAACTTTCCCGATCAAATCCGCCGCGCTTTCGACCTTTTGACCGTTGTATTCCAAAATAACGTCGCCCGCCTGCAAACCTGCCAGCGCGGCGGCACTTTTTTTGTCGCTGATGTTGAGAATGATCGCGCCTTTCGCTTCGGTCAAACCGTAAACCTTCGCAAATTCCGCTTTTACCGAATCGAGACTGACCCCGAGATAACCGCGCCGGACTTTGCCGTTTTGAATAATCTGGCGATAAACCGCCGCCGCGTCGTTAATCGGCAAAGCAAAACCGATGCCGTTGTAATCGCCCGTCGAAGTCGCAATCTGCGAATTAACGCCGATTACTTCGCCGTCCATATTAACGAGCGGTCCGCCCGAATTTCCGCGATTGATCGCCGCGTCGGTTTGGATAAATTTTTTCGGGAACTGAAACGTGTAAGGCGTTTCGCGCTTGACCTGCGAAACGATTCCGGCGGTTACGGTTTGCGACAGACCGAACGGCGAACCGATTGCCAGAACCCAATCGCCGACCCGCGCATTTTCCGAATCGCCGAGCTTGACGAACGGCAATTCTCTGCCCGCTTCGATCTTTAAAACCGCCAAATCGGTTTCCTCGTCCATCCCGACGATCTTTGCCGTAAATTCTTCGCCCGAATGAAGCTGAACCGTGATGCGCGACGAATCCTGAACGACGTGATAATTCGTTAGAATATAGCCCGATTTATCAACAATAAAACCGCTGCCGACCGCGTATGAAGGACGACGCTGGCGGCGCAGAAAATCTTCGAGACTATCCGCGCCGCTATTATTGTTCGGCAGATTGTCGCTCTTCACGCTGATGTCGGGAACTTTGCCTTTCGTATCAATATTGACGACCGCCGGTTCGACCGACTTGGCGACTTCCGCAAACGAAACCGAAAGTTTTTCGGGTGTCAGCGCGGCGTTTCTGATCGCTTCGGTGTTTGTCTGGGCATAAATACTTACACCGCCGAGCAAAAACGCGAGCGTCAAAACCACCGCCAATAAACTAAAACGCGACACGGATTTTTTTTGATATTCAAACATATTGCTTTTCCTTAAAATTCAAGATTCGGCGAATGAAATTCGGTAGTTTTCAGTATAACAGAAGAAAATTACGAATTACGAATTACGAATTACGGGCAAATAAAAGGCTTTAACAATTCGTAATTTTTAATTCGTAACTGACAAAAGCACTTTCATCACGCCTTTTTCGGCGGCGCGACGCATTGCTTCAACACCTTCTGCAAGCGAAAATTCTTCCGAAATCAAATCCTCGACCGTGACCAGCCCGTTTTCAAGAAGTTCGAGCGCGGGTTTAAATTTTCCGCAGCGCGAACCGATAATCGTGATCTCATCAACGACGACGCGCCACATTTCAAGATTCGTTTTGCCCTGAAACGTGGATTTTAAAACCATCTTGCCGCGCGGTTTCAGCAAATCCAGCGCGGTTGCAAAACCCGTT
>JALHNX010000085.1 GCA_022843305.1 Pyrinomonadaceae bacterium | reverse complement strand
TTATCTACAATTTCGCTGAGTCTTCAATGCTGAGGAGAATCAATGCCACGCAAAGCCAAAGTTTTTATTCTGTCCGAATTTATTCAATCAAAAAATGAAAATCCCATAAAAGTTAGGAGAAAATGGGAATCGCTCTGACCGATAAGCAGAAGGAAATTCCCGTTGACCCGAATTCTTTCGCAAGTGCCGAAACAGATAAACCGACCAAGAAAAAAGCACCTGTTTTCCGCGCTACGAAAGACCAGATCATCGCGGCGCAGAAACTTTTGAAGGAGAAAAATCTCTACACGGGCGAAGCGAACGGGTCGCTCGATCCGGCAACGCGCACTTCGCTAAAAGCCTTTCAGGAAGCGAACGGAATGAAAGGAACCGGCACGCTGAACGCGGCGACGCTTGAAAAAATGGGCATTGCGCTGACCGACAAACAGAAAGAGAATATGGCAGTAAGTTCTCAATAAAACAGAGTCGGTCAACATGGGCAAACGGTCGGCGAAAGTTTCACCGACCGTTTTTCTTTTGCGTTTTTCGCAAAAACTGCATTATATTTGCTGTGTTTTCCCGAAAATTTTCAAAAAACTATGCAGGAAACCAACGTCTATTTTTATCTAACGCCGCTTGCCTTGATTTTTATTGCTCTGGAAATCGTTTTGTGCTTTGTTTACCGGCGCAATTACATAACTTTTTCCGAATCGGTCGCCAATTTCGGAACGGCTCTCGGCAATCAGACGACGAACGTTTTGGTCGCGGCGGGCGTTTTTGTGGTTTACGGGTTTCTGTGGGAAAATTTTCGGCTGTTCACAATCGAGATAAACTGGTGGTCGTTTATCCTTCTGCTTTTAGGCGTGGATTTTATTTTTTACTGGGTGCATCGCTGGGGGCATTCGATAAATATTATGTGGGCGGCGCACAGTCCTCATCATTCGGCGGAAGAAATGAATTTTTTCGTTGCCTTGCGGGCGAGCGTGACGCAAAGGCTTTGTTCATTTCTGTTCTTTTTTCCGCTCACGCTGATCGGTTTTCAGCCTCTGCATATCTATATGATGTCGGGCATTCATTTGTTTATCGCTTTTCTGCATCACACCGAATTTGTCCCGAAATTATGGCGACCGATTGAATATATTTTTACAACGCCGTCGCATCACCGCGTTCATCACGGCGTAAATCTGCAATATCTGGACAAAAATTTCGGCGAATTTCTGATAATTTGGGACAGAATTTTCGGTTCATTTGAAGAGGAAAAGGAAAAAGTCGCCTACGGAATTTTAGATCATCCGAAAACGTGGAATCCGATTTATATCAATTTTCATTTCTACATCGTTCTGTGGAAATACGCCGCCGCCGCGCCTTATTTTTGGGACAAGCTCCGCATCTGGTTTATGCCCGCCGGCTGGATTCCACGCGGTTTGGAGAAACCGGAAAAGCCGAACATCACAACCGAAAACCAAATCAAATTTCGCCCGCCGATGTTTGCGAATTCAAAGATTTATCTGATTCTGCAAGTCGTTTTAGGAGTTGTTTTAATGCTCGGCGTGATCTCGAATCTTTTCGGCTGGACAACGGGCGAAAAATGGCTCGGCGCGACTCTTTTGTGGTGGCAAATCATCAATTGGGGCGGAATTCTCGAAGCCAAAACCTGGGTTTGGATTTCGGAAAACCTGCGCGTCGTCGCAACCGCTTTTGCCGTGATTATCTTCAATGAGATTTACCAGCCGACAGCATTATTATTCGGGATTTTGGCGATTGCGGTATTTTGCGTTTTTTGGACGTTTGCTTATTTTCGTCAAAACTCTAAACGATTAGCAATTTTATAGTTTATAAATTTGGTCAATCCAATAATCTTTGTAGCTGCTCAAACTTAAAATGCGAGGTAAAAATCTTTATGGCAAATATTTTGCAAAAAACAGATGACGTTCTCAAATTATTTAAAAGCATTGTTGAAAGTGAAACGGTGAAAAATCTTCCGCCGAATAGCATCAAAACACTCAATTTATCTTTTGAAAACACCCAAAATCTGGTCAAAGAATTGAATTACATCAATGAAAATGTCATTGATTTGACAAAATTCGACGGCGATCAACAGAGCCGTTCTAATATTCCAACTTATTGGGACAATTTGCCGGACGGCGCAATCAGAATCCAAACCGACGAATATGAAGGATTAAAAAATCTCTCGTCAACCATCAAAGAGTTTTACAAAGCGGCGATAGATATTTCGGAAATTGTTAAATTCAGCAATGTCGAACTGGCTTTATCGGAAGATATGGTGCGCGATTTTAAAACAATCGAGCGTTCTTGGTCTGAGTTAAAGAAAGCTGTCAGCCAAAGCAAAAGCGAGTTTGAAACCATCGCCCGTCATTGTCCGAAAATGTATGAACTTTTTGAAATATTGAAAAAACATCGCGTAGTTTTAGACTATCAAACCGGCGCATACATTTACGGCAAAAACAAATGGGAGCAAATTGATTCCAAAAAAGTGCGTTACTTCAAAAACCCGAACACGAAAATCAAGTTTGTTTATACATTCGATTGGGATTACAAAAACCTCTTTACCGGCAGATGGTTTGAAGCGCACGTTTATCAAACTTTATCCGACCAATTCAGAAGGCTCGGCGTTGATTACGAAATTTATCCTTTAGTTACATACAGTTCGACGGCAAACGCAAAACTTTCCAGAGGCGAGATTGATGTTTTGGCAAGAGTCGGGAAAAAATTTATTTTTGTTGAGTGTAAATCCGGCTGGCTCGAACGCGGTAATGTAATCAGAGGAATTATCGAAAACCGTGAAAAAGTGCGCGAAATTTGCAACGCGACACGCATCAATGATTACAGTTTTATGTTGGTCTATAATTCTTTGGCGAATGACCCGAAAACCGTCAAAAAAGAATTTGAAGAAAAAGGTGTTTTCACAATTGAAATCACCGATTTGCGCGGCAAAATAATTGATTTTGTCAGAGATTTGAACATTTAATCTCTTTCAAGGTAAAACTTCATAATGCGTTCAGCGAGGTCGCGTCTGCCCCAGAGTTCGGAGATGAACATTTTAAAGTCCGAGATGTTCATCCAGTATTTTTCGCCGATTGCCTCGTCTTTGTTGATCGGGTGAAAGATGACGCTTCCCAATAAACCATTAACCAAACCCGGCGGCAGAAGCAGTTTGCCGTCTTTGATCTCAAATCTTCCGGCGGAATTGAACGCGAATTCTGCCGGGATTCTGCCGAGCCTTAAAGTTTCACGAATGACAAGCAAAATTATCTCTTCCGCGCCGTGATGGACGTTGAACGCCGGAAAAATTCTTTTCAAACCGAACGGAATGTTCATCGGCAAAGGCAGCGCGCGCGGCATTCCCATAAAAGTTATCAGCGACCAGTTTTCCTTCAAAAATCTTTTATAATCGTCATCCGACAGATTTTCCTTTTGCAGAGATTTTTTCAGCGTCGCCTCGATTGCCCGCGCGGTCGGCGCGACGGCGCGTAAGTAAGAACCGCTGTTCATAAAATCCGCCGCTTCCTGCACGAATCCGCCGACTGTTTCCATAAAGTTTGTCGGAAGCGGGAATAAAATTTTGCCCACGAAACACACGAAACACACTAAAAATTAAAACAAAGAATAAAAATTTTCTTTCTTTTCGTTTCTTTCGTGTGTTTCGCAGGCAAAAAATCGGTATAATCAACCGCAAATTATGCGATTCGTATTCTCACGGAGATTTTACATTTTGCTCGCGCTCGGGCTTATTCCGCTCGTGCTTTCGTGGAATTTGCCCGCCCTAAGGACGTTTGTTTTCGCGTTTGACGCGCTGCTGATCGTGATGGCGCTTGCGGATTACTTCACGAGCCGCAAGTTGCCCGAAGAATTTACGATTACGCGCTCGTTCGGACGGCGGTTTGCGATTGGCGACGCGAACCAGATTCATCTGAAGATCGAAAACCCGACGGCGCAAAATATTCATCTGAAACTAAAGGACGAATACCCGCCCGAAATGATTCTCGACGGCAAACGCGAGGCGGAATTTACGGTCGCGGCGCAGACTTCTGCCGATTTCTTTTACGTTCTCACGCCGCCGAAGCGCGGAAATTACAAGTTCGGGCGCACGGCGGTGCGTTATCTTTCCAAACTCGGACTGGTCTGGTGTCAGACGGATCTGGGCGAAGCGCAGGCGGTCAAAGTTTATCCGAATATGCGGCGCGCGCGCGAAATGGAACTCAAAGCGCTCGGCGCACAGTCTTACTTGGCGATCCAACGCAAATCCGTCCGGCGCGGCGAAGGGCGCGAGTTTGAATCAATGCGCGATTACGTGCGCGGCGATGAATTGCGGCATATTTCGTGGACGGCGACGGCGCGGCGTTCAAAACTCATCACGCGCCAGTATCAGATCGAACGCGACCAGACGATCATCATCGCGCTCGATGCGGGACGTTTGATGACCGGACGCATCGGCGACGAAACGAAATTCGACACGGCGATTCACGCTTCGCTCGCCTTAATGAGCGCGGCGGCGCGCGGCGGCGACAATTGCGGTCTGCTGGTTTTCGGGCGGCGCGTCAAAAAATATCTGCCGCCGAAAAAAGGCATCGAACATATTGACGCGGTTCTCGAAGCTCTGCACGACCTCGAACCCGAACTGATCGAACCGAGTTACGCGCGGGCGTTCCAATATATCGCTTCGAACACGAAAAAACGCGCGTTCGTCGTTATTCTGACCGATCTGGTTGACAAAGAATCTTCCAAAGAACTCATCAACTCGCTCAAATTACTGCGCCCGCGTCATCTGCCGCTCGTCGTTACCATCGGCGACCGCGATTTGAACGCGACCGTCAGCGAAATCCCGAAAGACTTAAAAGAAGTCTTCGTCCAATCGGCGGCGGAAGAAATCATCCATCAACGAGAATCCGCATTAAGATTGGTCGAAACGCTCGGCGGACTGGCTTTGGATGTCACGACCTCGACGCTCGCGCCGAAACTTCTCGAAACTTATTTGCGGGTTAAGGAAAGAGGTTTATTATGATTAGATTTGTAAATTCAATTAAGGAGACAGCTGGATCTCAAAATTGGTTTGCTACACTTTTTTTAGCCCTAGCAGTTCCAGATGTATGCGGGGCTTTGGAAAATCCGGCTGAAGGTGTTGGACAAAGATATTGGATTGAAACCGCGAAATAACTTCGTGTTATTTCGCGGTTTCAATCAAGTTTTCCTTTTCGTGTCCGACTAAAAATAAATACGAAAACATTGCGATGCCGGTCGAAACGCCGGTGCCGACCTTGACCCAGACGGGCAGGTTTGACGGCGAGAGAAAGCCTTCGATAACGCCCGCGATGACGAGAAAAATCGCACAGCCGATGACGATGCGGGCGGCTTCCATTCCCTTTTTCTTTAAGGCTTGCCCGCGTGTCAGATCACCCGGATTAACGAGCGCGTAGCCGATCATCATGCCCGCACCGCCGGCGATGAAGATGCACGAAAGTTCGACCACGCCGTGTCCGACCATAAAAGCGACCAGATCGTTGGCGAACGCCGGATTTGTTTGATAACAAACGCCCAGAACTCCGCCGATATGAAGACCGTTAAAGGCAAGCACATAAACCGTGCCGACACCGAAAAGCACGCCGAGCGCGAAGGCGACAAACGAAACTCTGATGTTGTTGGTTAAAATTTGGCTCGAACCGATCTGATTCGCTTCATTGAGGCTTTTCCACCATTTAATGTCGTTCTGCGCCGCAAAACGGGCTTGCTCTAACCCGAGATGTTCGGCAAAATCCGCGTTGTAATAACAAAGAAAAAAAGACGCGACGCCGAAAAATGTAAAAATCGCAAAGGCAAGCGCGATGTAAGAAATGTTTTTGCGAAATGTTTGGGGGAAATCCTTCGTAAAAAACCGCCACATAACCGCCGCGCCGTTCGTATCGGCACGATAAATCTTGCCGTGTGCGCGAATCACGAGGCTATTTAAATAATTTATGAGCTTCGGGTCGCGTGTTTCGGCACGGGCGATTGCCAGATCGGTCGCCGCGCGGCGGTAAAGTTCACCAAATTCGCGGACTTCGGCGCGTGAAAGACCTCTTAAGGAGGAAGTGTCAAGAATCGAAAGTAAATCTTCGAGACGCTGCCAATTGTTTTTGTGTTCGTTTACAAAACGGCTCATAACGATTTTGGATTTTAGATTTTGGATTTTGGATTGGTGCGCGTGTCTGAACCAATTCATTTTTATGTGAATTGATTCTTTATCAAAATTTTGTTGGGAAACAACGCATTTCTTAACGCGAACGCCAATCCAAAATCCAAAATCCAAAATCTAAAATCCAAATTAACATTGCCAATCCAAAATCTAAAATCTAAAATCTAAAATTTAAATGTCCGAAGAAGCGAAAAACAGCCACGAAGAAGAAGCCATCGGGAAAACTTACGATTTTCGCGTGGCGAAACGTCTGGTGAGCTATATCAAACCTTACCGGCACATCGCGGCAATCGCGCTGGTTTTGACCGTGCTGGTCAATGTGCTGGTCAGTTTGCAGCCGCGTTTTACGCAAATTGCGATTGACGATTATATTACGCCGAAACAAACCGACGGCATCTGGATTTTCGCGTCCGCTTTTTTCGCACTTTTTCTGTTTCGCTTTATTTTCTCTTACATTCAGGAAATTTTGCTCAATACCATCGGGCAAAAGGTAATGTTCGATCTGCGGACGCAGATCTACACGAAATTACAGCGTCAGGAAGTCGCTTATTACGACAAAAATCCGGTCGGCAGAACGATCACGCGCATCACTTCGGACGTCGACGCTTTGAACGAGCTTTTCACCTCGGGCGTGATCGACGTTCTCGGCGATCTGGTGATTATTTTCGCCATCATCGCGCAGATGTTCTGGTATGACTGGAAGCTCGCGCTCGTGTCGCTCATCACCGTGCCGCTGCTGTTTGCCGCGACGAACTGGTTTCGCAAACACGCGCGCAACGGTTTCGACAAAGTTCGCACACGCACCGCAAAGCTCAACGCGTTTTTGCAGGAACATATTTCGGGAGCGCAAACCGTCCAGCTTTTCAACGCCGAAAACAAAGCCCAAAAACGTTTCGACGACATTAACGACGATTACCGCAACGCGAATATCGAAACGATCTATTATTACTCGATATTTTATCCGATGGTTGACTTTATCGGCACGATCGGCATCGGGCTGGTGATTTGGTTCGGCGCGTATCAACTTTTAACCGGAATGTCGGCGAGCGGTTCGGCGATGACGATTGGCATCGTTATCGCGTTCGTCCAATTCTCGCAGCAGCTTTTCCAGCCGATCCGCGATCTGTCGGATAAATTCAACATTCTGCAAGCCGCGATCGTTGCGTCGCACCGAATCTTTCTTTTACTCGATCTGCCGATTGATGTTAAATCGCCCGACGCGCCGAAGAAGAAAGGCAAAGCCGTTGGCAAGATCGAATTTCAGAACGTTTGGTTCGCGTATAAAGACAAAAACTGGGTGATGAAGGACGTGTCATTTACGATAAATCCGGGCGAATCGGTCGCGCTCGTCGGTCATACGGGTTCGGGCAAAACGACCGTCACGAATCTGCTGATGCGTTTTTACGACGTTCAGAAGGGCAGAATTCTGCTCGACGGCGTTGATGTCAGGGATTGGGATTTGCAGGACTTGCGTAAAAACTTCGCCGTCGTTTTGCAGGATGTTTTTCTTTTTTCGGGTTCGATAGAGGACAACATTCGCTTAGGAAACAAAGAGATTTCGGGCGAAAAGATTCATTGGGCGGCGCAGGAAGTTCACGCGGCGGAATTTATCGAAAAGATCGAGGAAGGCTATCAATCCGAAGTCAAAGAACGCGGCGCAGGTTTGTCGGTCGGGCAGAAACAATTGATTTCTTTCGCACGTGCGCTGGCATTTGAACCGACGATTTTGATTCTTGACGAAGCGACCAGTTCGATTGACACGGAAACCGAACAGCTTATTCAGCAGGCGGTCGAACGCGTCATGCAGGAAAGAACGTCGCTCGTCATCGCGCACCGGCTTTCGACGATTCAGAAATGCGATCGAATTATGGTCTTTCATCACGGCGAACTGCGCGAAGCCGGCACACATCAGGAACTTTTGAATCTGCACGGGCTTTATTGGCGGCTTTACCAGCTGCAATACGTCGAGGAAAAAATTCATAGTTCCGTGCCGCCCGCAGCGAATCCGAATTTGAGTTTGGAAACGGGCATTTAATTTTAATTTAATTTTATAAAAGCGGGATTTTTTAAACCGCTAGTTTAATTTAAAAAATTCGTTTATAATAATTATCCGAAATGATTACGGAAGCAGGAACTCAGCAACCAGACTTATTAAATGAATGCGAACCGGTGATGGAAGAAATCTTCACCCGATGCAATGAAAACGCGCCGAATTTCGGCGTGCGGCTCGAATGCTTCAAAGAATCGTTACAAAAAACCGCCCGCAAATATATTCTTAATTCGACCGAAGAGGTTTCGGCAGCGGAACTAAGCGATTTTCTGCGGCAGATTCAAGCTGAAGATCTGTTTTTGGCTTTAGCCTGCGCCAACGGCAGCGAGCGCGCTTGGTGGGAATTCGACCAACAGCATCGTTCATATCTGGAAAGAGTTGCGCGGCATCTGGCAAGCACGGATATTGACGCGCAGGAAGTCGTTGACACGGTTTACGTCGAGCTTTACGGAACACGCGTCGTTGACGGTGCGCGGGTTTCAAAATTTTCGACCTATTCGGGGCGCGGAAGTCTGCGCGGCTGGCTGCGCACCGTCATCTGGCATTCGCTCGTTGATCTGCACCGCGCTTCGCACGACGAAGTTTCTTTGGATGAAATGACGGAAAACGTCGGCGAAGGTTTCGCACACGCGAGTTTTGCCGAAGCTCCGCAGGGCGGCGAAGCTGAAATGATTGAACAGATTTCCAAACAGCGCTATAAAAAAGCGACCGTGTCGGCAATCGAAACGGCTTTTGCAAATCTGGATACTCACGAAAAACTACTCCTGCTTTATTATCACGTCGAAAATCTGAAGCTGCGGGAGATTGCGCGAATGGTCGAAAGCCAATCATCTCCGCTTCGAGATTGGTTTCAAAGAAAATCGCCGACCCGCGAAAAAAATCCCGAAAGCCGCATCCACGAATCAACGATTATGCGCTGGCTCGAAAAAAGCTACACAAAGGTTTTACAGTTGTTTCGCACCGAACTGCGCGCCAAACACGAATTGCGGGAAGACGAGATTGAAATCTGTATGGAGCTTGCCACACAGGATTTAGCCGGTCGGAATCTATATCAAAATCTAACGACAACCTAAACTCCCAAATAAACATCAGAGAAGATTTTTGCCTTGAAATGAATAAATTTGCGCAAATAAAGAGAAAGGGTGCGTCTGTGCTACGGGAGGCTGGAATTATAATGGAAAATACGGGGAAAATAAATTTAGAAGAAATAAGAATACAGGGGCTTTTAGACCGCTATCTTAACCGACAATCCGCCGCGAGCGGTTTATCAACACAGGAAAATCATTTAGACGACGATTCATTAACGGCTTTTGTTGAAGGAAATTTAAGCGAACGCGAATCAAAACCGATAGTTAGTCATCTGGTTGACTGCTCTTTTTGCCGCCACGTAACGGCGGAACTTGTCAGGCTCGATCTCGCTTTCGCGGACGAACAAGTTCAAACAGTAGTCGAGGAAAATCAGCCATCGAGAATTTCCGAGGTTTTGAGCGGTCTGCTGGCAAAAATTTTCGGCACCGGCGACAGTGCTGTTTTTGCGCATCACGAAGCGGAAGAAAAATCCGAAAACAGGACAGAAGAAAAGAAGGAAGAAAAATAATCTCAAAGAACCCCGAAAAAAACTGCTTGCGTTAGAATAAAATGCAAGCAGTTTTTTTTATTTCACCGACCGAATTTTTCAAATTAATTTCGACAAACTTTATAAAATCGTCTTTCTTTCTATTATTTCCCGCATTTAAGAGTTATAATTTTTGTCAATAAGTTTGTTTCGGGAGTTTAGAATTTGTTGGAAAACAATCACGATTGTCTGCCTAAAAACCATCAAATATCGGTTGAAAAAGTTGCCGTCGCCAATCTGCCGACCGCCGTCGGCGAATTCAAGATAGCGGGTTATCGTTCATTAATCAGCGACGAAGAGTTTGTCGTCTTGTTTAAGGGCGAAATGAAAGCGGAAGTTCCGACACTTGTGCGAATCCATTCGCAATGTCTGACGGGCGATGTTTTCGACTCGATTAAATGCGATTGCGGTCCGCAGTTGCAAAAAGCGATGAGATTGATTGAAACGGAAGGACGCGGAGCCATCGTTTATCAGCAGCAGGAAGGACGCGGCATCGGCATTATCAACAAAATCCGCGCCTACGCGCTTCAAGATGAAGGCGCGGATACGGTCGAAGCCAACGAAAAGCTGGGTTTTGAAGTTGACGCGCGAAATTATCAGCAGTGCGCTGAAATTCTTTTCGATTTAGGACTCTGTAAAGTGCGCGTAATGTCAAACAATCCCGACAAAATAGAAGCATTAGAGAAAGCCGGTCTGCAAATTGCTGAGCGCGTCCCGATTGAAGTTGAATCTCAAGAACCGGCGGCACATTATTTGAAAACTAAAAAAGAAAAAATGGGACATTTAATTAACTTTTAACTTTAAGGCAAGCATCGAAATTCTCGATTCTCAATCGAGAATAACTAAAACTAATTAAAAGATTAATCTCGCCAAATCCCTTATGCTTGTCATCTCAACTCCGCTGTATTTTGCGGAGAACTCGGTTAAACGCATTCAAAAATTCGGATGTTTTCTAAAATTTTGTAGTCTAAGCAACTACGTTAACCTCCTAAAAGTTTTATTTAACAGATTTATGTAACTGTAACTCATTGCAAATCAGATGTTTATGCTTGATAGCGTATGTTTTTATAGTGTTTCTCTATTTGTGGTCTCTTAATTGCACCTAATGCTTCTGTCTTAACTTTACCATGTAGTGTATATAACCTTTTTTTGCACACTTGGAAGTTCAAATCAATAATCATGATATTTAGTTTTTAGGAGTATTAAGAATGAGCAAAAAATTCAATTATTTAGCTTCTGCTTTTGCCCTGCTTATCTGTTTCAGCGTAATCGCGTTCGGACAAGCAACGACGGGCACAATCGAAGGCACAATCACAGATTCCACCGGCGCGGTAGTGCCGGGGGTCGAAGTGACAATTGCGAGCAGAACCAGTTCCCAAGCCGGTCAGGGGAGTACGTCGGTCGGTTTTCGGCGCACCGTGACGACGGATGGCAGCGGATTCTTCCGTCTGCAACAAATCCCTCCCGGCTTTTACACCGTTACTACTACCGCAACCTCCGGTTTCGGCACTGCAACGGCTAACAATGTCGAAGTAGTTCTCGATAAAACTACTCCGGTTAATATCGCACTTGTTGCTGGTGGCGGCATCACGACCATTGATGTCACCGCCGATGCTTTGGCGATTGATCCGACCGATAACAAAATTCAAACCAACATTACCCAGCGCACGGCGGAGTTGTTGCCGAAAGGTACCAATTTCACGAGTTTGCTGACGGTGGCTCCGGCAGTTCGTAACGAACCGCTTTCCGGCGGTTTCCAGATTGACGGCGCGTCGGGTTCGGAAAACACCTTTGTCATTGACGGTCAGGAAGTCACTAACTTCCGCACCGGTACTTTGAATCTTAATAACAACATTCCATTTCAGTTCGTTCAGGAAGTTCAGGTGAAATCTTCCGGGTTTACGGCGGAGTTCGGCGGCGCGACAGGCGGCGTGGTCAACGTCGTGACGCGCGGCGGCAGTAACCAGTTTCGTGGCGAAATCGGCATGGAATTCGCGCCGTCCAAACTGCAGGGTAACCCGCGCGACTTCTTGAACCTGACGACGTTTTCGCGTGCGGGTGTTACTCAGGTACTTCCTGAGATGATTCCGGTTGCCAAGGACAACGGAGTAAACACCTTCCCGTTTGTCAGCCTTGGAGGTCCGATCATAAAGGATAAAATGTGGTTCTTTGGCAGCTACGCTCCGCAGTTTATTAATTTTGACCGCACGATAAATCTTTATGGTTCTGCGGCTTCGCAGCGTGATCCCCAGACCAGAACATTCGTTAGCAATACTACCTACAGGTATGAGCAGAAGAACGAATATGGTTTCGGTCGTTTGGACATTCAGCCGTTCACTTCATTACGATTGAGCGGAACGTATCTCTGGACCCCGATTTCAGTTCTCGGCAACCCGCCGGTACAGAACCCGTTCGGATCCATCCCGGCAATAACCTTTCCGGGTCGCGGAGTGGTGTCGGGTGCAGACTTGGCTAACTTTCAAGGTGGACGCCAAAACTCGAACAATACTACCGGCTCGCTCACGTGGATACCAACCGAAAAATTGGTTATTACCGCGCGCGGAGGATACAGCTTCCTCAATGAGAAGCTCGGCAACTACGGTATTCCCAGCGTTGCAGGCGGTGCTATTACGCGGTATTTGACAAACGCTTGTGACACGGGAGTCCTGGCTCCGGCAGGCTTCCAGACATGCGGAACGCAAAACTTCGGTGCCATCAATCAGATATTATTTGACGTTTCACGGCGCCGCACCTTCGACGCTGACGCGTCATACCTTGTCAGCGACTTTGCTGGTCGCCATCAATTCAAAGGCGGCGTGCAGTGGAACGGCATCAGCAACAACCTCGATAGTACGCGTGAGGACGTGATCGTCATGCAGTTCGGTCCGAGTCGAACCGTTGCGGCACTTACAGGACGTGCCGACGTGCCGACAAGCCCCGGAATCATCGGTGCGGGTTGGATGCAGCGATTCGGCGCATTCGGTTCTGCGGGCAGTGATAACCTGGCATTCTATATCCAGGATTCATGGCAGATATTTAATCGTCTAACGCTTAATCTCGGCGTAAGAACCGAGCGCGAGAACTCACCGAGCTTTAACGCGCAAGGCGACGGCATTAAGTTCAGCTTTGCCGACAAGATCGCGCCGCGACTTGGCTTCGCCCTTGATCTTTTCGGCGATGGCAAAACCAAAATTTTCGGCAGCTTCGGTCGTTTCTTTGATCGTTTCAAATATGAATTGCCGCGCGGTTCGTTCGGCGGTAACTTCTTCCGCAACGACTATTTTGAGATCTTCCCGGGCGATACGTCGCAGACAGTGTTTACTCGAGCAACGGTCATTGGCAGCCGTCCTGATCCGATCGGCGGTCAGTGCCCGATTCCGGGAACGTTACAGTCAATACCGCGCACCCGCTGTCAGCTCGACTTCCGTATTCCGTCGAACATTCCCGGACAGCCGGATTTCGGTCAAGTTGATCCCGACATCCAAGCGTTCCGTCAGACCGAATTTACGATCGGCTTTGAGCGAGCCATCGGAAGCGATTTTCTGCTGCGGTCGCGCTACACGCGCAAAACAGTTGATGTAGCGGTCGAAGATATCGGTGTTCCCACCGCCGGCGGCGAGGCTTATATCATTGGCAACCCGGGACGCGGATTAGCAAGACAAAACGCTGAGGCGAACGGTTTCATTTCGTTGGAAGCTGTTCGTGATTACGACGCTTTCGAGATCGGTCTCGACAAACGTTTTACTCAGAATTTCTACTTTAATGCTAACTACACGCTTAGCCGTTTATATGGCAACTACGGCGGTCTCGCCAGTTCTGACGAGCCGACGGGTGGAACGGGTCGCACAAGCCCGAACGTCAATCGCAACTTCGATTTGCCGTTCATTGGCTTTAGCGGTCTCGGTCAGCCGGACAACGGACGCTTGCCGACGGATCGTCCGCACGTCTTTAAGCTCTACGGCGCGTATGAAATTCCGTGGTCATCAACAAACTCAACGGAGATTTCCGGCTTTACGACTGCTGCGAGCGGCACGCCGCTCACGACCCGTTACACTGTCTTTGGTGTTGCCGGTCAAATCCTGAATGGTCGCGGTGATCTCGGACGCACCGAAATGTTCACCCAAACTGACTTGGGATTGCGTCATCGGTATCGCTTCGGTCGTGATAATAGATTCACTATCGCCGGAACGCTCGACATCCTGAATCTTTTCAACGAAAAAAATGTGTTGGGAGTATCTGAGACTATCTCGACGACTGGTCTGACAGGCGCGAACATAGGTCTTACCGGAACTACGCTTCAACAGGAAGCGGCATACCAACGTACGGCAACTAATACGCGTGCGAACCAATACATTACCACCAATAACTTGACTAGTCCCCTGTTCAATCGTCCGAACCTGTTTCAGGGACCGCGTAATGTACGCTTTGGTTTCAGATTGCAGTTCTAAAAAGACTGTTTTAATTCTTGAGACTTTTACAGCCCGTTCGACTTTGAGTCGAACGGGCTTTTTACATTTTGGAAATCGAGAGATCATTGAAATAGCGCGTAATAATGCAGCGGGCATATTCAAAAGATAAATACGATTAATCACTTCTTTCAAATATAATAGTGAAAGGGATTTTGGTTATGCTTCGGAACTTAACTACACGACTCTCGATTAAAACAAATAACTATAGTGAGAGCCCACAAAAAGCACATTTTCTTTGACGGAAAAAGAAAAATCAAACAGCCAAAAAGAATTGGTTCGGATTGATAGGGCTTGCCAATAAAATGAAATTAATAGTTTTCGGCATTTGATAAATTGCCTCCAACTTCAGTTGGAGGTCAAGTTTGATTTTTATGAAAGGCTTGAGCCGAATTGCTGAAAAACAACACATTCCTTACAGCTTTAGCTCAATTGAGCTAAAGCTGTAAGGAAAATAATAAAATTTAAGAGTTCGGCTCAAGCCCTTTTTGTTGATTTACCGTTTATACACAAGTTCGTAAGTTGTTTGTTTGCAACATCGCTAAATATATGAGCAATGCGCTAAATCCTTTATTTGCAACAACGCTTAAAAGATGTGTATAAACGATAGAACTTTAGTTGGAGGCAATTCATTTTTATAGGAAAGACCTGTTCGGATTAACAATATTCAAGCTAAAGTTATCTTCAACCTTGAAAGTCTGTCCGATTAAGGCAAACTTTTTTATCTTGAAAGTCGAACTATTTATTGCTTTCTTTTTGACGTAATAGTTGGATGGTTTTTTTAATTTCTTCTTTGTTAGCTGCGTTGGGATTATACTTTAGAAAAAATTCTAATTCTTCGGCAGCCTTGCTGTAAAGTTTTTGATCTTTATATACTCTAGCCAATTGCCAACGGACTTCGGCGACTTCGCCTTTGCCTAATTTATTTGCTTTAAGTAGCGCGGTTAGAGCCTCGTTCAATTTCCCTTTACTGTGTAATGCGATACCTAACCATAAATAACCATTAACAGATTCATTATAAATTTCGGTAGCCCGAACTAAACTGTCTATCGCCTTGTCGCCTTGACCTAAACGAAATTGAGCTAACCCTAAACCAAATGTACTTGAAAAACTTCGAGGATTAACTTCAACTGCTTTTGTTAAGAGAACGAAGGCTGCTTGATGATAACCCCGTGTTACATACTCTGTCCCTAAACGATCCAGCGCCAAAAAGTATTTGGGGAAAATTTCGAGCGCAGTTTTCAATTTTTCAAAACCTTCATTTTCTTTCTTAGCCTGCAAAAAGCTTATCCCTTCTTCGTAGGCTTTTTTAGCATTATTCGGTACTTCCTGAACAAAAATAACTCCGGGCGCGGCAAGCGGACCGGCATTAATATCTTTTTTAGCCTTAAGATAGAAATCAACTTGCTCACTGGCAGCCCCGCCCCCCTCAACTCTTGAGATAGATATTAGAGAAACGTCCCGCATTTGTTCTTCGTAATTTGCATTATAAGGTAAAACTTTAACTATGTAGTTCCCGTTTGCAAGACCTCTAAATGAAAAAAGCCCTGAGCCGTTAGTTTTAACGCGAGATATTGTAATATATAACTCGTTTAATAACTCAACGTGAATATCACTGATCGGACTACGCGATTCATTAAATACAAAACCCGTTATACTGTTTCTATTTTGATAAACAATATTGGATAATGGTTGACCGGCACTTATTTTATTACCGGCATTGGCGTTTGATGTTTGAATAAATAATCCAACAACATTAACGATGACAACGAGCGACAAGCAAGCAATTTTTTTCATGGCGACCTCCCCCCAAATTAGACAAATCCTTCTCCGAACATCTTACAAGTAACCTGGGAATTTGTTAGAATTTCGGGTTATTATATCACGGAATTTGATTTAATAAAATAACTATTTATGTTCAGCCATAATTTGAAGGCAATGCGAATTTTAGATAAAAATGTCTTAATTTATTAATTTTCAAAGGTGTTGATTTGACGGAAAAAATTTACCGCGATTCGGTTCACAATATTATTCGTCTGAAAACCGATTTGGCGGAAGGAAAACTTCTTGTCCGGCTGGTGGATACGGCGGAATTTCAACGTCTGCGGCGGATTCGCCAGCTCGGACTCGCTTATTTTGCTTATCAGGCGGCGGAACATTCGCGTTTTACGCACAGTTTAGGCGCGCTTCATCTGGCGACGCGAACTCTGGCAAAGCTCGATCTAAGCTATAACATTTCCGATGAAGCCAAAATCGCCGTCCGCTGTGCCGCGCTTCTACACGACATCGGACACGGCGCGTTTTCGCACGTCATCGAACCGATTCTCGGATTTCATCACGAGGAATTTACCATCGAAGCCGTTTTGAGCCGCGACACCGAAGCCGGCAGACTTTTACACGAATTTTCCGCCGAGCTTCCCGAAGCGGTCGCCGGAATCATTCGCGGCGATTTTCGCCCGACCGCGCTCGCGCAATTGGTTTCGTCGCAGCTCGACGTTGACAGGATGGATTATCTTTTGCGCGATTCACTTATGACTGGCGCAAAATACGGCGTTTACGATCTCGAATGGATCATCAAATCGCTCGAAATCGACGAGGTGAACGACCGCCTGTATGTTTCGGCGCGCGGCATTTACGCCGTCGAAGATTATCTTCAAGCGCGTTATTATATGTTCCGGCAGGTTTATTTTCACCGCACTCTGCGTTCGGCGGAAGCCGTTTTGCGCTCGCTTCTGCGCCGCGCTTTAGAGCTTTTTCAAAACGGCAAACAGGTCTGGTTTGCCGAGAAAACGCCGTTTGAAAAAATACTCAAAGGCGAAAAATTAAATCTTCGGGAACATTTACAGATAGACGACGCGGACGTGATGTTTCACATCAAACAATGGCAGTATGCGGACGATGAAATTTTGTCCGACCTCGCAAAACGCTTTTTGAACCGGAGGCTTTTCAAAGCCTTCGATCTGGATATGCCCGAAGCCGAACGGCACGATTTTCTCGAAAAAGCCGCGCGGGTCGTCGAAAACTGCGGTTTCGACAAAAACTACTATTTTATCGAAGACAAAGCGGGCGACGTGGCTTATTATTTTTATACGAAAACACATTCCGAGCCGAAAAATCTGATCTACGTCGAAGAAGGCTTTTCGCGCCCCGCGATTCGTGAAATTTCCGAGATCAGCGCGGCGGTTCGGGGCTTGCAGAAAGGCTATCAAATGCACCGCGTTTGTTTTCCGCCGGAGTTAAAGGAAGAAATTGCAAAACTTTATCACAAAATTTAAAAGGCAAAAGGCAAAAGGCAAAAGGCAAAAGTATGGAATTATTTTTACCTTTTACCTTTTACCTTTTACCTTTAAATCCTTTGCATCTGTGCGCGTTTGCGTCTTTGCGTTAATTTTGTTTTCCCCGCTTTTCGCTCAAAAACTCGCCGTCTTAATACCCGAAAAAACCGATCTGAGCGAAAGTTTTGCCGAAAAACTGACGGCTTCCCTTTCCGAAAAATTCAAAGTTTTAAATTCCTCTTTAAGCGAAACGGCGTTTCTGTCCGCGAATCCCGAAAAGCCGTTCAACCTGACGGCGGAAGAAGCGAAAATTATCGGCGCGGCAATCGGGTGCGATTTTTATCTGCTCGTCAAAGGCGCAAATCAGCGGCGTTTTTCGTTCGAGAAAAATGAATATTTTGAATCCTACGCCGCCGTTTATGTCGTTAGTTCGCGCACCGGAAGGCTGATTTTCTGGAAGCTCCAAAGTTTTAACGGTTACGATTCCAAAAATGCGGACAAACTGCTTTTTGATTCGCTAAAAGACCTCGCAAAAGAAATTTCCGATAAACTTCCAACTGTTGCAAAACAGGAATTAAACGAAAAACCCGCCAAACTCGAAGAAATCCCCGACGAAAATTCTACGGACGCGAAAAACTTCCGTACGCCTTTGCCTTACCGCCGCCTCAGCCCGCCATATACCGCGCTTGCCAATCTTTACTCGATTGCGGCGACCCTTGACATCGAAGTTGATTTCGACGAAGAAGGGAAGATTTTACGAACCGAAGTCGTTCGCTGGGCAGGTTTCGGGCTTGACGAATCGGTTACGGAAACCGTCCGCAAAATGAACTGGCGACCGGCGACGCGCAATGGGAAACCGCTTCCGATTCGCGTTCTTCTGCGCTACAATTTCAAGAAAATCGAAAAGGAAGAATAATTGGAACGCCGTCATCCTGACGGCACAGATCGCGAAGCGATCTAAAACGTTTCCTTTAAACTCAAAGAAAACGAGAAGTTTTGAGCGTTTTTCAAACGCTTGCCGTCAGGATGACGGCGTTCCAATTGTCTTAACAAACTTTTAATGAAAATGTTGTTAAGACGCGAAACATTTTTGAGCATCGGTTTATTTTTTAATTTATGCTTGTGGAATAAATCGTTCGGCGTTTGGAATTAAAACGGCGGACGAATTTTTCAAAGGTATGTCAATAGTTCAATCAGCGGCGTTCATTTTATCCGATTCCCACACCGGCACGTTTGATTTCGCGCCCGCGCGCGAGTTCCGGGAAAGTCTTTACACGGTGCGTTTTGCCCGCAGCGAAGCGGAAGTTGACGCGGCTTTGCGTCTGCGTTTCGAGGTTTTCAATCTCGAACTGAACGAAGGTTTGGAAGCCTCGTTTATCAATGGGCGCGACGAGGACGAGTTTGATAAAACCTGTCATCACTTGATCGTCGTCGAAAACGCGTCGGGAAAAATCGTCGGCACATACCGCGTCCGCACGATGGAAATGGCAGGAAGCGCGTTCGGTTTTTACTCGGCAAGTGAATTCGCGGTCGAAGATCTGCCGTATGAAGTTTTAGCCGAATCGCTCGAAACCGGACGCGCCTGCATTGCCCGCGAACATCGCAATTCGCGCGTTTTGTTTCTGCTCTGGAAAGGTTTGGCGATGTATATGACCGAAAAGCGCAAACGCTATGTTTTCGGCTGCTGCTCGCTGCCGACGCAGGACTGCGCCGAAGGAATGCGCACGATGCGCCAACTTGTCAAGGGCGGATTTCTGCACGAAAATCTGCATATCGCGCCGCGTGAAGATTTTATTTGCCGCGTCGAAGATTTTTTGAGCGAAGATTGCGGCAATGAAATAAAATTGCCGAAACTCTTTGAAACATACTTAAGAATCGGCGCGAAGATCTGCGGCGAACCCGTCATTGACCGGCATTTCAAAACAATTGATTTCTTCGTCATCGTTGACGTAAAAAATATGCGCGACAAGTATTTTCGGATGTTTTTCGGGTGAAATATTCTTTAAATAAAGCCGGTCATTTCCAAAATAAGAGTAATTATTTAAAAAATAACGGCGACTATTTCTAAAATAACCGTCGTCATTACCAAAATAACGGCGACTATTTCCAAAATAAGAGTAATTATTTCCAAAATAACAACATTCATTTCCGAAATGACGGCGATTATTTTGGAAATAACGTTGATTATTTAAAAAATAAAGCCGATTATTTTGGTAATGAACGTCATTATTTTCAAAATGAACGCTGTCATTTCGGAAATGACGACGGTTATTTTGGAAATGAACAGTGTTTTAACTTTGCAGATTTCACGCTTGGCGTAAATTAACGCTAAAATATTTTCTCAGATGAGAAAGATTCGCGCTGCCATTCGTTTGACGTTATTTTTTGTCGCAACTTTCGGGGTTTATGCGCTCTGGTTCTTGGCGGTCGTCTTTATTCCGAACAAAATTTACTGGCGGCAGTTGATATTCAAGCTCTGGGCGGCGGCTTTCAAGCGAATCTTGAATATGAAGATCGAAGTTATCGGCACACCGCCGAAAGCGCCGTTTTTTCTGGTCTGCAATCATCTGAGCTATGTTGACATTCCCGCGCTTCGATATGTCGCGGACGGCGTTTTTGTCGCCAAAGGCGAGATCGAAGGCTGGTTTATGGCGGGCAAAATGGTGGGCGATATGGGCAATATCTTTATCAATCGTCAAAAACACCGCGACATTCCGCGCGCCGGCAAGGAACTCATCGAAAAGCTCGATGGCGGCGAAGGCGTGATGATCTTTCCCGAAGGCACAAGCACGAAAGGCGAAGAAGTTTTGCCGTTTAACTCGTCTTTTCTCGAATTTGCCGCCCGCACGGAGCTGCCCGTTTCCTATTGTTCGATTTCCTATAAAACGCCCGACGGCGAGATTCCCGCGAGCGAAGCCGTCTGCTGGTGGGACGATACGGTTTTGATAAATCATATGTTTCGCCTGTTCAGCGTCAGAGAATTTACCGCCGTCATTAACTTTGGCGACACGCCGGTTGCCAATTCGAACCGCAAAAAACTCGCGCAGGAGCTTCACAATAAAGTAAAGGAAAAATTCATTCCGGTTTTATAACAATATCGCTTTTACGTGCAGTTTTGTTTGTATTTTTCGTTTCGCTTTGAAACAATAACCTTACAATTGCGTAAAATTAAAGACAAAATCATTCCAAAATCTTAAGGAGAAAAAATGCCTAAATTCTATTTTCGTTTAACAATGGCTTTGGCTGTTTTGTTGTCGCTCGCGGCGATGACGATGGCGCAGGGCAAAGCATTCGACACGAGCCGGATGGATAAAACGGTCGAAGCCTGCACCGATTTCTTTCAATATGCCAACGGCACGTGGCTCAAAAACACCGAAATTCCCTCGACCGAATCACGTTGGGGAACATTCAATATCTTGGCGGACAACAATAACGCCATTTTGAAGGATATTCTGGAAACCGCCGCCAAAACCGAAGCCGCCGCCGGCACGGATTCGCAGATGATCGGCGATTTCTACTCGTCTTGTATGGACGAAGCGGCAATCGAGAAAGCCGGCGCGAAACCGCTCAAGCCTTATTTCAAACAGATTAAAGCGATCAAAACCGTCTCCGATCTTCAACGCCAAATTGCGGTGATGCACAATGCCGGATTGCCCGCCGTTTTCAGTTTCGGCGGCGGCGCGGATCTGAAAAATTCGACGATGGTCATCGTCAACGCCGGACAGGGCGGTTTGACTTTGCCGAACCGCGATTATTATACGAAAGACGATGAAAAATCAGTCGAAACACGCCAAAAATTTATGGAATATATGACGAATATGTTCAAAAACCTCGGCGACAAACCCGAAAAAGCGGCGGCAAACGCGAAGATCGTGATGGATCTGCAGACGCGTCTGGCAAATGCTTCGCTCGCGCAGGTCGATCTTCGCAATCCCGATAATCGCTACAATAAAATTCCGCTCGCCGACGCGCAAAAGATCACGCCGGATTTTTCGTGGGAAGAATATATGAAAACGCGCGGCGTTCCGGCAGTCTCGGATTTTAATATCGGACAGCCCGCTTTCTTTAAGGAAGTCAACGCGATGATGAAGGAAGTTCCGCTCGAAAACTGGAAAACTTACCTGCGTTTTATGACCGTCAATTCAGCTGCGCCGAGTCTTTCCAAAAAATTCGCCGACGAAAATTTCAACTTTTTCGGCAAATACCTGAGCGGCGCGAAACAGCAGCAGCCGCGCTGGAAAACCTGCGTCGGAGCGGTCAACGGTAATCTCGGCGAAGCACTCGGCGAAGAATATATCAAACGCGCCTTCAAACCCGAAGCCAAGGCAAGAATGAACGAATTGATAGATAATCTTTTAGCCGCGATGAAAGTTCGCGTCAACGGTCTCGAATGGATGGGCGACGAAACAAAAGCGCAGGCGCAAAGGAAAATTTCGACCTTCAAACGCAAGATCGGTTCGTCAGACAACCTGCGCGGTTACAAAGGTTTGACGGTTGACGATAAATCCTACGCGGGAAACGTTCTGCGTTCGCGCGAGTTCCAGATTCGGCGCAATCTCGAAGACATCAACAAACCGGTTGACCGCACGCGCTGGAATTTTACGCCGCCGACCGTCAATGCGTCGTATTCGGGTGTCAACAACGACATTACGTTTCCCGCCGGAATTCTCCAGCCTCCGTTCTTTAACTTCGAAGCCGACGACGCGATCAATTACGGCGCGATCGGCGGTGTCATCGGACACGAAATCTCGCACGGTTTCGACGATTCGGGCAGCCGCTTCGACGCCGACGGAAATTTAAAGATGTGGTGGACGGCGGACGACCGCAAAAAGTTTGAAGAACGCGCCGCCTGCGTCGTCAAACAGTTCAGCGAATACGAAGTTCAGCCCGGTCTGTTTATCAACGGCAAGCTGACCTTAGGCGAAAACATCGGCGATTTTGCCGGTTTGACGGTCGCTTACGAAGGCTTCAAAAAATCTCTGGAAGGCAAACCGCGTCCCGCCGATATTGACGGATTTACGCCCGAACAAAGATTTTTCCTCGGCTGGGCGCAGGTCTGGGCGGGCAAATACACGCCCGAAGCCGAACGCCTGCAGGTTGAAACCAACACGCACAGCCTGCCGCGCTGGCGCGTCAACGGACCGCTCTCGAATATGCCGGAATTCGCCCAAGCCTACGGCTGTAAACAAGGTCAGCCGATGGTCAGAAGCGAGATGTGTCAGATTTGGTAAGGATAAATTCAACCAAATAAAAAAGCCGAAAGTATTAACACTTTCGGCTTTTTCTCTAAATTTAACGATTGAGATGACGCGGGGTAAAACCGATTACGCGCAACTCTGAATTAAGAAAGGACGTTTTTAAAGAGAAGCTGTTTCGCCCTCACGTCCATTGGTAGGATGAAAGACGGGATGGTTTTTGCTTGTCCGCGTCATTCTTTGCTACCTGAGTTTCGGCACGCACATTCGGAAAGTATCCTAAAAGTTTTA
>JALHNX010000084.1 GCA_022843305.1 Pyrinomonadaceae bacterium | reverse complement strand
GTCGAGAGTCGAGAGTCGAGAGTCGAGAGTCAGATTGATTTGGGACTCTCGACTCTCGACTTCTTTACCGAAACGCCGAAATGTCCATTCCGAAGCGTTCTTTAACGTATTCTTCCTGCGCTTCGTTCAGATTCCGCAGATTTGCGAGCCGCCGTTCGCTTTTTTTGATGTAGGTTTTCGTGCGTTCCGCCATCTGTTTGAGCATATTTCTGCCTTCGCGCATTTCTGCTTCGACCTTTTCGCGCAAAACGAAAAGCTCGGAAAGTTCGGCAATCAATTTTTCTTCCTTTAATTCCTGCAGACGGTTTTTGATTTGCCAGATTTGCCGAATTGCCCGCACGAGTTCGTCGCCGACGGAATCGCCGCGCACCAAATCGGGCGAATCGCGGAAATCTTCGACCAGCTTATTCAGACGATTCTGGTCGCCCGCCGAATACGCTTCGTTTAATTTCGACATCAGTTCGTGCCGTCTTTCCTTTTCTTCCGCGTCCAAAGCGAGATCGGGATGAATGATTTTTGCCAGATTGTGATAAGCCTTTTTCGCTTCGGCGGTCGGTTGCCATTTGAACGAACAACCGTCGCCGTCTTCGACATTTACGGCAGATTCTGCGGCGCGTTTTCTTAATTCCTCGGCGCGTTTTTTGATTTCCTCGTCGTCCGGCACGAGCTTGACTTCTTCTTCGGCGATCTGCGCTTCGATCTCGTCGAGTTCGGCATAAAACCGCGCGACTTCCATCGTGTAGCGCGCCTCGAACTGTTCGAGTTCGGCGCGAAGATCGGTCATTTCTTCTTCGCGGTCGGCGAGTTTGTCCTTCAAACGCTCCAAAACACGGCGTTTTTTATTTAATTCTATTTCTTCGGGTGCTAAAACATTCATCGCTGAAAAATTTTAACACAAAAGCTATGCGGCTTCGATAATCTCGAAAGTCGTCGTGATTTCGACCGTCGGGCGGACGGTTGCGGCAACCGAACAGTATTTCGTGTCCGAAAGCTCGATTGCCGAGGCGACGGCTTGCGCGGAAACGCCGCGTCCATACACGATATGGTGAACGTGCATCTTCGTAAAAGAGCGCGGATGTTCGTCGCGCCGTTCGCCCGTAATTTCAACCCGGTAATCGGTGACGGCTTGGCGTTTTTTCTCGAGAATCGAAACCACGTCAACCGCCGTACAAGCCGCGACCGAAACCAGCAGCAGTTCCATCGGAGTCGGTGCGGATTTTCTATCGCTTTTCGTATCAATAGTTAGTGAATAATTGCCGGGCGTGGTGGCGATCAGAAATTCGTCGCCCGCGTCTTTGACGGTTGCTTTGTATGTAATATTTGTCATCGGATAATCTCTTTTTCAGAATGTATTTTTATCAAAATATTGTCGAATTTTAGCATATAATTTTCGCATTCCGGCAGAAAACATTCGCAAACAACCTTTTGGCATAAAAAATGCTTCCAAACAACGGTCAAACAGACAGTTTGAGGCTTTTAGAGATAAAAGGAGATAGAAAAAAAATGAGCAGATTCAGAAGTGTATTTGCGGTTTACGCGGCGATCGGTTTAATGCTTTGCAGTTTTGCGGCTGAGACGAATGCACAGCGAACACGCAACGAAAGAGATGTCCGCAACATCGTGCAGAACTTGAATTCAAAGGTTGACGATTTTCGCTACAGCCTCGAATACGGCTTGAGAAACAGTTCGGCTGACAGACAAAATGCCGACGCAATGAAAAATTACGTCTCAACATTGGACGGAAAAATCCGCGATTTTGAGGAAAACTTCAGCCAGCGGCGCGAAAACGCGGACGACGTAACCGATATTTTGAATGCCGCGAAAGGCATCAACGATTTTCTCGTCGGCAACCGCGTCAACAATACGGTCCAAAAAGACTGGACCGAACTTCGCGCGCTTCTCGACCGGCTTGCCTCAAGCTACAACGTTTCGTGGAACTGGACGAGCGGAAACTCCGATAATTATCCGAACTCGAATTATCCGACAACAAATTACCCGACCAATAATCGCACGAGTGCCGGTCTTTCTGGCACTTATCAACTCGACGTTTCGAAAAGCGAAAACACGACCGACATCATCCAGAACAGCGGCGCGACGACCGATGCGCAGCGGCAGGATTTGGAAAGCAAGCTCGAAGCCGCCGACCAACTGGCGATCGAGATTCGCGGCATACAGGTCACTCTCGCTTCTTCAAAAGCCGCGCCGATCTCGTTTGCGGCTGACGGTCGGACGAAAACGGAAAATGTCGGCGGCAGATCGATCCGCGTTCGCGCCACGCTTCGCGGGCAGGAACTGACTGTTTCGAGCGTCGGCGGCGAAACCGATTACACAGTTACTTTTGTCTCGCTCGACAACGGCAGATCAATGAAGGTGACGCGGCGCATCACGACCGATTATCTGAATCAGACGGTTTTTGCCGAAAGTTTCTATACTAAAACCGACGCGGTCGCACGGCTCGACATTAATCAAAATCCGAACACGAATTATCCGACCACCACAGACGATAACAACGACGGAAATTATTCGAGCAATGATCCGAACGATAACAATACGACGAATTATCCGACCACGACCAACTCCCGAACCGGAAATTTCATCGTCCCGAACGGAACGGTTATCACCGGCATTCTGGAAAACGAAATTACGACCAAAGTTTCGCAAAACAACGACCGTTTCAGAATGACGGTTCAATCGCCGAACGAATATCGCGGCGCGACGGTCGAAGGTTATATTTCGGGTATCAATCGTTCGGGAAAAATCACCGGAAGCTCGAAAATCACTTTTAATTTTGAAAAGATCACTTTGCGAAACGGGCAGACTTACGAATTTGCGGGTTATCTGCAAAACGTCACCGACACGAACGGGAAAGCCGTCAAAATTGACACCGAAGGCACGGCGAAAGGCGACAGCCAAACCAAAGAAACCGTCAAGCGCGGCGGCATCGGCGCAGGCTTAGGCGCGATCATCGGCGCAATTGCGGGCGGCGGCAAAGGCGCGGCAATCGGCGCGATCATCGGCGGCAGCGCGGGCGCAGGCTCGGTCGTTCTGCAGGGCAAAGATGATCTGGAACTGAAAAAAGGCTCGACGATCACGGTCACCGCTTCCGCACCGAATCGTTAATCTCAAGCTAATAAATTAAACAGGATGGACAGGATTTACAGGATATGAATTTATCCTAAAAATCCTGTCCATCCTGTTTTAAATTGCGGTTTTTATCCGAGCAGATTTGTGCCCTCTGTGGTTTAATATCGCTTATGAAAATCTCGTTCGAAGAAGTGGAAAACTTCCGCGATAGAAAATGGCGGCGCGAGGAAACTTTAAAGATTGAAACTGCTTTAGAGGTCGAAGCGATGGTTGAAGACCTGGGATTTTGTCTCGGATTGACCGACGCGCGCACGAATCTGCCGTCGGTTTACGTTGCCGTCTGCGGGCGGCGCGACGCTTACGCGCCGAAAAACGTCCAGAAGGACTACGAGATGAGTCTGGCGTGGACGCTCAAGGACGAGGTGATGATGCGCGGAAAGGTTTATTATTCAAAACTCTCGAAAGGTCGCTCGACGTTCGTCGCGCCGCGTATGATTCCTTACTTCAACGCGATCTGGGGCGTGCCGAAAAAAGAAGAAAAGAAAAAATTATCGGCTGACGCGCAGAAAGTCTTGAAAGTTTTGCGCAAGGAATGGGAAATGGGAACAGCGGATTTGCGCGAAGAAGCCGGAATCGAAAACCGCGCAAAATTAACAAAAGCACTCGACGAATTGCAAAAATGCCTGAAAGTCGTGCCGCAGGAAGTTCTCTACCAACCGAAATTCACATACATCTGGACTTTGGCGGAAGCGCGTTTTCCGAAAGAATTATCGAAAAAAGTTTCGCGCGAAGAAGCCGTCAAAGAAATCGCCCGCGCGTTTTTGCAGATGTGCGGCACGACCGCGCTCGGCGAATTCGCCAAAGCGTTCGGATTCTGGCGTTGGGAAGCCGGAAAAGCCAATCACGCGCTCGTTGCCGAAGGTTTTGCCGAAAGAATAGCGACCGGTATTTATCGAATCAGATAAAGTTACTAAAACTGTTCATTGATGAAAAATGACAGAAATAATTATCTTAAGCGCAGATCATTAAAAAGCGATTGTCGAAAAATCAGCGAATTGAAAAAATAACACGAGCCTGCAGTTTAGGCTCGAAACCTTTAAGCTACATAAAGGAAGGGAGTCGTCGGGAAGCGACTCCCTTCAAATTGTTTAAATAAAAAAAGCCCGAACTTACAGAAAGTTTCGGGCTTTAATTTGATCGGGAAGACCTTTATCGCAAGCTACATAAGAAACCGATTATTAACCGAACAAATCCGCAAAGAATTCTTCGATTTGATGAAACAAACATCCGCAAGAATACGGGTCGCAGCGTTTATCCTGAGGGTCCCATTTTCCTGCGCTATCGTGGCAAACAATGTCGTTTTTCGGGTTGTTTACCGCACCTGTCGAATCGCCGGCAAAACCAACGAAAAGACACAGCAGCAACGTTAAAGTCGCAAACGTTTTTTTCATTTCGGATTCTCCTGTCAAATAACAATGGCGCTTTTAGAAAGATACGGGAAGCATTACCGCCAGCACCGACTAGGGCGGTAAAATACCGGAAAGTATGACGATAATACATCTTTTTTCCCGCTTCATCAATATTTCATCAATTCCCGCGCCGCTTTTTCGACGTCTTCGATTTGCGGCAGAATGAAATCTTCGACCTGCGGCGCGTAAGCAACAAACGTATCAGTCGCGCCGATGCGGCGAACGGGCGCGTCGAGATATTCAAAGAGTTCGTCACCGATTCGCGCCGCGATCTCCGCGCCGTAGCCGTATGAAATCGGGTCTTCGTGCGCGACGATGACGCGGTTTGTTTTCTTGACCGATTCGGCGATGCGTTCCCAATCGTATGGAACGAGCGAGCGCAAATCAATTAATTCAACCGAAACGCCGTCTTTTTCCAGACGCTTCGCCGCTTCAAAACTTCTCTGCACGAGTGCGCCGAAGGTGACGATTGTAACGTCAGTTCCCTCGCGCACGACTTTCGCCTTGCCGAACGGAATCAAAAACTCGCTCGACGGATACTGCGATTTGTTGTAAATCTGCCGGTAGAGATGTTTATGTTCCAAAAACAAAACGGGATCGTCGCAACGAATCGAAGTTCTCAAAAGTCCGTTCGCGTCCAGCGCGTTTGACGGGTAAACGATACGAATTCCCGGCGTGTGCGCGAAAAGCGTCGTGCCGGACTGCGAGTGATAAACACCGCCGCCTTTCAAATAACCGCCGACCGGAACGCGAATGACCATCGGGCATTTCGTGTCGCCGTCCGAACGCCAGCGCGTGACGGCAACTTCGTTGCGAATCTGGTGATACGCCGGAAAAATGTAATCGAAAAACTGAATTTCAACGACGGGTTTCAGTCCGCGAATCGCCATTCCGACGGCGCGACCGACGATGTTCGCTTCCGCCAGCGGCGAGTTGAAAACACGCGCCGAGCCGAATTTTCTTTGCAGATTCGCCGTCACTTTAAAAACGCCGCCTTTGCCTTTGACACGTTCGAGATATTCTTCACGCGAAACGTCCGCCACGTCCTCGCCGAAAATCACGATTCGTTCGTCGCGTTCCATTTCCTCGTGCAGACAGCGGTTGATCAGATCAACCATCGTTCCCGCATTGCCCGAAAGCTCCGCGCCTTCTTCGGTATCGAAATCTTTTGAAGTCGGGTCAACGTCAGGCGAATAGACATTTCGCCAAGCCGTTTCGGGCGCAGGCTGCGGCGTGTTGATGGCAATATCGGCGGCTTCGTTGACTTCCGCGTCAACTTCCTTACGCAGCGCTTCCAAATCTTCCGATGAAGCAATCCCTTCGGTCATCAAAAATTCGGCGAACGTTTTGATCGGGTCACGCTGTGCGTCGGCTTCGCGTTCTTCTTCGGGACGATACAATTTTTCGTCGTCCGAAAGCGAGTGCGAATAAGGACGGATAACTTTCGCATGAACAAACGCCGGACCTTTGCGCTTGCGGCAATATTCGACGGCGCGTTCAAATGTTTCGTAAGATTCGAGCACATCCGTGCCGTCGCATTTTTGAATATAAAGATTCGGAAAACCGGCGACCAGTTTTGAAATATCGCCGCCCGCCGTGTTGACCTCAACCGGTGTCGAAATCGCGTAGCCGTTATCTTCGACGACAAAGATCACGGGCAGCTTCAGATTGCAAGCCGAATTTAAGGCTTCCCACCATTCGCCCTCGCTCGTCGTGCCGTCGCCGACCGACATATAAACGACCTCGTCACCTTTGAAACCGACGATCTTGTCCTGCAATCCTTTGACGAGCGCGGCACGATACGACGCTTCCGCCGCGCCGACCGCGTGCAAAGCCTGCGTTCCCGTGCAGGAACTTTGCGACGGAACATTCAAATCCTTGTGTCCCCAGTGCGAAGGCATCTGCCGCCCGTGCGAGTTCGGGTCAACTTCCGCGCCGACCGCCGCGTAGAGCATTTCCTGTATCGTCATTCCGAGTCCGATCATCAAAGCGCGGTCGCGGTAATACGGGAAAAACCAATCGTAAGCCGGTTTCATCGCCAAAGCCGCGCCAACCAGAACCGCTTCGTGTCCCGCGCCCGAAATCTGGAAAAAGATTTTGTTCTGCCCTTTTAACTGAATTTCCTTGTCGTCAATACGCCGCGAGGTATACATCGTGCGGTAAAGCCCGACCAGTGTTTTCGCGTCCAGACCGCTGTAAGTTTTCGCCGCCGTTCGCGCCGTTTTTTTGCCGTTCGATGAAGCCGCTTTTTTGGCTTTGACGTTCGTCTCCGCAACAACGGCTTTTGCCGTTTCTTGCACCGTATCTTTTTCAAGCGCGCCGTCGCCGACCGTCATTTTCGGTTTTTCGACGCTTTTTGCCGTGCTTTTCGTCGAAGCCGCTTTCACTGTTTCGGGTTTCTTTGTCGTCTTTTTGTTTTTATTATTTGTTTTCGCCGTATCCGCTTTTGTCGCAGTTGCCATTTTTATAATTCCCGTTAATAAAGTTTTTTGATAAAAGGATAAATTTCTAAAATACCAAAAATGGCGAAAACGGGCAATTTGCGACGGCGGAAACTACTCGCCGAAATCAAGATCGAGCGTCATCCGGTAATCATTCGCCATCGTCGGATGTCCGTGCGCGAGCGAAACTTCGATTCCCTTTTCGTAAACGGATTTCGCCTTTTCACGATTCCCGACGCGTTCGTAAGCCTTCGCCAGCATACCGTAAGCCGCGCCTTCGTCCGCCGCCTTCGCGAGATAATCTTCGAGCGTCGCGATCACGTTCTGCCAGTCTTCCTGTTTTTGAAACTCGTTCGCCAATCCGAACAACACCATCGTGTTCGACGGGTCGGCTTCGATCATTTGTTTGAAAACTTCGATTCTGTTTTGCATAAATTTCAAGATAGCGAAATTTTAGCGAAAAGAGAAATAGGACGCGGATTTGACGGATAAAAGCGGATTTTCGCAGATTTAATTTAAAGATTTATTTTAAATTAAATCTGCGAAAATCCGTTAAATCCGCGTTCATCCGCGTTCCATTTTCTTCAAAACAATTTCTGCTGAACCGGTAGGGCTTTTTCTTCGGGTTTTTGAGGTTTTTCAAAGCGCTCAAAACCAAGACGGCGAAAATGAAGATCGAATAATTTTACCGCTATTTCCCATTTTTCGGTTTTACCCGCACGGTCGGCAAAGGTTTTATGTCTTAAATTTCCGCCGCGTTCGCGTTTTTGCTGGTTGATGATTTTTTCTGCCTGCGTCGGCAGTTTTTCGCGTAATCTTTGCACGAAATACTGTTCGATCGAATCGGAATCGAAATGGATCAAGTTGATAAAAGCCTTCGTCGCGCCCGCGTCTTTCGCTTTTTCAAGCAGCGCGGGAATGTCCGAATCGTTATAGCCCAAAATTATCGGCGCGATGCCGATGCCGACTTTTATTCCGGCTTCGCTTAAAGTTTTCATCGCGCGAAAACGAACGTCGGGAATCGGCGTGTAAAGTTCGAAAGGTTTCGATTTTTCAGTCGTCGGAAAAGGAATCGAAAAGAAAACCGTGCAATTTAGTTTGGTTAGAATATCCAGATCGCGCGTCACCAGCGGCGATTTCGTGATAATTCCGACCGGCATCCGAAAATCTTTGCAGACGATCAGACATTTTCTGGTTAACTCGTAATTCGCTTCCAAAGGCAAATACGGATCGGTCGCAAACGAAAATTCGAGAAACGGAATTTTTTCGCGCGTTTTTCTCAAATCTTCACGTAAAACTTCCGGCGCATTGATCTTGGCGACGATCTTCGTTTCAAAATCCGTGCCTGCGCCGTAGCCTAAAAATTCGTGATAGCGGCGCGCGAAACAATACGTGCAGGCGTGAATGCAGCCGCGATAACAGTTGACCGTATAGCGGTCGCCTCTGTCGGGCATAAAACTTTTTGTAATCATCGAACGCGTCGCCGTTTCCTCGAAAACTTCGAGCTTCGTTTCCGGCGGTTCGCCTAAAAATTCAGCAGAATATTTCAGATAAGGATTCGGCGGATTTTCGACTTGTCGCATAGCTGAAACAATAGCCCATCCAGAACAGAAACGCAAGATTATTGGCAAAATTTTCGGATTTTGTGTAACTTAAAATCGAAGCGAACATCAAGCCTGAATTTTCGTTAAAAATTAAGTGCGCGAACAAATTTCACATTATAAAATCCTCAAAAAACTCGGCGCGGGCGGAATGGGCGAAGTTTATCTGGCGGAAGACACGAAGCTGACGCGCAAGGTCGCGCTCAAGATTTTGCCGCCGAACGTTTCGGGCGAACGCAAACGGCTCAACCGCTTTTTGCAGGAAGCCCGACTCGCCGCCAATCTCAATCACCCGCACATCTGCACGATCTACGAAATTGACGCTGACGGCGAAACGCCTTTTCTGGCGATGGAGCTTGTTGAAGGCGAAACTTTGGCGGAAAAAATCATCCGCGCCGGTTCGTTCGATCTGCACGAGATTTTAGAGATCGCTTCGCAGATTACCGACGCGCTCGACGAGGCGCATCGCGCCCGAATCATTCACCGCGACATAAAATCTTCAAACGTCATCCTCAACCGGCGCGGACAGGTCAAAGTTCTCGATTTCGGATTGGCGAAAATTATTTCCGAGGAAGTTTCCGAGCAGGACGTGACGCGCGCGAAAACCGAGGACGGAATGCTCGTCGGAACCGTCCAGTATATGTCGCCCGAACACGCGCTCGGGAAAAAGCTCGACGGGCGCACAGACCTTTGGAGTTTCGGCGTTCTGCTTTACGAAATGGCTTGCGGAACTCTGCCGTTCAAAGCTGCGACGCAAGCCGGAACATTTGACGAGATTCTGAATAAACAGCCTGCCGCGCCAAGCGAAATTAACGAAAATATTCCCGTCGAGCTTGAAAATATCATCTTCAAACTGCTCGAAAAAGACCGCGATTTTCGTTATCAGACAGCTTCCGATCTGCTCGCGGATTTGAAGCGTCTGCGGCGTTCGCTCGGCGATCTGACTTCGGATTCGAACGAAATCGTGAAGGTTCCGACCGCCGAAATCCGCGTTCCGACGCAGACCGAAACTTTGACGCGTTCAAAGATCGGCGCACGCGCGGGCAGTAAGTTTTGGCTGCGCATCACCGGCGTTTTTGTAATCACAGCAATCCTAGGCGGCATCGGTTACGCGGTCTGGAATTACCTGTCGCCGAAATCATCGGGAAAAGGCTTTGAAAGCGCTGTTTCGTCGCGGATGACGAATCTCGGCAAAGTCGTTGATGCGGTTTTTTCGCCAGACGGAAAATATATCGTTTATGTGACGGACGACGGCGCAAAACAGACGCTCTGGCTCAAACAGCCCGCAACGGGCAGCATCATCCAGATCATCGCGCCGAGTGAAGACGTTTATCAGGGATTAGCGATTTCGCCCGATAATAATTGGGTTTACTACAATTTCTGGGACCGAAAATCGGTCGGACAGGTTTTTCGCATTCCGGCGCTCGGCGGCACGCCGCAAAAGATCGTTCACGATTGTATGCCCGGAATTTCCGTCTCGCCCGACGGCGCGGCGCTGACCTTCGTTCGTTCCGACGACCGCAACAAGCGATTCGCGCTTTTGACGATCGGCGCGGACGGCAGTAACGAGCGCGAGATTTTATCTCTGCCCGAAACCTTCGCGCATATGCCGGTGTTCGCGCCCGATGGAAAAACGATCGCCTTCGGACTGTTTGAAGGCGGTATGGACAATCGTTACCCGCAGATTGTCGAAATTCCGGCGACGGGCGGCGAACTGAAAGTAATCTGGAAAGATACGAAAAACACTTTTCAGCCGAATCGTTTCGTCTGGCTTCCCGACAAAAGCGGTTTGCTCGTAACGCTCAACAATTCGCTCGAATTTCAGACACAAATCTGGCAGATTGATTACGCAACGGGCGGTTTGCGGCAAATTACCAGAGATTTAAATAGCTACGGCGCGTTGAGCATTACCGCCGACGGCAAAAATCTGCTTGCCATCGAACAGGATTTTCTGCTCAGCGTCTGGGTCGTGCCGGTTGATAATCCGTCGCGGGCAAAACGCATAACGGACGGAAAAACCGAAGGCATCGGTTTAGGCTGGACACCCGACAACCGCATCGTCTATGCCTCGAACGTCGGCGGAAACGCGGAAATTTGGATTATGAACGAGGACGGGACGGGCAAAAAACAGCTGACTTCCGACAAAACGCCGAAACTTTTGCCGTGCGTCAGCGGCGACGGCAGATATATTTTTTACAGTCTGGTCGGCAACGAACGCGGCGGTTCGGCGCGGATGGAAATTGACGGAAAAAACACGAAAACTCTGGAAAACAGCTGGAACATCGCGTGCCCTTCAGCCGCGCCGACCATCTTTCACCTTGCGCCGATTGTCAATGGTCACGTCGGGCTTTTTCGCAATTCGACGGAACTCGACGCGCCCGTTCAAATCACCGACAAAGGCTTGCAGGATTTTACCGCTTCGCCCGACGGCAAAAGCCTCGCGTATATTTTTTGGAATGAAGAGAAACGCGTTAATGAAGGCGAAATTTTGTCGCCGGCGGATAATTCGACAAAAAGTTTCGCGCTTCCGCTTTCGGCGGTGCAAAAATACAGCGACCGCCAGTTTGTTCTGCGCTGGACGGCGGACGGCAAAAATCTTTCGTTCGTCAACGACGAAAACGGCTTTGCGAACATCTGGCTTTTGCCTTTGAACGGCGAAAAACCGAAACGAATTACAAATTTCAACGATAATTTTATTTTCAGTTTCGCGTGGTCGGCGGACGGCAAACGCCTCGCCGTTTCGCGCGGCACGCTGACAAGCGACGCGATACTTTTCAAACAAAACTAAATGCGGAACGCCGTCATCTTGACGGCACAGCGTTTGAAAAACGCTAAAAACGCTTCGATTTCCTATCAACATTTAAGGAAATCGAAGCGTTTTTACGCCGCTTTGCGTCGTTGCCGCCCGTGATGACAGCGTTCCTTTTTACTTCGATAAATTGATCGAAACTTTTTCCGGCTTCGCTTTGTCTCCGGCTAACTGATTATTTCTGCCAGCCGCACCTTTGCGAACCTGTTTTTCGTAGCCCGATTCGATAATCTGCTTGCCGTCCGCTTTTTCTTCTTCAAAGACACTGCGCAAAAAATAGGTTTCGCCGTAACGGTTAAAGGTAACTCTCTGCGCTTCGGCTGAAGCCTCGTTGCCTTCGGTGATTTCAAAGTGAACGATTCTCGATTTCTTTGTTTCGATATTTCTCAGCCAATATTTGCCGAAATCAAGTTTTTGCAGTTCGTATTTTCCGGCGGAAAGTTTTTCTTTGCCGACGTGAAAATCAAACGAAGTTTCAAAAGACAATCTTGTCTGCGCGTTTGCCGAACCAGCCGCGAAAATTGTCACTAAACCTAAAACAAAAGCCATTGCGAATAATTTTAATGATTGCGATTTCATAATTTTTTTATCTCCTTTTTATCAACTAACCTTTCTGTCGCGTCTGTTTAGTGCGAGCCTTGTGCCAAAGCCGCAGGGAAAAGTTAAATTTTGAAATACTTGAAGATAAGTTGTTTTGGTTAAATTCTTTTAAGTTTTTGAACGAATCAAAAACTATCCGAAAAGATAGTTCTCGAAACCGAAAAGATAGTTTAAAGGTTTTGAGTCCCGCCTTCAGGCGGTTTTTCCCTGCTTAATATTGTCTTCAAATCGAATCAAAGCCGCCTGAAGGCGGGACTCAAAACTTTAGAAATATAAAATTTCGTTCTAAACTTGAAAAGCGATGGCGGCAAAACTGAAGATCATTTCCGAAAAAGGCAGAGGCGAAATTTTTGAATTAAATTCCGCGAAGATTTCCATCGGACGCGACAAGACGAACGAGATCGTTCTCAACGACGCGTCGGTTTCGCGCCGCCACTGCGTGATCGAACGGCGCGGCGAAAAATACTTTATCAGCGATTCGGGAAGTTTGAACGATACGACGGTCAACGGTGTTGAAGCCCGCGAAACCGAACTCTTTGACCGCGACAAGATCAGCGTCGGCGATTTTACGTTTTGCTTTTTAACAGTTGATTCGGCAGAAGATTCGAGCGGCGTCTTTTTTGACAAGACCGAATTCCGCCTGCCGAAAAATTCCGTGCAATTGCGTATCGAAGAAGTTTTCGGCGCAATGGCGCGTGATCTGACGGCAATCTTGCAGATCATCACGAAAATCAGTGCGATTCGTGATGCGGAAACGCTTGAAAACGAGCTTTTGCGGCAAATCTTTGAAGTCGTTCCGGCGGACGAAGGCGCGATTTTGCTGGTTGACGACTCGAGAGAATTTGCCGAAATCGTCGGTCTGAACCGCACGGACGAAAACGAACCGATCAACGTCAGTCAAACGGTCGTCAGTCAGGTTTTGCAGACCAATCAGGTGATTTTAGTCACGGATTTTGCGGCGGAAGAAAATCTGCAAAACGCCGAAAGTCTTTTTCTCAGAAAAGTTTCGTCGCTTCTCTGCGCACCCGTTGTCTTGTTTGAAAAAACGCTCGGCGTGATTTATCTGGCGAGCGCGAAAGCGAATTTTGACGAAAGCCATCTGCGATTTCTGACGGCAGTTGCCGGAATCGCCGCCGTTTCGATTGAAAATGCCCGAAATTTTGCGTTTCTCGAAAGCGAAAACGCACGTCTGCGCGGCGAAACTCTCAATCAAAATATGCTCGGCGAAAGTCTTTCGATGGAAAAGATTTTCGAGATCATCCGCAAGGTCGCGCCGACCGATTCGACCGTTCTCATCAACGGCGAAAGCGGCACGGGCAAGGAACTCGCCGCGCAAGCCATTCACCTGAACAGCAAACGCGCCGACAAACCGTTTGTTGCGATAAATTGCGCCGCGCTGACCGAAACGCTGCTTGAATCCGAGCTTTTCGGACACGAAAAAGGCGCATTCACGGGCGCGACGGCGCAGAAAAAAGGTAAAATCGAAACCGCCAACGGCGGCACGCTTTTCCTCGACGAAATCGGCGAGATGAATATCAATTTACAGGCAAAACTCCTGCGTGTTTTGCAGGAACGCGAATTTGAACGCGTCGGCGGCGTGCGGAGCGTTAAAGCCGACATTCGCCTGATCGCCGCGACCAACCGCGATTTGCAAACGGAAGTAAAGAACGGAAACTTTCGCCAAGATTTATTTTATCGCCTCAACGTCGTGCGTTTGACGATGCCCGCTCTGCGCGAACGCCGCGAAGATATTTTATTGCTCGCCGAAAGTTTCGCTGCTAAATTCAGCCGAATCTTAAACCGAAAAATTCGCGGAATCTCGGCAAACGCGAAAAAACTGCTCTTAAAATACGATTTCCCCGGCAACGTCCGCGAACTCGAAAACGCCATCGAACGCGCCGCTGTTTTAGGTTCGACCGAATGGATTCTGCCCGAAGATTTGCCCGAAGATTTTCTCGAACTGCAAACCGCAGCCGAAATTTCGGACATTTCAAACTATCACGAAGCCTTGCGCGAAAAGAAAAAAGAATTGATCTTAAACGCTTTCCGCGAAGCCAAAGGCAATTACGTCGAAACTGCCAAACTTTTGGACGTTCACCCGAATTACCTGCATCGTTTAATACGAAATCTGGAAATTAAAGACGAGCTTGAGAACCGCTCTTAGGTTAGGGCTGTTGCAAAGTCAGAACTTGAAAAGACAGATCTGTAATCTATTATCTATCAGTTATCATCTATTCCGAAGGTAAAATTAAAACTTTTCGGAATAACTGATAGATTTTGCCTGAATCGAAATGAATTTCGCGTTGATTCCGACTTTGCAATAACCCTGGGTCTTAGGTGTTTTTCGACAACAACGTTACATTCCGTCCGTTTTCCGTTAAAATGTGTGTTTCAATAAATTTTGAATTTTATCAATGGAAACACAAACAGCAGAAAACAACGAAATATCGTTCGCCGAATTTAATTTAAAGAGCGAAATCCTCAAAGCCGTCAACGAATTGGGCTACGAAGCACCGTCGCCGATTCAGCAAAAAACGATCCCCTTACTTTTGGAAGGCAAAGACATTATCGGTCAGGCGCAGACCGGAACGGGCAAAACGGCGGCGTTCGCATTGCCCGTTCTGCATAGCATCAACGTCAAAAGTTCGGATGTTCAGGCACTTGTTCTAACACCGACGCGCGAGCTGGCGATTCAGGTCGCCGAAGCTATTCACTCTTACGCCAAACATCTCGGCAGAGTGCGCGTCTTGCCGGTTTACGGCGGTCAATCAATCAGCCAACAGATTCGCCACCTCAGAAGCGGCGTGCAGATCATCGTCGGCACACCGGGACGCGTAATGGATCATATGCGGCGCGAAACTCTCGATATTTCCAACCTGAAAATGGTCGTTCTCGACGAAGCCGACGAAATGCTGCGGATGGGTTTTATTGACGATGTTGAATGGATTTTGTCGCACACCCCGAAAGAGCGGCAAACCGCGCTTTTTTCGGCGACGATGCCGCGCGAAGTCCGGCGCATCGCCGACAATTATTTGAATGAAGCGGTTAACGTTCAAATCGAAGTTAAAACGCTGACCGTTCCGACCGTTAAGCAATTTTACCTGAACGTTTCCGAACGCCAGAAAACCGACGCTTTGACGCGGCTTCTCGAAACCGAAGCGGCGCCGGGCGAAGCCGTTCTGATCTTTCATCGCACCAAAGTCGGCGCGGCGGAGCTTGCCGATAAATTGCAGGCGCGTGGTTACGCGGCGGAACCGATGCACGGCGATATGAGCCAGTCGCTACGCGAAACCGTCATTAAAAAGTTAAAAAACGGCAAAATCGAAATCGTCGTCGCCACGGATGTTGCCGCGCGCGGGTTGGATGTCGAACGCATCAGCACGGTCGTTAATTACGATATGCCTTCGGATACGGAATCTTACGTTCACCGCATCGGACGCACGGGACGCGCCGGACGCGAGGGCAGAACGATTCTTTTCGTCACGCCGCGCCAGCAGCGGATGATGCGCGACATCGAAAGATACACCAAACAAAAGATCGAACCGATCAAATTGCCGACGCAAGCCGATGTCGCGGCACGGCGCGTCGGGCTGATCAAAGAAAAAATCATTGCGACGCTCGCCGAACAGGATTTGGAACTGTATCTTTCGCTGGTCGAAGATTTGGCGGAAGAAACGAGCCGCGACATTGCCGAAATCGCCGCCGCCGCTGTTTTTCTGACGGTCGGCGACAAACCCATCGAGGTCAACGTCGAACCCGAACGCGAGCAGTTTGCTTATTCGGAAGAAGGAATGGTGCGGCTTTTCATTGATGTCGGTCGCCGCCATCAAATCAGCCCGGGCGATGTCGTCGGCGCGATTGCCAATGAAGCCGACATTCCCGGCAAGGCAATCGGCGCAATTGACGTCAACGACCGTTTCACGCTGGTTGATATTCCGGGCGAACTCGTCGAACAGGTTTTAAAGAAAATGCAGCGCAGCAAGATTCGTCAGCTGAATATGAACATCCGCCGCGCTTCATCCGCAGATGCCGAAACGCCTCGCGAAAAACCGTCCGAACGCGAACGGGAACGCGCACCGTGGCGCGATGCGGGACGCGATTCCGGACGCGACCGCGATTTTATAAACCGCCGCGAATTCAAAGGCAAAAAAGCAAAGCGAAAAGACAGCAAAAAACCTTTTCCGAAACGCAAGAAAAGTAAAAACTAAAGATCGCAAATGCCTTCAAATGCTTATAAAAGAAGGTGAACGGAGAAGTCTCCGTTCACCTTTTTTATGAGTGCTTAAGATAATTACTTTCCACTCGTAATCAATTTGGCGATCGTCTATAAACTGAATATCTGAAGTTCCTTCGTAGATTAAACAGATTTTATTTACTTTGAGATTTTTTCCAATCGTCAAATCTTTTATCAATCACCAAAGCAATTTTATCGTAATTTTCCCAGGTGTTTGCAACGTGATAAGTCGAAGATAAATTTTCTGCTAAAACTTCGGCGTAATCTTCAAAATAATTTTCGGAATAATAAAATTCAGTGAAAGTTACACCTTCATCATTTAAATCCTCCTCCCAGAATTTTTCATCGCATTGGTCAATCAGAAAATCTCTGCCCGTAATTTTTCGGCTTTTGACATCCTGCAATGATTCTGAAGATTCTTCATTGTGAAGTTCGCCTTGTAAATCATTATTTATTATCCAAGCCAGATACATTCCGATATGAGTTCCGCCATTTTCGTCAGGTAAATCTTCGGGGAAATCCCCGCCGTAATGCCAATCCATTCTGTCTATTGCCATATTTTTTGAAAATGCTGAAATTCTATTTTTGAATTTCAGCATTTTAAGTTTTATTTTCCGCTCGTAATAAGTTTGGCAATCGTCTGCAACTGCATATTCGATGTGCCTTCGTAGATTGCGCCGATTTTATTCGCCTTTCTTTAACTTTAAGATTTCGACATCGCGCAAATCTTGCGGTCTTCCGGCGAGTGTCTTGTTGAGAATCAAATCGTCAATCGAAATAAAATGAAGTTCAAGATCGCCGATGATCGAGGTTGAGCGACGTTTCCAACATTCTTCAAAATCGAGTTCTTTCAAGCCCATCAAAATATCTATCCGCGTAGGTTCGATGCCGATTTGAAAAACGAGAGTCGGAATGGTGAAATCTTCAACCGTAATATCGGTCAAAGGCGCGGTAAATTCTTTCAAAGATTGATAAACTCGTTCGGCGTTTTCTATCGAATTGCTGATCCAGATGTCGAGGTCTTTCGTGTAGCGCGGTTCGGCGTGTTTAGCGACGGCATAACCGCCGATTATCAGATATTTAACCTTTCGTTCGGCGAAGATTTTCAACAGTTCTTTGAAGTCGGAGTTCATCCAAATTCTTTCCTTTTAATTCATAATCAAAAACGACTAAATCCCAAACCGCCTGCATCCTTTGTTCATCAGTCAAACGCTGCCAGAATTCGATGTCGAAAGAACGGTCGCCTTGTTTTTCGACGCTTGTTAATCTCGACATTACAACACGCTCGGTTTTATGTTTCATCAAGTCGTATTTTAGCATAAAAAAAGCCGAAACTTTCAGTAATTTCGGCTTTTTTCACCTACTTTCCGCTCGTAATAAGTTTGGCAATCGTCTGCAATTGCATATTCGATGTGCCTTCGTAGATTGCGCCGATTTTTGAGTCGCGCCAGTATTTTTCGACCGGATAATCTTTGACGTAGCCGTAGCCGCCGAAGAGTTCGATGGCTTTTGAAGAGATTTTTTCGGCGACGCGCGATGAATAGACTTTTGCCATCGCCGCTTCTTTGAGGAAGGATTTGCCCGCGTCTTTCAAGCGCGCGGCGTTGTAAACAAGAAGTCTGGCGGCTTCTAAATCAATTGCCATCTCCGCTAATTGAAACTGCACGCCCTGAAAGCTGTTGATCGCCTGCCCGAATTGTTCGCGTTCGGCGGTGTATTTTAAGGCGGCTTCGTATGCGCCCTGCGCGATGCCGACCATTTGTGCGCCGATGCCGATGCGTCCTTCGTTTAAGGTTTCGATAGAAACTTTGTAGCCTTTGCCGATCTCGCCCAAAACGTTTTCTTTCGGGACTTTGCAGTTATCCAAAATTAATTCGGTCGTCGAACTGGCGCGGATTCCGAGTTTGTCTTCTTTTTTGCCGACCGCGAACCCTTCAAAATCTTTTTCGACGATGAATGCCGTGATTCCTTTATAGCCTGATGCCGGATCAATCGTGGCGAAAACGATAAAGATTTCGGCTTCGTTGCCGTTCGTGATCCAGAGTTTTTGTCCGGTAATTTCCCAGAAATCGCCTTTATCAACGGCGCGGGTTTTCAGCGCAAAAGCGTCCGAACCGCTTCCGGCTTCCGACAAAGCATACGCGCCGACTTTTTCGGTCGCCATTTCGGGAAGATATTTTTTCTTCAGATCGTCGTTTGCCCAGCGGATGATCGCATTTGTCACGAGCGTGTTCTGCACGTCAACGAAAACGCTGGTCGAAGCGTCAATTCGCGCGAGTTCTTCGATTGCTAAGATCGCGTTAAAAAACGAGCTTCCCGCGCCGCCGTATTCTTCGGGCGTTTCGATTGCCATTAAGCCGAGATCGAAACATTGCTCGATCAAATCTTTATCCAATTTTCCGTCGTGTTCCATTTTTTCGACACGCGGACGAACTTCGCCTTCGGCAAATTCGCGGATTGACGAGCGGAAAAGTTCTTCTTCGTCTGACAGATGTGTTAAAGCCGGTCTGATATGTTCTTGTTCCAAAGCTGTTGCGTTCATAATATTAAATAATGGTAAATTGTTAATTGTTAATTGTTAATTGCTTATGGTAATAACTTTTTTTCATTTACAATTTACAATTAACAATTAAATTCATTCCTTTTAGATTTTGTAATAAGAAGTAAATAAAATACCATCATAAAAGACGCATCGGCGAAAAGGCAAAGAGAAGTGAATACCGACACCAAAGTTCCGGAATCCAAATTCCAAATTCAAAAGCCGAGTTCAAAAAACATTAATCGTCTGAAAATCGCGGCAGTGTTGTTCACGATTCTGGGCATCGCGTTGTTTGTTTATTTCGTCGTGACGGTCGGTTTTGACGAAATTATGCACGGCATCGGAAGAATCGGTTTCGACGGCTTCGCGTTGATCCTGTTCATTTATTTCCTGCGCATCTGCGTCCGTGCAACCGCTTGGAAACTTTCGGTTTACGAACCTTACAAGCTCGAAGTGCGCGACACCTTGCCGGCGGTCATCATCGGCGAAGCGATGAGTTCGATTATTCCGCTCGGCATTCTTGTCAGCGGAACTGCCAAAGCGGTCGCGGTGAGAAAAAAAGTTCCGCTCGTCGTCGGGCTTTCGTCCGTCGCCACGGAGAATCTTTTTTATTCGCTGGTAACAAGCATTTTTATTATCCTCGGCGGCATCGCTTTTTTGCGAAGTTTCGATCTGGCGGACGGCTGGCGCATCACGATTGATGTTTTGATCGTCGCCGTTTTTGTGATGATCAGTTTCGCTGTTCTGATGGTTTTGCGGCAGTGGCATTTTGCGAGCGAGATCTGCGAAAAGCTTTACCGGAAAGGCTTTGCGACGAATATTCTGGAAAGCGGACGGATGCAGGTGCGCCTTTTTGAAAACTTGATCTACGGATTTTACCGCAAATATCCGAAGCGTTTTTTGCCGATCTTTCTGCTTCAGGTGACGTTTCACCTGCTCGGGATTCTCGAAGTCTTATTTATTCTAAGCCGCATCGGTGACGCGATTCCGTCACTTTTCACGGCTTTTCTGCTCGAATCCATCAGCCGCGTTATTTCGATAACCTTTAAGCTCATCCCGTTCGTCATCGGCGTGGACGAAGCCGGCGCGCAATTCGTCACCGAAACGCTCGCGCTCGGCGCGGGAATCGGCGTTACTTTAGCGATCATCCGCAAAGGCAGAATTCTCTTCTGGGCAATGATGGGCGTGCTTTTAATCCTCAAACGCGGACTTTCGTTCAAGGAATTTACCAAAGCCCGAAGCGAAGAAGAGGAGAAGAGGAAAAGTGGAGAAAAGGAGAAAATCCGCTGATTCTGAACCTAAATTTTTAACTTTTATTTCCGGGAATATACAACCAATCTCTTCCACTTCTCTTCTCCTCTTCTCCTCTTCTTGAATTTAGGGCTTGTCAACCTTGTTTGACGTTCTTATACTAGGGAAAGGCAAATTTGTCTGTTTGAGGTGAAAAAATTGCAGCCAAAAGTTCATCAGGGACTACTTAATGCACAGGGATTTCGTTTCGCGTTGGTCGTTTCGCGCTGGAACGACTTTTTGACATCGAAGCTGACTGAAGGCGCTCTGGACGCGCTCGAACGTCTCGGCGCGGACGAAGACGCGGTCGAGATTTTCAAAGTTCCGGGTTCGTTCGAACTGCCTTTGACGGCGCAGAAGGTCGCGGCAAGCGGCGATTTCGACGCGGTGATCTGCATCGGCGTCGTCATTCGCGGCGAAACTCCGCATTTCGATTACGTTGCGGGCGAAGCCGCCAAAGGTGTCGGACAAGCCGCGATGCAAACGGGCGTTCCGGTGCTTTTCGCGGTCGTGACGACCGACACGCTCGAACAGGCGATCAATCGCGCCGGAGTAAAAGCCGGCAATAAAGGGTTTGAAGCCGCGATGTCGGCGGTCGAACTTGTCAATTTATACAAAGAGATGGACGGCGGAGAAGACGCTTCGGGAGCGAAGAAAAAAGCCTTTCCGCATGTCGTTTGATAAAAGCAGGGATTTATGGGAACACGGCGGAAGGCACGTGAATGCGCTCTCCAGATGCTGTTTGCGGCGGACGTTACAAAACTGCCCGGCGAAACGGTAACGCGCAATTTCTGGGATGAATTGGGCGAACCGGACGCGGAAGAGTTGACGGAGACGTTTTCGGTCAGACTGACGCTCGGCACGCTGCGCGAACTGGAAACCGTTGACGACAAAATCCGCACACGCGCCGAACACTGGCGCATCGAGCGGATGGCGATTGTTGACCGCAACGTTTTGCGGCTCGCGGTTTACGAATTTCTTTATGAAGAAACGCCGAATACCGTCGTTATCAACGAAGCACTCGAAATTGCCCGCCGCTTTTCGACCTTTGAAGCGACCCAGTTCATCAACGGAATTCTCGACGCGATCAAACACGATCTGGAAAAAAAAAATAAGAAAAGCCCCGACGACGACAACAAAAAATCTCAGGCATCGTCAAATTAAAGAACCAATTTTGGATTTTAGATTTTGGATTTTGGATTAAAAAGATCAATCCAAAATCTAAAATCTAAAATCCAAAATCCAAATGACCGACTTTCGCCAAAATTTTCTTGCCGAATCAATCAATAACCTGACAATTCTGCAAAAGGAACTCACGCTGGATTTCACCGACAATCTGCGGCGCGATATTTTCCGAACGATTCACACCATCAAAGGCGGTGCGCAAACTCTCGGTCTGCAAAATGCGGCTGAAATAGCCGAAGAGTTGGAAAATATTCTTTCAAACAGCACAAAATCCGCCGATAAAAATCTTCTCGTCGAAGGAATGGAAGTTTTAACAAATTCCCTGCGGCAAAACGACACGGATTCGCACACGGATTTCATCAAAAAACTGCAAAATGCGAATCAGAAAACTGCTAAAAGCAGTATTCTTTTGGCAAAAATTCCGTCCGAAGTTTTCAAAAAATTCTCGGAGCAGGAAAGAAAAGCAACAATTTCCGCGCTTCGGGAAGGAAAAAATATTTATTGCGCGGAAGTCGGTTTTGAAGTTTCAACTTTTGCCGACCGCTACCGGAACTTGCGAAAGATTCTCGGCGAAAAAAGCGAAATCATCGCTTCTCTGCCGAGCGAAAAGCATAAATCGGCGGGAAAGATCGGTTTCCGAATTTTTCTGGCAAGCCGCGAACCGGCAGAAAATCTCCAAAAATCGGTTAAAGAATTCGATGCCGAAATTTCTTCGCACGCCTGCGCCGAAAACGATTCAAAAGATTTATATGAAATGCTTTCGCAAATCGCCGCGCATGGCGAAGACATCGCGGAAAACATCGGAAAAGAAATAAATCTGACGATTCTTTCAAACGATATAAGACTTTCCGCCGGACGAACAAAAGCGTTTTTTGACATCTTAATACATCTCGTCCGCAACGCCGTTGACCACGCAATCGAGCGAAGCGGCGCAATCGAGATACGTTTTTTTGAAGAAGATGAAGGACTGTATTTATCGGTCGCGGACGACGGCAAAGGGATTGATTTGCAAAAGGTTCGCGCCCGCGCGGTTGAAAAAAATCTGATTTCGGACGATCATTTTCCAAACGAGCAAGAAACGCTCGAATTAATTTTCGCGCCCGAACTTTCGACCGCCGAATCCGTATCTGAAATTTCCGGTCGCGGTGTCGGACTCGATGCCGTCAAAACCGCAGTCGAAAAAATGGACGGCAAAATTTCCGTCAGAAACCGTAATGCAAAGGGCGCGATTTTCGAGATTTTCGTGCCCGTAGAAAAGTTATGAACCGCAGAGACACAGAGACGCAGAGTTTTTTAGCCAAAGATTTCCGTTTTGTTTATTTATTTTCGCATATTATCTTTAAATTCTCCGCGTCTCTGCGCCTCTGCGGTTTAATTTTGCTTTTTGTTTTCGGCATTTTCGCGCAGAATTTGCCCGACGAGATTCGCGGCTACAAAGTTCATAATGCAAAAATTTCGGTCACCAACAAAACCGAAATCAAAGACGAAAACAATAAATCCGAAGCCTTTGCGCGCTTGACCGAACCCGAATTGATCAACACTTCGCTGACCGGTCTGACGTTTGAAATTTCGGCGGAAATTGATCCTCTGGATTACAAAGGCAAGGTTGATTTTTTAACTTTCAGGGATTTTAAGGTCAACGGTTTGGACGTTGAAATCGAAGAATATAGGAATTCGTTCGAGTTCAATAAAAACCGGACGATTGCCCTGCCGAAACCCGTTAAAATCTTTCTCGGCGCAAGACAGGCGTTAAAAGGCGCGTTAAACGAGATGCGCGATTCAAAGGAAGAATGGACGGTTACGGGAACGGTTTTCGTCTTC
>JALHNX010000083.1:21993-23283 GCA_022843305.1 Pyrinomonadaceae bacterium | reverse complement strand
CGAGTCCGCCTTTGCCGACAATATCGCCCGGACGAAAACCTTTTTCGCGGACTTCGGGTTTTTCCAGTTCCTTCGGACTGATTTCGCCGACATAGCCGAGAACGTGCGCGAGAATTTCTTTGTGCGGATAATATCTCTGCGGCTGAAGCTCGACGCGCAGTTCGGGATATTCCATCGCATGCGCTTCGACCCACGCGATGTCCTGAATGGTCGCGTTTTCCTTCAAAACCAAAGTATCGAATCCGCGCTGGCTTTTAATATAATTCAGTCGCTCGACCACGTATTGGCGTTCAACGTTCAGCCCGCGCGCGTAATCGTCAAGCCGGTCGGTAACATCAATTTTTTTAATCGGTTCGTTGGAAAGTGTAACGTTGTAGGTCGGGCGCGAGTCAACGAGAAGTTTGCCGTTGCGGTCTAAAATCGCGCCGCGCGGCGCCGGAATCGGAATCAGGCGAATGCGTTGATTTTCCGCTTTATCGGCGTAATATTCGCCTTTCACCAATTGCAGATAATAAAGCCGCGCGCCGAGAATCGTCAGCAAAATAAACGCGATTATCTGAATTGTGCCGACGCGGATGCCAAGATTCTGGGTATGGTCGTATATTTTCATACTTTTGAGTGGAGAGGGGCGAGTGGAGAGTCGAGAGTCGAAAGATTTACTCATTACTCTCGACTCTCCACTCGCCACTCATCTCTTACCTAAACGTATCGGATTACGCCGACGGGTTTGCCGACGCGACGAGAAAGAATCCCGTCTTCTTGTCTTCAATCTATCTGCCGAAATATTTCCCAAAATTAAATAAATAATCGTTCCCGCGATCGTTGTTCCGATCAGCGAATAAGCGATTGTTATCAGAACCGGCGCATTCGGGTCTTGTCCCAGCAGGCGATGCATTCCGTAATACACCAGATCATCAATCAAACAAGCACCTGCTATGACGGGAATCTGTAATAAAAGGTTGTCCAAATAGACGCGCCGCGCAAGCTCCGAAACGGCGAATGCGATCAACGTTTTAGAGAACCCGTTCGCGCCTAAAAGACCGCTGCTCAAGGCATCAACGGCGATGCCCGCAATCGTTCCGAAAAGCAGAGCTTTGATAATGTTTCTCTGTAAAGCGGCGTAAACAATAACTATCAGCGGAAAATCTATAAACATAAATACTTCGTGAACATTGCGGAGCGTCCACTGAAGTATGACTGCGATAATTAAGGCTACTGTGATTTTTACCTGTTCCATTTTTTGAGTCGTGAGTCGAGAGTCGTGAGTCGTGAGTTGAAGATTTCTCTCGA
>JALHNX010000083.1:0-21983 GCA_022843305.1 Pyrinomonadaceae bacterium | reverse complement strand
GGTTTTTTATCTTATTCCCCAAACCCAACCACCCACGACTCTCGACTCGCTACTTTTTCTTTTTATCGTCCTTCGGCGCATTCGGAAGAGTTTTTTCATACTCGGGTGTCAGCGGCGGTTCATAAAGCAAAACGGCAACTTCTTCCATCGTATATAGTTTCGCGTTCGGCTTAATAAAAATCTGCTGCGTGACGGTTGCCGAACCGGGTTTTACTTCGACTACTTCGCCGATTTTCAAACCCGACGGATAAATACCGTCCTGTCCGGTCGTATAAACCATCTCACCGACCTGCACCTCAATCGTGCCGGGAATATAACCCATTTCGAGCATTTCTCTTTTACCGTTGCCGCTGACAACGCCGAGCGCGTTCGATATTCCGAGTTCGCCGATCACGCCGCCCATGCCGGATTTCTCTTTGGTAATAAGATTGATCTGCGCGGTGATCGGGCTAACGGCGATAACTCTGCCGATCAAACCGCCGTTATTGACGATCGGCATATTCAATTTCACGCCGTCCAGACTTCCGCGATTGATGATCGCCGAGTCGAACCAGAGCGACGGGTCGCGCCCGATGATTTGCGCCGGCAGAATTTTGTATTTCGATTCGTTTTTCAGTTCGAGAAGAGCTTTCAAACTTTCGTTTTCTTTCGCTAACTCTTCTTTTTGCTGAACTTCGACTTCGAGTTCCTGAACGCGCTGCTTTAATGCGTCGTTTTCGGTCTGTGCGGAACGTAATTTTACAAAGGATTCAAAATAGCCGGTGACCGATGAAGTAATAGTGGTCACGGGCGACTGCACAAAATTGGCAATCGCCTGCGTCCAAACGCGGATCACTCTTTCCTGTGAAGCGGTCTTAGCATCGTACGCCATAAGCACGAAATTGCCCAGCAAAAGGGCAATCATCAGCCAAGGCGTCAGTTTCCAAACCTCTTTCTGACTTCGCTCAACCATCTCTTATTTACCATTTACCATTTACCATTTACCGAAGAATTGTTGTTCAATGGTAAATGGTAAATGGTAAATGTTTTAACTTCCTGTCATTAATGAATTATCCCATTTGACGCGCTTCAGGAGTTCGATATCCGAAAGCATTTTGCCCGTCCCAAGCACGACGGAAGAAAGCGGATCGTCTGCCAGCACGACCGGCAGACCGGTTTCGATCATCAAGCGTTTATCTAAATTTTTCAGCAACGCGCCGCCGCCGGTTAAAACGATTCCGCGTTCGACAATGTCGGCGGAAAGTTCGGGCGGTGTGCGTTCGAGCGCGACGCGCACGGCATTGATGATGGTCGAAACCGCGTCCGAAAGTGCTTCGCGGATTTCTTCGTCCGTGATGGTAATGGTTTTGGGAATTCCCTCGATCAGGTTGCGACCGCGAACCTCCATCGAAAGCGGTTCATCAAGGGGAAACGCCGAACCGAGCGCGATTTTGATGGCTTCCGACGTGCGTTCGCCGATTAAAAGATTATATTTGCGTTTGATAAATTGCGTGATGGCTTCGTCCATCTCGTTGCCGGCAACGCGCACGGCGCGCGAATAGACGATACCCGAAAGCGAGATAACCGCGATGTCGGTCGTGCCGCCGCCGATGTCAACGACCATATTTCCGTGCGGTTCGGTGATCGGCAAACCTGCGCCGATTGCCGCCGCCATCGCTTCTTCGACCAGATAAACTTCCGAAGCCTTGGCGCGATACGCCGAATCTTCGACGGCGCGGCGTTCGACCTGCGTGATTTCCGACGGAATGCCGATCACGACGCGCGGACGCACCCACGATTTACCATTGTGCGCTTTGCGGATGAAATGCTGAAGCATTTTCTCCGTCACTTCAAAGTTGGCGATCACGCCGTCCTTCATCGGACGAATCGCCACGATATTTCCCGGCGTTCTGCCGAGCATCTCTTTCGCGTCGCGCCCGACCGCTTCGACCTGATTCGTAACTTTATTAATTGCGACAATCGAAGGCTCGCTGACGACAATGCCGCGACCTTTCGCATAAACAAGCGTGTTGGCAGTGCCGAGATCAATCGCCAAGTCGCTCGAAAATAAACTGAATAAAGACTTAAATGCCATTTTATATTAAATTTCCGTGTTAAATTCGTATTTTAAAAGTTTGTGTTTGAATAGGAAGAGAATCGCTCTCAAAAAAAACGCCGGAGCTATGTTTAAGAGTAGACTTTCGCCTCAAACATTAACTATTAAGCATACACTTATTTTATTGTGATTTTCCAACTAAAAAATCACAAATACAGGTTTTTTTTTTTCGGAACAAAAAAACTGAGTGATAAGTTCGTTCGGACTCATCACTCAGCCAGGATTTTTCATCTGTAATCGCCTACTTTTCTTTGGCAATCAGCGGTTCACTCACGCCGTCCGAAGGTTTCGCTTCGGGAATGACGTAATTTTCGCCCTTCGGAACGCTTGATTCTTTTTCGAGCGCGGCATTCAACACGTCGCTGATGTATTTTGCCGGAATGATTTCCAGTTCGCTGCGAACGTCTTCGGGAATTTCTTCCGTGTCGGCTTCGTTGCGTTCGGGCAAAATTATCCGCCGGATTCCGGCGCGGTGCGCGGCGAGAACTTTTTCCTTGATTCCGCCGACCGGAAAAACCAAGCCCGAAAGCGTGATTTCGCCCGTCATCGAAGTATCCGAACGAACTTTTCTGCCCGTGTAAAGCGAAGCCATCGCCGAAGCCATCGTCACGCCCGCGCTCGGACCGTCTTTCGGAATCGCGCCCGCCGGAACGTGAACGTGAATGCCGTTCTGCTTGATCATTTCGGGGTTGATTCCTAATTCCGTCGCGTGCGACCACAGATAAGAACGCGCCGCCTGCGCCGATTCTTTCATCACCTCGCCGAGCTGTCCGGTGAGCGTCAAACCGCCGCCGCCCGGAAGCATCGTCGCTTCGATAAACAAAATCTCGCCGCCCATTTCCGTCCAAGCCATTCCGGTTGCAACTCCGGCAGGCAAATCGCTTCTTGATTCTTCGGGATAAAATCGCGGCGCACCGAGATAACCTTTCACGTCGTTCGCGGTAATCGTCACCTTTTCGGTTTGCCCCTGCGCAACGCGCAGCGCGACTTTTCGCGCGAGATTTCCGACGGCTCTTTCAAGCTGACGAACGCCCGCTTCGCGTGTGTAACGCGCCGTCAAAAGATTTACCGCATCGTCGGTAATCTCGATTTGGTCGGGTTGTAAGCCGTTTTCCCTGATCTGGCGCGGAATCAGATACTGCTTGGCAATATTCAATTTTTCCGTGTCCGAATAACCCGCCAGCTGAATGATTTCCATTCGGTCGCGCAACGGCATCGGAATCGGTCCGAGCTGATTCGCTGTTGCAATAAAGAAGGTTTTCGACAGATCGAACGGCAAATCGAGATAATGGTCGCGGAACGTATTGTTTTGCGCCGGATCGAGAATTTCCAAAAGAGCCGCCGCCGGATCGCCGCGATAATCGTTGCCCATCTTGTCAATTTCGTCGAGCATCAGCACGGGATTATTTACGCCGACGCGCCTATACATTTGAATAATTCGCCCCGGCATCGCGCCGACATATGTTCGACGATGTCCGCGAAGTTCGGCTTCGTCGCGCACACCGCCAAGAGAAATACGGTCGAATTCGCGCCCCAAAGAACGCGCAATCGAACGCCCCAGACTGGTTTTACCGACTCCCGGCGGTCCGACAAAAAGAATGATCGGACTTTTTGAATCGGGGCGAAGTTTAACGACCGCGAGCGATTCCAAAATTCGCTTCTTGATGTCTTCCAAACCGTAATGGTCTTCGTCCAAGATTTTCTGCGCTTCGTTTAAATCGAGTTTTTCCTCGCTCGATTTTTTCCACGGAAGTTCCAGAATATATTCGAGATACGTGCGGATCACATGATAATCGGGCGCGGCTTGCGGAAGCTGTTCCATTCTTCGCAGTTCGCGTTCGGCTTCCTTGCGGATTTCGTCAGGCAGATCGGCGGTTTCCAGACGTTCGCGGAGCTGTTCGGCTTCCGCCTTTTCGCCCGTTTCGTCTTCGCCGAGTTCTTTTTCAATCGCCTTCTTTTGTTGACGCAAAATGTAATCGCGCTGCGATTTTTCCATTTCATTCTGCGCTTCGTTGGCAATCTTCGAGCGAATCTGCATAATTTCGAGTTCTTTCGCCAACGCGCCGTGCGTCAGCATCAGAAGCTCGTCCGCCGTGTTCGCTTCGAGCATTTTCTGTTCGGTTTCAACGCCCAAATCCAGAACCGAAGCCAAAAAATAGGAAAGCTGAACCGGATTGTTCTGCGACATAACCGCCATCCGCACTTCCGGCGGAACGTTCGGCAGCATCGCCAGCGCTTCCTGAATCATTGCCTGAATATTGCGTTTCAGAGCCTCGGATTCTCCTTCATCCTCAACATTTAAATCGGGCAGAATTTCAACTTTCGCCTTCAAAAACGGTTCTTCCTGCGCCCAACTCAAAACGCGCACGCGGTCAACGCCCTGCACGATCAACTGCATCACGCCTTCGTTGCGCATCATTCGTTTGACATTGACGATCGTGCCGACTTCGTAAAGGTCGGACGGCTTCGCGTCGTCACCCGTTACATTTTCGGTTTTGGTCGTGATACAGCAAAGCAATTTTTCTTCCGTTGCCAGCGCGGCTTCGACCGCCCTGACGCTCCGCGAGCGTCCGACCGCCAGCGGCACAACCGTTTCAGGAAAAAGCGTCGTATTCTGCAAAGGTAAGACCGCAATCTCAAATTGTTGCGGAGCATTCACCGTTTCTCCGCCCGGTGTTCGCGTGTTTTCAGTGTTTTCTGCCATAATATTTTTTTTAAGTTCAGCTTTGATGTAATTTTCGCTCAGGGTTTTGCCTCATCTCCTGCTTTCCAAAGATTGATGATGAGCAAACCGTTGTCGAAATTATGCTCGATGCTCGCGCCTTCGATCGAAGCCGGAAATTTCAGAACCTTTTCAAAACGGCTGTAAGTAATTTCCATCTGATGATAGGAAACGCCCGCCGCACACGACCTATCACGCCGGCAACCGGCGATGTAGAGCACATTTCCCTGAATATCAATCTCGATGTCTTCCGCCGAAACGCCCGCGAGTTCGACCTTCACGAGCCAGCCTTCGGGCGTTTGATAAACATCCGCCGCCGGATACCAAAGACGACCGGACGTGCGGACTTCTTTCGACGAACCGAGAAATTGAAAATAACGATTAATAGATTTAGCCATAACTTTAAGGGATGAGGGATGAAGGATGAGGGATGAATAAAATTCCTCCCTTTCATTCTTCATCCCTCATCCTTCATCCCTTTCTCCAAAAAGCTGTTCCGCTCGAAATTTCTTCCAAGGTTTCGGCGATTTCGCGTTCGTCTTCGGTTTCGAGCGCGATGTCCGCCATCGCGATAATGCCGGCGAGTTCGCCCGCGTCGCCCGTGATCGGCACGCGCCGAACCTGCCGGTCGCCCATCAAACGAATCGCTTCAAAAACAAAATCGTTTTCGCGCACGGAAAAAACCTCCGCCGTCATCACGTCACCGATGGCGGTCAAAGAATCACGTCCTTCGGCAACGGCGCGGACAACAATATCGCGGTCGGTCACGATGCCGACCAATTTCCCGTTTTCGACAACCGGAATCGAACCCATATCGCCATCGCGCATCAGCGCGGCAACTTCTCTTAAACTCATTTCGCGCGTCGCCGTTTTAACATTGCGCGTCATAATTTCCCGGCATCGCCGCCGCGCATTTTCCGAAAAGGTATTTTCACTCATTACGATAACCTCGACTTTTGCAATTCTATTATTTTCATAGACTCAAAGAAATAAAGCAAGCCTTTTGAATTTTAGATTTTGGATTTTGGATTTTGGATTTGTTAATCTCTTACCTTGATGCAGAATTTTGTAAATTAAAAATGTCGAAATACAGGGAAAACAAGCGCAAAGCAAAACGCGAAGGAAAATTAATCACCGTCGGCAAAACGGAAGCCGTGCCGCCGGGACGCGGTGCGACCGTCAAACTCAAAGACGGCACGGAAGTCGCGCTTTTCAACGTCAACGGAAAATTTACGGCAATCGAAAACTTCTGCCCGCACAAAGGCTATCCGCTTGCCGACTCAAGGCTTTACGGCGGAATCATCGAATGCGATCTTCACGGCTGGCGTTTCGATGTCGCTTCGGGCGAATGTTTTACGAAAAAAGACTGCTCGCTCGAAAGCTATGAAGTCGTTATCGAGGACGACTGGATAAAGATTTTGGTTTAATCGAAATTCCTTTGACTTAACTCCTTAAATCTGCGTAAAATACACAAACTTTCCATTTCTAAAATATCGAATTTCCGGTGGCGGAGATTCGTCTTTTTCAAACCCTCGAAAGACGAATGTTGAATCTGCTGTTCGATATTTTCCGAATGAAAATCGTCTGCTAATAAAATTTTGGAGGATTCGAATTGTGTTAAAAAAATTAGTTTTTGCCGCGTCTTTGCTTCTCTTTTTCGCGGCTCAGTTTGCAAATGCCGCACGGCAGGTCGGACCGATCGACGTTTCGGGCGAGATTAACGGCGCGCCGTATCGTATCGTTGTTCCCGCAAACTGGAACGGCACGCTGCTGGTTTACGGTCACGGCTACCGCGACAAAGCCGATCATCCGGGCGAAGTTGACAACCGCAACGCCGACATCGCGCCGAACGCGGCTCTCGTTCCCATACTTTTGGCACAGGGCTACGCGCTTTCCGGTTCGGCTTACAAAGACAACGGCTGGGCGGTCGAAGAAGGCGTGCAGGATTTGAAAAACGTCGTGACGCATTTTCGCGGCACGGTCGGTCAACCCGACCGCACGATTCTCTGGGCGTTTTCGATGGGCACGGTCATCGGCTTCAAGAGTATGGAGCAGTTCGGCGGAATTTATGACGGCGCACTGTGCGGCTGTGCGGTCGGCGCGGGTGCCACGCAGTCGTGGGATTCGGCGGGCGATCTGGCTTTAGCTTACGACACGGTTTTCGGAATGCCCTCAAGCTGGGGAACTTTCGGCGACGTGCGCGACGACATTGATGCGGAAACGGAAGTTTATCCGAAACTTTTCGGTGAAGTCAGCAATCCGGCGAATTTCGCGAAATTCGAGTTTATCCGTCTGGTTGTCGGAACGCCGGGACGCGGAATTACGCCGCCCGCGAATTTTTACCCGAACTGGCTTTTTACCGATATGTTTTTCTCGACGGAAGCGCGATCGGAACTCGAACGCCGCGCGCGCGGTCCGATCGTTCAAAATTTAGACCGAAATTACAGTCTGAGTTTGGCGGAAAGAATTTATCTTGAAACGATTTTACTGGTGCCTCCGGGCGACATTGATCTGTGGCTGGCGACAATGAACGGTCAGACATACGTTGACGCGCCCAATTATTCGCGCAACTATGTCAAACGCAACGCCGATTATTCGGGCAAGATCAAAAATCCGGTGCTGACGATGCACACTATCGTTGATCCGCTCGTCACCGTTTCGCAGGAATACGAATACGCCGAAACCGTCAATAATGCCGGTCGCGGAGGACTCCTATACCAGACTTACACGAACGGTAACGGTCATTGCGCTTTCAGCGGCGAGCAGTTGATTACTGCGGTCAACGCCATTAACACATGGGTCAAAAACGGCACAAAACCGACGGCGGCAACATTTCCGGCACCGCTCGGATTCGTTCCGGGCTTCGTTCCGCCGCCGATGAACCAACCATAATCTGATTTTGGATTGAAGTTGAAGAAGGTGCTGATTTTCAACTGAAAATCAGCACCTTCTAATTTTTTACTTTTTACTTTTGCCTTTTACCTTTTCTAACCGTCATCGCCGATGGCTTCGACCGGACAGGCGTTTAAGGCTTCTTCGCAAAGCTCGAATTCTTCGTCGGTTTCGGGTTGTTTGTAAACAAACGAATAGCCGTTTTCGTCGTTACGCGTAAAATTTTTCGGCGAAGTGTCGCGGCAGACATCGCAATCAATGCACTGCGAGTCAACATAAAATTTCCCGCGCGCGTTTTCAGATAGTTTGTCTTCGATTTCCGCCATTTTTAAATGATGAACGATGAATGATGAACGATGAATGACAGAAAAATAATTCATCATTCATCATTCATCATTCATCATTTTTTCTGATTCTTCTCCGTGAAATTTATCATTCGCTCGAGCGCGACCGCTGCGAAATGCTTTGTTTCATCTTCGACGACGATTTCGTTGACGACGTTTCCTTCCAGAATATTTTCCATCGCCCAAGCAAGGTTTTGCGGTGCGATGCGATACATCGTGGCGCACATACAAAGGTCGGGCGCGAGCAGGTGAATTTCCTTATCGGGAAATCTCTGCGCCAGACGATTAACGAGATTGACTTCCGTGCCGATTGCCCATTTTGAACCCGACGGCGCATTTTCGACGGTTTTGATTATAAAGCTGGTCGAACCGTCCAAATCCGAAATCTCGACGACTTCGCGCATACATTCGGGATGCACGAGAACTTTCACGTCCGGCACTTGTTTGCGAATCCGGTCAACGTGCCACGGTTTGAAACGTCCGTGAACCGAACAATGTCCGCGCCATAAGATAAGTTTCGCTTCATGGAGTTCTTCCTCGGAGTTTCCGCCAAGCTCTTCGTGCGGATTCCATAAAACCATTTTATCGAGCGGAATGCCGAATTTCGCGCCCGTGTTTCTGCCCAAATGCTGATCGGGAAAGAAAAACATCTTGTCGTAGTTTTGGAGGTAAACGTCAAACAGCGGAACGGCGTTCGACGATGTGCAGACAACGCCCTCGTTTCGTCCGCAAAAGGCTTTGATCGCCGCTGACGAGTTCATATATGTGATCGGCGCGACCTTGTTTTTCAAAACGCCGATTTCCCTTAATTGTTCCCACGCGTCTTCGACCTGTTCAATCGTCGCCATATCAGCCATCGAACAGCCCGCGCCCAAATCCGGCAAAATCACGCGCTGCGCGGGTTTTCCCAAAATATCCGCCGATTCCGCCATAAAATGCACACCGCAGAAAACGATGAATTCCGCCTCGGTCTGCGAAGCCATCACCGAAAGCTGATAAGAATCGCCCGTCAAATCGGCGTGCTTGATGACATCATCGCGCTGGTAATGATGCCCGAGAATAACGACGCGCGAACCTAATTCTTTACGCGCAAATTCGATGCGCTCGGCGATTTCCGCGTCCGTCATCACGAGATATTCTTCAATCGGTCGAACCGCTTCCAAAACTGCTGACATTTTTAAATTTCCTCTTTAATCGTTTCGTGAATAAGTTTTATCCAATCAATTCGCTTCAATTCACTTGCGCGGAAAAGCAATTCCGTGATCTTTTCGCTTTGTACATTTTTCAAACAAATACTTTTCTTGATTTCCTTGTAAGTTTTTCCTTGCAAACGATGAAACCTTACGCTTTCGCCGTCGAAACGCCAGACTTCTTCGATACCTAAATCGGCAAAGATCGGAAATTTCGGCAATGAACCGTGCGTGATGTCAATTTCGATTACGAGTTCGGGCGCAGGGTCTTTCGACAAATCTATCTTTGTTTTTTTGCGAAGCATTTCTGCGTTTTTGAAGTAAAATGTCGCGTCGCCCTCAAAACCTTTTTTCTTTGATTCCCTGCGAAATGTTGTCGAAGCCGCACCTTGGTAATCAATCTCCAAAATTCTGGCAATTTCCGTGACGAGTTCGGAAAGGTCTTGTTTGAATTTTTCGTGTTCATAACCCAACACCATTATTTCCAAATCTCCCTCGTTATAAGCAAAATGCCGATTGCCGACTTCTTCGTGTTCATCCAAAATCCGCTCGTATGTTTTCCAACTGATGCCGTGAAGAATAACTCTTTCAACGACATTCGTTGAAACACCCGTATATTTTTTCGGAATTGATTCTAAAACTGCTGACATTTTCTAAACCTCCTTAACTTTTAGGATGCAAAATTGTTCTCTTTCGCAAAGAAAATCATTGCACTTTGAGAAAGTTTTCGCAAGGGAAAGAGTCAGTCGAGGCGGGTGGAATTAACGGGAAAAAATAATTATCAAATACTTGGAATTTAGTGTAACAGAGACGGAAAGAGCAATTCTTTATTTTTTCTTTTTCTGCCGCTGTAGATAGCTTTTAACAGGCTCGGCAACGCTGGTTTCATTGATGTTCCTCTCAATACAATATTGCGCTCTAAACCAATCAGGCAATGTCTTTGCGCCCCGGCTCGAATTACAAGAACCGCAACAAATTACAATATCTTCAGTCTGTAAACCGTCGCTCCAATGAAATGGACCATCAAAATTTAAGTGTTCGATTGTGGCACTATTTTTACTGTTTTTTGCGACATATGGATAAATCATAATCTTGTGGCAATAAACGCAGGCTGTATCTCGCGCTATAAGCTCAGCAAGGACTTTATCCGGAATTCCAAAATTTTTTTTCGCCATAGATGAGAAAATGATATAGTTTTTTTGTATCAAATCTAAACCTTAATAAGCAGAATTTTTATATACATTTTTTAATCCGAAGTCAATAAATAAGGATTGTTTCGGCAATGAATTTATCAGCCAAACAAAAAATTCCGCCTAAAAATCCAGGCGGAATTTTTTGCCGAAAGTATTTAATTGAAAATTAAACGTCCAGATTCTTAACGTCGAGCGCGTTTTGTTCGATAAAACGGCGGCGCGGTTCGACCTGATCGCCCATCAGAACCGTGAAGATTTGGTCGGTTTCGATGGCGTCTTCGATCTTGACCTGCAAGAGCGTGCGTTTTTCGGGATCCATCGTCGTTTCCCAGAGCTGTTCGGGGTTCATTTCGCCCAAACCTTTGTAACGCTGAATGGATAAATCCTTTTTCGCCGCGCTCATTATTTTTTCAAGCAGTTCGTCGCGCGAATTAACCGTTTCGGATTTTCCGTTTTCGCCCAAAATGAACGGCGCGGGAAAATCGTTTTGCAACAGTTTTTTCAGTTCGAGCAGTTTTTGAAATTCGACGTAACTCGCTTTTTCCCAATTAAACCAATCTGTTGTTCCGTTAGGATAAATAATATGAATTTCCCAGAGTCCGTGTTCTTCATCGGTGGTAAGTTCGGTTTTATATCCGGCTTCGGAAACTTTTCCTTCGACTGTTGCTATCAATTCTTCCGAATCGAAAATTTTGCGGAGTTTGATGGTATTGTTCGCCAAAATCGTCATAAAGCCATCAACCAGCGAATTGAGAAGTTTCGGATCGTTATTCATGCGGCGGACAAAGCGTGAAAAATAGTTTTGATACTCGACGACGCGTTCGAGGTTTTTCGAAAGCTCGCGTCCTTCGACCGCGCGGTCTTTCGATTTAATCACTAAATCGTCGGTCGCCTGCCGCATCATATAGCGAAACATCTGTTTTTCGTCTTTGATATATTCTTCTTTTTTCCCGCGTTTGACCTTGTAAAGCGGCGGCTGCGCGATGTAAACGTAGCCTTTTTCGACGAGTTCCGGCATTTGCCGATAGAAAAACGTCAAAAGCAGTGTGCGGATGTGCGAACCGTCAACGTCCGCGTCGGTCATAATCGCAATTTTGTGATAACGAAGTTTCGCAACATCAAAATCGTCTTTCCCGATGCCCGTGCCGAGCGCGGTGATCAAAGCCTTGATCTCGCCGTGTCCGAGCATTTTGTCGAAACGCGCTTTTTCGACGTTCAAAATTTTACCTTTCAAAGGCAGAACCGCCTGATTTTTGCGGTCGCGCCCCTGCTTTGCCGAACCGCCTGCCGAATCGCCCTCGACGATATAGATTTCCGAAAGTGCCGGGTCTTTTTCCTGACAGTCGGCGAGTTTGCCGGGTAAGGTCGAAGTTCCGAGTGCGCTCTTGCGAACGATTTCACGTGCCTTACGCGCCGCATCACGCGCCCGTGCGGCATCAACCGCCTTTCCGACGATTTTCTTCGCGATAGCCGGATTCTGCTCGAAAAATTCGCCGAGCTTTTCGTTCAAAAATGATTCGACCTGACCTTTGACGGGTGAATTAAGTTTCCCTTTCGTTTGTCCTTCAAACTGCGGCTGCGGAATTTTCACCGAAATCACGGCGACCAGACCTTCGCGCACGTCGTCGCCGGTGAGCTGTGTTTTCGAGTTTTTCAGCAAACCCGAACTTTCCGCGTAAGCATTGATCGTGCGCGTGATCGCGCCGCGAAAACCCGAAAGATGCGTTCCGCCGTCAACCGTGTTGATATTGTTCGCAAACGAAAAGATCTTTTCGTCGTAAGAATCGTTATACTGCATCGAAACTTCGACCGACAGCTCATCGGCAATCTGCTCGAAATAAAGCGGTTCGTCGTGGAGCGGAGATTTGTTCTTGTTCAGATGCTTGACGAATTCGGCGATTCCGCCTTTGTAATAAAATTCGTGCGATTTTTCGTTCTCGTCGCGCTCGTCTTTGATAAAAATACGAATGCCTTTGTTCAAAAAAGCTTTTTCGCGCAGCCGTTCGGACAATTTGTCAAAACTGTAAGACGTTGTTTCAAAAATGGTCGCGTCAGGTTTGAAAGTGATTTTCGTGCCGCGTTTCGTTGTTTTTCCGGTTTGTTTGAGCGGATTTACCGTGATGCCGCCGGCAAAATCCATTTCGTGCGTTTTTCCGTCGCGCCAGATTTCAAGTTTCAACCATTCGCTCAAAAAATTGACGCAAGAAACGCCGACTCCGTGCAGTCCGCCCGAAACTTTATAGGAATTCGAGTCGAATTTTCCGCCCGCGTGCAGAACCGTTAAAACCACTTCCGCCGCCGAATGTCCGAATTGTTTATGAATATCGGTCGGAATTCCGCGTCCGTTATCAATGACCGTGATGGAATCGTCAACGTGAATCGTCACTTCGATCGTATCGCAATAACCGGCGAGAGCTTCGTCAACCGAGTTGTCGACGACTTCGTAAACAAGATGATGAAGCCCGATCTCGCTCGTCGAACCGATATACATCGCCGGACGCTTGCGCACCGCGTCGCGTCCTTCGAGAGCGGTGATCGAACTCGCATCGTATTCTTGATTCTTTTTATCTTCTTTTGGTGTAGCCAATTTTGTTATTCCTCTATTTAAAATTTTGGTGTTAAAAGTAGCCTTTATTGTAACATTTTTACTCGAATTAAAACAGTCTAAAAGCCTGGTAACAGACTGATTTTACGGCGAAAATTAATCTTCTTTCGGTGGATGCCGATTGACTACAACATCGGCTTCACGAATCCGCAGAACTCTTTCCCTGTTGAGTTCCAAAACATTAATCGTCATACGTCCGATTGAAGTTTTAGGAACAATTTGTAAACCATCTTTCGACCATTCAAAATGTTCTTTCCAATCTTGTCGGCGCGGATTAAAAAGCAAAATGATTTTGTTATCTTCGGTATCGAAAATTTCGGTTTTATTTGATTTAAGACGATTGCAATGAAAACAGGCGAGCGCAAGATTTTCTAGCGAATCATCTTCATTCGGAAAAATATGGTCAATCGTAAAACGGACATATTGCCAATGCTCGCTTGTGTGGCAGTATTCACATAAAAAATTTGCACGTTGGCGCACTTTTTCACGCGTTTCTTCGGAGATTTTACGAGACACTTTCCAATTCCTTGATTTGATTTTCAGCGAGATTGCGCGTCAGGCGATTGAGAAAACTCAAATAATCATCAATTTCTTCATATTGATCCAACTCGGTTTCTTCCAAATCGGTAAGTTTTTCCTTTCTTTGCTTATCTAAAAGCTGTTCAATTCTAGCCTGCGCTATTTTTGAAGCGCGAAAAATCAAAATGCCTTCTTCAATTTCAATTTCAACCGCGCTTTCACGCGGCAAACTAACCGGCAAACCTTGCAATCGAGGAACTGTTTCAACTGACGAAATCATAAAATCACCTCTGACTTAACGGATTTTAACATATTTCTATTGCCCGGTTTTAATTGCACCGTTTTCGATTGTAAAAATCTCTGCGTTCGCGCCGAATCTTTCAAGGAAACTTTCTTTCGAGGTCGTCACGAAAGTTTGTGTTTTATCGCTTAAAAATTCCAATAATTGTCCGATGCGTTTGTAGTCTAATTCGGCATCAATATCGTCGAGCAGAAAGAGCGGATATTCCCGGTTTTGCTCGAAATAAACCGAAACCGTCGCTAGCTGCAAAATCAATAATGCGCTTCGCTGTTGTCCGCTCGAACCGTATTTTCTGATGTCGTGTCCGTCAAAAAGAATTTCCAGATCGTCGCGGTGCGTGCCGAGCAGCGCGTGTCCCGAAACCAATTCGGCTTGGACGCGAAGTTTCAGGCGTTCTTCCAAAAGCGCGGCATAATCCGATAAATCGCCCTTGCCTTCGAGCGACGAAGCGTAGCGAATCTGAATTTCTTCTTTGCCGAAAAGTTTTCTCTCCAAAACTTCATTTAATCGTTCGACATAACGAATCCGCGCTTTGTGAATCCGCGCCGCGAGATAAATCAGCTGTTCATTCCACGGTTCGAGCAATTCGGCAACTCTTTCCAATGAAAAGCCTTTATCCTGCGCCGACTGCAAAAGCGAGTTTTTCTGACGAATGACGCGGTTATAATCCGCCAGCGTCTGCACGAACGGCGGATAGATCGAAACGATTCCGCCGTCTAAGAATTTGCGCCGCGCTTCGGGCGTTCCGCGCACGATTTCGAGTTCGTCGGAATTAAAAATGACGGCGTGAAGTTCGCCCAGATAACGATTAATGGTTTCTTTTTTGTTATTGACCGACAAGGTTTTCGTATTTCCTTGCAGAAAGACTTGCAAATTGTGATGAATTTCTGCACTCTGTTTGACAGTCCCCCGAACGATGGCGAGTTCCTCGCCGAAACAGATAGTTTCAGTTAGTTTGGCAGTTTTAAATGATTTGGTCGTGGCAAGCAGATAAATCGCTTCGAGCCAGTTTGTTTTCCCCTGTCCGTTTTCGCCGAAAATGATGTTTAAGCCTTTTCCGCAAACGATTTTGCCGTTGAGGTTACGGAAATTTTGGGCTTCGAGCGATTCAAGCAGCATACAACCATTTTAACATAAACGCCTTCTAAAAATTCCCCTTGAAATTTTAGGAATAAAACCCGATATAACAATTTAATTTAAATAGTGTTGAACATTTGCCAACACTTTCGAATTCTCTGATTTGCATTATAAATTTATGAAAATTTCAAAGATAATTCTTTGTTTATTATTTGTTTTGTGCTTTTCACTTTTCGCTTTTGCACAGAACGGTAAACCGCTCGCGGAAAATTTCTCAGGAGCAACGATGGACGGGCAAACCGTCGAACTCGATTCGTTAAAAGGAAAAGTCGTTTTGATTACTTTCTGGAATACGAGATGCGCGATTTGCGACAGCGAAATTCCGAAGCTCAACCAGATGGCTTCGAGCTACAAAGGCAAGGACGTGGTTTTTCTCGGTTTGACGACCGACAATCCGACGCGCGTCGAAAGTTTTCTAAAAATGAAACCGTTCAATTTCAACATTATCCCGAGCAGTTTCGGCGTTTTGCTGAAATACGCCGACCGCGATCGTTCGGGCAATATCGCGATGGGTTATCCGGCATATTTTCTCGTCAATCAAAACGGCGAGATCGAAATGAAAGCGAGCGGCTGGGACAAAACCCAAAAACTCGATTCGCAGATCAACCGTCTTTTAAGCTCGCCGCAAAACAAGGTCGAATAGTTTATTTTCACACCGAAAAACTGAAAATCGCGGATCGAAAAGGTCTGCGATTTTTTTGCGCCGATTTGTAATCAGCAAAACTTTGCGCTATATTTTCAATTCACCCACGAGTGCGGAGAGATCGCATAATGGTATTGCAGTAGTCTTGAAAACTACCGGGCGTAAGCCTATGCAGGTTCGACTCCTGTTCTCTCCGCCATTTTCTTTTTAAATTTAAATTTAACCGCGAAAGACGCTAAATAAAGAGTGATATTTTAGCGTCTTTCGCGGTTTTCGCGGTTCATTCTTTTACGGCTTTTGCGGATCGTCAACCGCCGCGTCTTTGACTTCGACTCTCGATTTGCTGTAATCGCCATATTTGATGAGATTGTTGATATTGATTCCGGCAAACAGAATTTTTACCGAAAGATTGACATCCGCCCGCGACGGCAGCCAGATTTCCTCGTTGATGAGTTCGTTTTCCAAACTAAATGACGCGCCCCGTTTGACTTTGCCGATAAAATTTCCCGCCGACTGCGTCAAAAAGGCTTCGAGCCGCACGACTTGTTTGCTGTTCGGATCAACCCAAACCGCGCCGGTGCAGAAGGCGAAAAGTTTTTCGAGACGCGTTTGCGGTTTGAACTGCGGGTTCGGTTCGTAATCGAAAACAATGACATCGCGCCCGCGCAAACGTTCGCGGCGCGGATTGACGAGCAGAGAACCTTTGAGCGCGTCGGAAAGCGTGATGCGGCGGTTTTCTTCCGCCGGAGTTTTTGCCGATCTGTTCGACTGCGCCTCGCGTTTTTCGCGTTTGGCGATTTTTTCCTCGATCTCTTCGACCTGTTTTTCAACGTCCTTGTCTTCTTTCGCCTGTTCGGACGCGGAAAGCGGTTTGCCGTTTTTCTCAATCAGACGGCGAATCCGAAAACCTTTATAAAACGTCAGCAGAACGGTTTCCGATTCTTTTTCGACCAGATTTCCCGCTTTGTTAATCTCGCGTTCGATTCGCGTTTCCTTGTAGCTGTAATTTTCCAGAATCGCGTCAATTTTATCGGCGTTGGCGCGAACTTCGTCCAATAAAATCTTGATTTCAGGCAGAGGTTCGTTGGAAATGTTTGGAAAATCGAATGTTGATTTAGCAATTTGCGGGTTGTGTTTGATTTCGTCGAGCTTGATTTCAAAAGTTTCATCGCCGATTTTTGAAACGATTGAAAACGCTTCCGGAATATTATTGACTTTGCGGTAATCGGCGTAATCAATGATTTTAACCGCGTCACCGTTTGGAATTTCTTCACGCAGCAGAAGATTTGTCGCTGCGTCGAAAAAGAGTTTTATCCGCACACCTTTCGCGGTCGTTAAAATCACGGCGTTTGCCGCTTTTCCGTTAATATTCGCTTTTCCGCCCGCCGAAATTTTTGTTTTTTCCGCTTTCGCGTCAACCCAACGCTGGTTGCGGTAAAAAGTTTCCGCCTGAAAATCGCGGCTCGCGTCGCCCGTCAGGGTTCGCAGACCGTTTTTCGAATCGCGCGTCCAGCCGGATTTTCCGTTATAGCCGACCGAATATTCAAAACCGTTCAAATCAAACGCTTCGCCGTAAAGATTCGGACTGCCGGCAAACGATTGATAAACGCCGCTCGCGCCGTCCGATTGACGCGTGATTTTTCCCGAAAACCGCCACGCACGAACCGACTTCAACGCCTTTTCGCCGCCGTGTGCTTTATTCGCCTGACTCAGAATCTTATTTGGCGATTGCGCCGAAACAAGCGTCGAACACAGAAAAATCAAAAAAAGAAGCAATTTTAAATTCATATAAATATTTTATCGGAAACCTTGAAAACAAATTATAAAAAACTTCCGCAACTTTGGTAAAATTGCTTTTACCGTCAGTTAAATTTCGGTTTTTCAGAACTTTAGATTTAACCCGGACATAAAAAGATGGATATTAGTTCAAAAAAAATCGGTGTCGGCAAAAACGAGTTCCGCGCCGCGCTTTCACGTTTTCCGAGCGGCGTAACAGTTGTGACAACCAAAGACGCAAGCGGCAGATTTCACGGCATCACGGTCAGCGCGTTTGCTTCCGTGTCGCTCGAACCGCCGATGATCCTCGTCTGCATCGAAAAAACGACGGGCAGCCATTATGCGTTTCAGGAAAGCGAATTTTTCGTCGTCAACGTCTTAACTGAAGGACAGGAAAATCTCTCGAACCGTTTTGCCTCGCAAATCCCCGATAAATTCGACGGTGTTGAATGGCGGCTCGGGTTCGGCGAAATTCCCGTTCTCGAAGACGCGCTCGTGACGCTCGAATGCCGTTTGGCTTACGCGCACGAAGGCGGCGACCATACGATTTTTGTCGGCTTGGTTGAAAAATCCGAAGTAAAAGACGGAAATCCGCTCATTTACTGGCACGGAAATTATCGAAAATTGGAAACCGATTAAAACTTACCAATTCTGAAATTTATATAAAAATGACCGTGAAAAATATTTTTCACGGTCATTTTTATTCTTCGCCGAACTCGTGATAAGATTTGCTACTTATTGCTATAAGAAATGCTGAAACCGGCGGGAATATTATGGAAAGATTATCAAAACATTTTCCGCCATTAATTTATATGGATAAATTTTTAATTAAAGGCGGAGCACCGCTGAGGGGAAAAATAGAAATCAGCGGCGCGAAAAATTCTGCTCTGCCGTGTCTGGCAGCGACGCTTTTATCGGCTGAAACCGTTATTCTGCATAACGTTCCGTATGTTAAGGATTTGATTACACAGCGGCGGCTCTTGGAAGATTTGGGCGCGACGGCTCTCACGCCCGAGCTTCGGACGCACAAGATTACGGCGAAAAATATCGAAACTTTCGAAGCGCCTTATGAACTCGTCAAAACGATGCGCGCGAGCGTTCTCGCTTTGGGACCGCTACTGGCGCGTTTCGGTCAGGCGAAAGTTTCGCTTCCCGGCGGCTGCGCAATCGGCACGCGTCCGATTGATTTGCATCTGAAAGCGTTTGAACAATTAGGCGCGACTGTTTCGCTCGAAGCGGGCGATGTCGTGGCGCGCGCGCCGAAAGGTCGGCTCGTCGGCGCGAATGTTTCGTTTGAAAAAGTTACTGTTACAGGCACGGAAAACGTGATGATGGCGGCATCGCTCGCAAGCGGCAAAACGACGATTCACAATGCCGCCTGCGAACCGGAAATCGAAGATTTAGCCGACCTTTTGAATAAAATGGGGGCGCGAATCAAAGGCGCGGGAACGAGCGTGATCGAGATCGAAGGTGTCGAAGCCTTGGGCGGCGCGGAACATACGATCATTCCCGACCGCATCGAAACCGGCACGTTTATCGTCGCGGCGGCAATTACCGAGGGCGAACTCGAAATAAAAAATTGTGCGCCCGCGCATCTCACGGCAGTTATCGAAAAATTGCGCGAAGCCGGAGTCGAGATTGAAGAATTAAATCCGACGACGCTTTTGGTCAAATGCTGTCCGAACGGTTTGACAGCGAAAGACGTTACGACCGAACCGCATCCGCTTTTTCCGACCGATATGCAGGCGCAGTATATGGCGCTAATGACGCAAGCCGCAGGCGTTTCGACCATTACCGAAACGATTTTCGAGAATCGTTTCATGCACGCTTCGGAACTTATCCGTCTGGGCGCGAAAATCGATATTTCCGGTAACACGGCGCGCGTTTCGGGCAAAACTCAATTAATGGGCGCACCGGTTCAGGCTTCGGATTTACGCGCTTCAGCTTCGCTCGTTCTGGCAGGTTTGGCGGCAAGCGGCGAAACGCTGATTGACCGCGTTTACCATATTGACCGCGGCTATGAAAACATCGTCAAAAAGCTCGGCAATGTCGGCGCGAAGATCGAACGCCTGACCGAAAGCTTGGCATTGGCGGCGGAAGATGTTAAGTAAAAAGTAAAAAGTAAAAAGTAAAAAGTAAAAAATGTTCTGCTCAAGATAAATGTTTGCGGCGGGACATTTCTTATTTTGCCTTTTTACTTTTTACTTTTGTTTTTTTACTTTCCGACTTTATAATAATCATTCCGTTATGAGTGAAAATTGTCTTTTTTGTAAAATTATTGACGGCACGATTCCGTCCGCGCGCGTTTTTGAAGATGATGTCTGCATTGCATTTAACGACATTAGTCCGCAAGCGCCGACGCATATTCTGGTAATTCCGCGCGAACATTTCGATTCTTTGGACAAAGCCGAAACGGGTCATAAAGAAACGCTCGGACATCTGCTTTTGACCGCTGCCGCAATCGCCCGTGAAAAAGGTTTCTCGGAAGACGGCTACCGCGTCGTGCTAAACACGAACGCCGACGGCGGACAGACGGTTTTTCACCTGCACGTTCACCTGCTCGGCGGTCGGCAGTTCATTTTTCCGCCGGGATAAAATTTTTACAAACAAAACGGGACGGTTTGCTTCTAAAGGTCGAAAGTTTTTAACGACCAGCTATTAGGAAAGTTTTGATGAGAAAATTTTTTGTTGTTTCATTTTGTATCGGGTTGGCGATTCTGCAGTTCGGCTGTTGGAGAAACTCCGATAATACCAATGCGGCTGGTTCCAATACGGAAGCGCCGGCGGCTAATGCGAATTCGAATCCGCAGGTCGGAGTAACGCCGCTGCCTGAATTTACCGATGCCGACACGGCTTATATGGAAGGCGAGAAACTTTTCGATGCCAACAAAACCGAAATGGCGATTGAAGCCTATAATCAGGCGGTCAGGTTAAATCCCGATTTTGCAGATGCGTGGTTCAAGCTCGGCATTTCTTATGCGCTGATCGAAAAGCAGAACGAGATCGAGGCTTTGAACGAGGAAACCGAAGAAACGCCGACACCGACTCCGACTCCGGCGCGAAAAGGTAAAAAAGACGCACCGCCGGTGCGCACGAAAGATTCGGAAAAAGCGTTTGAAAAAGCCGTCGCGGCGTATAAGAAAATCATTGATAAAAATAAGGAAGACGATGCCGCTTATTACAATCTCGGACGTTCCTACAACAAGCTCGACGAAGACGAAGACGCCCAAAAAGCATTGCGCGAAGCCGTTAAACTAAAGCCCGACGACACGCTTTATCAAACCGAATTCGGCACGATTCTGATAAAATTGTCGCAGTATGACGAAGCCGTTAAAGCCTTGAAAAAAGCACTCGAAATTGACCCGGAAAATTCCGAAGCGGCAGAGCTTCTCGAAAAAGCCGAAGCCGGAAAAAAACGCATCAATTTCGGTGTTACGCCCAAACCGCCAGTGCAGCCGGATACAAAACCGAGAACGGCAAAACCGACGGAAACCGAAACGCCCGAAACGCCCGGAAAAGAAGTAAAACCGACGGAATCGAAACCGGGCAAAACACCCGCAAAAAAAGCGGATAAAAGAGGCGACCAGTAATTCGAGTTCCAAGTTCCAAGTTAAAAACGAATCTAACTTCGGACTTGGAACCCGGAACTTGGAACTTGGAACTTTAAATCGGCTTTGAATCTAAAATACACAACCTCATTTCTATTTGTGTCAACTTGACACCCGTATCTCAAATCGGTTATCAGTTAACTGATGAGTAAATCTTCCGTTTTATATCAGTAAATCCTTGCTATGAAAATCGAAATCGAAAGCCCGCAAACATTTTCATTTGAACGAAAAATCAAGATGCACGAAGCCCGCGAGGCGATCATTGACCGTCTGGCGCGCGATCTGCCGACGAATATTGACCTCCAAAGATTTTTAAACGTCGTCGTGTCGGAAATCGGCAGAATGATGGATGCCGACCGCTGCGATCTTCTGCAGCTGACGACCGAAAGCGAGCTTCGCATCAGCCACGAATGGCGCAAAGATCAAACGATTCCGTCGAGTTTGGGAACGGAAATCCCGATTGACACCGAAAAACTCTCCGAAAGATTCGACATTACAAAACCGATTGCCATCAATGATATTTCCAAAGCCGACAATCCGACGCTGAAGTTTTTCGCCAAAGCACTGGAAACAAAATCGCTTTTGATCGTGCCGATCAGCCTCAGCGGAAAACCCGTCGGACTTTTGGGGCTGCACGACACACACGCGCCGCGCGAATGGTTTGAGGAGGAAATTCAGTTTCTCGAATCAATCGCCCGGCAGTTGGCGGTCGGTTATCAATACACGAGTCTTTATGTCGCGCAGGAGCAGGAATCGCGCCGCACGAACGCGCTTCTTGAAATTGCCAACACCTTGAATTCGCATTCGGATTTCAAGGTTGTTTCGTCAAAGGTTCTGGAACGCGCCGTCGAGCTGGTCGGCGCGGATTACGGCGCGCTCGGCGTGCTTGACCGGACGGGCAAAAAAATCTCGCTCGCCTCATTTAAAACCGCGCCGAACGTTAAACCGAACAAGGTTT
>JALHNX010000082.1 GCA_022843305.1 Pyrinomonadaceae bacterium | reverse complement strand
AGATGGCGAAATGGGAAATGGCGGCAGAACTTGCCCAAACGGAACGACAACCTGTTTTGTTTCAACAGAGCCTTCTGAAACGAAAGAAACAACAACCGACACGGAAGATACAATTTTGAATTCCGTGCAAAAATATCTTGATTGGGCATTCAATTATTTTCAAAACCAGATATAAATAAAGACTCATTTGCCCTCGTTTTCCGATAAAACGGCAGATTGGTCTGAAACTTTTTCTTCTTTAATTTTTTCGGAAGTTAATACAAAGACCTTTTGTTGAGCGGCATTATCTTGAGTATTTAGCATTTCGCCGATAACTTCCAAACATATTTCCCTGACAAATGTTCGCATTTGGTCAGACAGTATAAGTGTGTCCTGATTTATTGAATTTTTTATAAATTTATCGCCATGCCCTGTTAAGAGCCAGTTGATCGAATAATTGGTTTTTTCGGAGATCGTTTTCAGAACTTTCGAATCGGGAAGTCTGCCCTGCAGATAGTTTTTAGCGGCTTGGTAGGAAATATTCAACAATCGTGCAATGTCATTCGGCTGTGAACTGCCGCAAACTTCAACAAAACGCTCGGTAAATAAAATATTTTCTGAAATTTCTGATTTTCTACTTGACATAACTTAACAGCTGTGTAAAATAATAAACAATTGTTCAGCTAATTGCAATAAAAATTGAACAATTTATAAAAGATTTCATTGACATTACAGATTTGATAAAATTTTTCATTTGTTTTTTGTATTTTGGGGAAGGAATAAGGATTTGACTTATTCGGAAAAAAACAAATAAAATTAGTTTTTCGCGTTTGGCTGCACCCTGTAGTCGGCGCGAGAAAAGGGGCAGCGGTGTGGGAGACGTTGCCCCGCTTAAAAATCTAAAAGTTTTCGTTACCGGCTGCACCCTGTAGTTGGTACGAAAAAAGGGGAAGCGGTGTGGGAGACGTTTCCCCGCTAAAATATCTGAAAATTAAGTTTAGTTGCCGGCTGCACCCTGTAGTTGGCGCTAAAAAAGGGGAAGCGGTGTGGGAGACGTTTCCCCGCTTTAATTTTAAATCGAATTTCCGGCGGCAAAACCTGATGACCACGCCCATTGAAAATTGTAGCCGCCGAGCCAGCCCGTGACATCCGCAACTTCGCCGATAAAAAACAATCCCGAAACCCTTTTCGATTCCATAGTTTGCGAAGAAAGTTCATTCGTATCAATTCCGCCGAGCGTTACTTCCGCTTTGTGATAACCTTCGGTTTCATTAAAAGAAACCTGCCAATTATTCAGCCTTTCGGCAATTTTTTCGATTTCTTTGCGGCTTAGTCGGTTAAGCGGCTTATTAGACAGATTGTTTTCGGTAAAAATTTCGGCAAAGCGATTTGGCAGAAATTTGCCCAAAAAATTGTCGAGATTCTGTTTATTTGAAAGATTTTTTTCAAATAAATCGAGCGCGTCCCGTTCGGGCAGCAAATCAATCGAAACCGGTTTTTCCTTTTTCCAGTAATTGGAAATCTGCAAAATCGCCGGACCCGAAAGTCCACGATGGGTGAACAAAATATTTTCGCGGAACGAATGTTTCCCCCCGGTCGAAACAATCGAATCAACCGAAACACCGGCAAGTTTGCCGAAATTTTCACTTTTTGAAAAAACGAGCGGCACGAGCGAAGGTCTGGTTTCCAATATCTTTAAACCGAATTGGCGGGCAATTTTATAACCGAAATCCGTCGCGCCGATTTTCGGAAACGAAAGCCCGCCGGTCGCAATCACCAGATTTTCGGCAGTAAAAATGCCTTGATTTGTTTCAACCTCGAAAAAATTATCCTTGCGGACATTTTTAACCGTGCAGCTTGTGCGAATTTCGGCTTTTGCCTTTTCGCATTCCGACAAAAGCATCTCGACAATCTTTCGCGAGCTTTCGCGGCAGAAAAGCTGTCCGAGTTTTTTTTCGTAAAATTCGATGCGATGTTTTTTGACTAATTCGACAAAATTCTGCGGCGTGTAGCGCGCCAATGCGGATTTACAAAAGTGCGGATTGTTTGAAATAAAATTTTCAGCCTTTGTGTTTGCATTCGTAAAATTACAGCGACCGCCGCCGGAAATCAAAATTTTGCGCCCGATTTGCGCGTTATGTTCGATGACTAAAACTTTTCGACCGCGTTTTCCGGCTTCGATGGCGCAAAAAAGTCCGGCTGCGCCTGCGCCGATGATGATTGCGTCAAATTTCATTAAGCCAAATATCGCTCGTTGAGAATTTTTAAGTGATGCCGGATATGTCCAGCCATGATAAAGGCGAGCGCGCGCACCGAAACCCGATTTTCGCTTGCCGTTCCCGTTCGAAGCCACGCTTCATCGGTCAAATGCTTGAAAAATATGAGATTAGCCCGGCGAGTCAAAAGAAGTTCGTCGTTTAATTCGGAAAGCGGCGTGTTTTTGAAATTGCTGTTTTCGATGTAATCGTCCTGTTCAAAACCCTCGATCGGTGTCTGGTCGGCGCGTGAAATCCGCAAAGCGCGGTAAGCGAAAATGCGTTCGCCGTCGGTCAGATGTCCGATCAGTTCTTTGATTGACCATTTGCCTTCGGCGTATGCGAAAAGCGATTTTTCTTCCGTGATTTTTTGAAAAACTTCGAGCAGTTCGGCTTGCTGTCGTTCCAAAACCGCGACAATATCGTTTTCCTCGACCAAAGAGACGTATCTTTCGTAATATTCGGCGTATTCGCCTTTTTCGGGACGCATCATAATTCACACATCTTAGCAAAAATCAGATTTTACCGAAACGCCGGTTAAGATTATTTTTGATTGCAGGCAATCGTGTGCGCCTCGCGCAGATCGGTTTCGATTTTGAGCCGGTTCGTTTCGCTTTCTTCTCTTAAAAGACAGATGACATTGGCTTTATGCTGTTTGATGCATTTGTCTTTCTGATGCTTTTTAATTTCGCCGAGCAGCGATTCGGTTTGACCGATGCAGACGAATTTGTGATGCCCGCGCCCGCGTTTATCGGTGATGCGTTTTGAAATAACGTAAATCGCCGAGCCGTCTTTTAATTCGGCATCAAGCGGAAAAACTTCAAAATCATAACGTCTGATTTTGCCGCGCACGACCGCCGAACCGATCGGTTTGATTTTTTTCTTGACGGGGTTCGCGGCAATCGGCGGAACACCTATTTCGACTTTCTTTTCAATCTTTTCCCCGCCTTTTTGCGCGATCTTTTTTTCAGCCGCGACGTTTTTTTTTCCTGATTTCGGATTCTTGACAGGAACAACCGTTTCGACTTTCTTTTCAGCCGCTTTGGTTCGTTTCCGATTAATCACAGGAACAACAATTTTAACTTTTTTCTGAACAGGTTTAATTTTTTTACCCGCAGATTTAGGTAAAATCGTTTCTTTCTTCAGTTTCGGTTTTTTGTCCGAAACCGGCTGAACAACCTTTATCTTCTTTTGCTTTGAAGCTGAATTTATCGCAGATGTTTTTTTTACTTCCGGTTTAGAACCGGAAATTTTCGCGGAATTAACAGACTTTGATTTCCCGACGCTTTTTTCTTCTGTCGCAACAGTTTTATTTTTTTTGAGCGGCGCAACTTTTTCTTTTTCAATAACTTTGCCTGAAACCTGTTTTTTAGCTTTCGGCGGTGTGATAGAGCTTTTAACGGGAGTTTCCGGTTTTAATTTTTTCGCGGTTTTCTGTTCAACGTCTGGTTTCGGCTTTTTAGAACTTAGCGCGATTTCCTTTTCTTTAGAATTTCTTGAAGAAGTTTCGGGTTTTAATTTTTTTAAAGGCTTTTTGGCGGCGGCGACAGATTTTTCTTTAATATCTGTCTGATTTTTCTGTTCTGAACTTGTGGAGGCAACAGGTTTTTTCGAACTTCCGGCGGATTTTTCGGGCGTTGTAGTTTTCTTTTCTACGCGTTTCATATAACACATTGTATCGTAAGTGAAACGCTATTTCAAACCGTAAACGCTCAGATTTTTCCGATAAATAAATATCTTTGCCCGGAAAGAGGCATCAGTTTTTCCGTGAATCTGACGCGGTTTTTTTGCAGTTCGTCGCGCAGCGAATTGCCGCCGAAAAAAAGAAAGTTCGAGCCGCGCGACCATTTCAAGAGCTTCGGGAGTTTTTGCGTGAATTTATCGAGCGCGCGGCAGGTTACAAACGATACGTCGGGTTTGGAAACTTCTTCAAATTGTCTGTTTATAAGAGCAGCGCGGTTTTCCAAACCGCATTTTGACAAAACTTCCTGCAAAAAAACGGTTTTTTTCAGTTTCGACTCGATTAAAACGCCGCGCAAATCTTCGCGGACGAGCAGGCAGGGAATCGAAGGCAGTCCCGCGCCGGTTCCGACATCGGCAAACCTTGCGTTGCGGGGCAAAAACTCAAGCAATGTCAGCGATTCGAGAATATGTCGCACGGCGAATTCTTCAGCCGAAGCCGGCGCGACCAGGTGAAGAATCGGATTATGCCGCTGCACTAATTCGTAATAATCAGACAGTTTTTCGAGATGAGTTTTCTCTAATCGCAAACCGAAATCGGATTGGAAATTTTGGATTGCTTCGGTAAAATTTTCGGTCATTTTCACGTTTCAAATTTTTTTTTGTAAATATTTGCAAAAAAGATTCGGGCGTTCGTTCTTTTGAGGAAATTAGCTTTGATTTTTTATAAAATAGATGAATAATAACGGCAGTTACAATCGTAGTTTTCCCCAAAAAACGACAGTTATCGTAAATAAAAACGGAGGTTCTACAATGAACGTATCAAAAACAATTATGCAAAATTTAACCCGCGCCGCATTAGCGTTGGCGGTTTGTTTATTAACTTTAACATCGGCACTCGCTTTAACCAACGAAAGTCATAATTTATCACCTGACAATTCATCCGAAAATTCGTTTGCTCCGAGTGCCGTTTTTAAGAAGGCATGGGTTGACTATAACGTCACCGAAGGCGGCAGAAAAGGAATGCGGATTCACGTTGATTTTGAAGTAACCGGACTTAAAGGCGTTGACTCGAAACTTGTTGTCCGCGTTCAAAAGGAAGACGGCGATTTTGTGATAAGCGACTCGTCATACTCAAACAGCGAAGGACAATTGGAAACATCGTTTTCGATTAAACCCGGCTATCCGACGACCGTTTACGAAGATGCGGATATGTTTCTGCCCTACAGCGAATTAAATTTGCGAAGAGGCGATTGGAATCTTAAGCTCGACATTGATTTGAGCTATGAAGACGGCGAATTGATTCAGCATCTGGGATACAAAAACTTTAAATTTACGGCTCCGAACTTTGCCGCCGATGCGCAGGATAAACCCGACATCAGCGCGACGGTCAACCGGGTTTGGGTAGATTACGATGTTTACGAAAATCGCAGAAAAGGAATGCGGATTCACGTTAATTTCGAAGTTACCGGACTCAAAGGCATTGACTCGAAACTTACCGTCCGCGTGAGAAAGGAAAACGACGATTTGTTGATGAGCGATTCATCCTTTTCAAACGCCGGCGGCGAGTTGGAATTGGCTTTTGATATGCGCCCCGGTTATCCGACGACGGTTTATAAAGACGCGACGGTATTTTTGCCGTATGAAGAAATCAATCTGGGAAAAGGCGTTTGGAATTTGAAGCTGGATATTGATCTTAATTATGATAACGGCGAAATAATTGACCATCTCGCCTATCATGAATTTGAATTTACAAGATAACGGTTGTGTGAAAACTAAAAATAAAAGCGTGAGATTTTTATAAAAATCTCACGCTTTTATTTTTTCAAGCAGAACCGGCTTTGAGTATTTAACAGCGCGAAAATTTTTATGCCTAGACGGTCGCGCCGCCGTCTTCTTCGCGGACGGTTATCGAACCTTTGACGATTTTCTGCGCCGGATCAACCGGAAACGAGAAAGAAAATCCGCCGCTGTCCGTCGGTATATTTTCATTAATCGCCTCGTTGATATTGGCACAGTCGTTTTCGCTATCGGGCGATTTATTGATGTTTAGGAAGATCGGGAAGAAAAAATTGGTGCGGACGAATGGAATCGAACCATCACGGGATTGCTCCCACAGGCTTCTGAGACCTGCGCGTCTACCAGTTCCGCCACGTCCGCGCGTTAAAGGCAAAAGTTAATATACAATTTGACGCGTGAAAGTTCAAACGCATCTTTGCTATCATTGAAAAGATGAACGAAACTTTGACGGAGCGGTTGGCGGAAATTCGTGAGCAAATCGCGCAGGCGGCGAAAAAAGCTAATCGAAAAGCGGATGAAATAAAGCTCGTTGCGGTCAGTAAGACGCACGGGGCGGAAACTGTGAAAGAAGCGATTGCGGCGGGTGCGACGGTTTTCGGCGAAAATAAAGTTCAGGAAGCCGAAGGGAAAATCGTCGAGGTCGGGCGCGAAAATGCCGAGTGGCATCTGATCGGGCATCTGCAATCGAACAAGGTGCGCAAAGCCGTGCGGCTTTTTGATGTCATTCATTCGCTCGACTCGCGCGAACTTGCCGAACGTCTGGAGCGTATCTGCGAAGAAGAAGGACGCGCCGAATTATCGGTTTTCGTGCAGATTGATCTGGCAAAAGAAACGACGAAAAACGGCATCGAAGAAAAAGATTTGCCTGCGCTGGTCGAATTTTTGCGCGATTGCCGGCATCTGAAATTTGACGGCTTGATGATCGTGCCGCCGTTTTTTGAAAATTTGGAACAGGTTCGCCCGTTTTTTCGGCGTTTGCGCGAGATTCGTGACGAAGTTTGTCCGCACGGCGAGCTTTCGATGGGAATGAGTCACGATTTTGCTGTCGCGATTGAAGAAGGCGCGACCGTGATTCGCGTCGGAACGGCGATTTTCGGCGAGCGCAATTATCGAAATTAAAATATATGCTGACGACATTAGTTTATCCATTTATAAGTTTAGCTGTCACGATCGTGTTTTTGATCTTTCTCGCGGCTCTCATTCTGCGCCTGATCTTTAATTACTCAGACCCGAATCCGTTCGGGAAGATCGGCAGATTTTCGTATTATCTGAAAAAATACACCGACCGTTTCGTTTATCCGGCGGCGCGTTTTCTGGCGAATTTTCGGGTTGACACGCGGCTTGCGCCGCTCGTCACAGCGTTGATCGCGGGCATTTTTACATATTTCGGGTTGAGCATTATTCACAATACGCTTTTTGTAATTGACGGTTTGACGACGGGCGTTATTACCGGAAACGTCAAAGCGTTTATCGGATTCGTGCTTTACGGTTTGCTGAGCGTTCTGATCCTGTTTATTTTTATCCGCTTTATTTCGTTCTGGTTCGTCTTTACGCGCAACACATTTCTCGGCTTCGTGATGCGCGTCACCGACCCGATCCTGCTGCCGGTTCAGAAACTGATTCCGCCGATCGGAATGTTCGATATTTCGGCGATGATCGTGCTGATTTTCATCGGTTTGCTGCAAACGATAGTTTTAAGGGTTTTCGTCTATTCTTGATAAATTTAACGGAAAAAAACGGCACACTGATTTTCGGCGTGCGCGTCGCGTCGCGCGCCTCGAAAAGCGAAATTGTCGGCGAACTCGGCGGCGCGTTAAAGGTCAGAATCGCTGCGCCGCCGGTTGACGGCGCGGCAAACGCGGAATTAATCAAACTTTTATCGAAAACCTTCGGCGTTTCAAAATCGGCGGTCGAAATTCTCGGCGGGCAGACTTCGAGAACGAAACAGGTTAAAATTTCAGGTGTGAAGGTCGAAAGATTTCGGGAAATTATCAAATGAACAGGGAAGTTTCTTTTCGCACAAATCTTTTTGAAAGCAAAGAAATTAAGCCGCATTTTATTAATGAGCGGTGTTTTGGTGAAGATTTGGCGAATTGGATAATTGATAAATTACGCGAAAGTGAATTTTCTTTTAGCGAGCCGTATCAGGAAGATTGGGGTTGGGAAATTGACGCAAAAAAAGACGAAGAAAGATTTTTTGTGCAGATCGGCATAATGGACGAATCAATCGGCGAAGAAAATGCCGAATGGATGATTTCAATCGAAAAACCAAAATCCTGGTTTTCATTCGGAAAGCAAAATCCTTTTAATTTTGAAAAGCTCTGCCGGGAAATTGATGAGATTTTAACCCGTGAGCCGCGAATAACCGAAATATCCTGAGCGGAATAATTTGCCCGGATCAAAACTCGCGTGATATATTCAAACTTTTCAATCTAAATCAATAAACACAAGGTAAATCATCAAATGTCAGGACATTCCAAGTGGCACACAATTAAACATAAAAAAGGCGCGTTGGATGCCAAACGCGGGAAGATTTTTACGAAACTTATCAAAGAAATCACGGTCGCGGCGCGCACCGGCGGCAGCGGCGATGTCGAAGCGAACGCGCGTCTGCGGAAAGCCGTCACGGACGCGAAGGCGCAAAATATGCCGAACGACACGATTGACCGCGCCATCAAACGCGGCACGGGCGAACTCGAAGGCGTTTCTTACGATGAAATTACTTACGAAGGCTACGGTATCGGCGGTGTTGCGGTTTTGGTCGAAACGATGACTGACAACCGCAATCGAACGGTCGCCGAACTGCGTCATCTTTTCTCGAAAAACGGCGGGAACCTCGGCGAAGCCGGTTCGGTCGCCTGGATGTTCGATAAAAAAGGCTATATCGTCGTTGATAAATCGGCGAAATCGGAAGACGAGCTTTTTGAGATCGCCATCGAAAACGGCGCGGACGATATGCAGGCGGAAGGCGACATTTTTGAAATCTACACCGCGCCCGAAAATTTCGATGCCGTTCACGATGCCGTCAAAGCCGCCGGAATTGAGCCGCAGGCGGCGGAAATTTCGATGATTCCGCAAAACTACATTGCGCTGACCGGCGAAGACGCCAAGAAAATGCTCAAACTTTATGAAGCGATTGACGACAACGACGACGTGCAGAAGGTTTACGCGAACTTCGATATTGACGAGAGCGAGATGGAATAAATTATTCGCAAATATTGTGAATGGCTACGTCCTGTTAAAAGCTTTTTAATTTTATAAGAGAAGGAGAAAAAAATGGGACTTGGAACTAAGGCAAGCGACTGGGAAGTTTGTGGATTAGGCGATGTCGGGGCGGCAAGACAGGTTGCGGCAGGTATTTTTTTATTTGACTTTCGGAGTCAAACGACAGGCATTACCGGAAGATTTAGAATGTCCGGTGCCGGGATGGGAGTTGGCGGCAATGCTTCGGGTACAATGATTCCTTTGCCGGATGGAATGCCGCTTAACCACTTTACTTCAATTGAGTGCGACGAGCCGTTTAGCCTATATGATTTAGATAATTGTTGGGGGCGAATAACAACTGCCGGTGTTGGAAAAGTCATCGGATGGGGAATCTGTTATATAAGCGCCGCGCCGGCATTTTTTAGTACGAGAGCATATTTTCACTCGCAGAATGTCGGAGGCTGGGGAACTACCTTTAGTCCAAGCGCAATGGTCATTATCGGAGGCTGGCATTTCTCGAATGTCGTTGCTGATATAGGCGTTCCGACAAGAGCCGGCTGAAGCAAACGGCAGATGTTGTTCCAGAATCTAGTTAAACGCAGTGGTTGAAGGATATTTCACCTCCGGGGCTTTTGCTTGCGGCTTTATTGTATTTAAAGGTTATTGGCGGTCAGCGGTAATGCCTCAATAAAAAGTTAGAGAAGGATTTGTTTGCCCAGCCGCTCCGCGAAACACACGAAAGCTACGAAATAGTTTGATGATTTAGCATATTTTCGTTTTTTTCGTGTGTTTCGTGGGCAGATAAAACTTTTTATTGACGCATTACTGTCAGCGCAAAAAAGTTGTTGACTTATTTTCGATTTTCCATAAAATAGAATGAAAGTTTTAGGCATTGATCCCGGAAGTGAAACGCTCGGTTGGGGGGTTGTTGAAGGCGAGAATTTGAAATATAAGCTCATTGACTTCGGCACGGTTAAATCCAGCCCGAAAGAGAAGTTTTCCAAGCGTCTTTTGAAGGTTTATCTGGGTGTCAGTGAAATAATTGAAAAGTTTCAGCCCGATGTTATTTCGATTGAAGAAGCGTTTTACGCCGTTAATGTCAACGTGGCGATGAAACTCGGACAAGTGCGTGGTGCGATGCTTCTGTTAGGTGAATTATCTAATCTGGAGATCGCCGAATACAGCCCGCGACTGGTCAAACAAACGGTTGTCGGCTACGGAAACGCCGAAAAACATCAAGTTCAGGAAATGGTTCGCTTGCTCCTTCGTTTACAGAAAGCTCCCGAACCGCACGATGCTGCTGACGCGCTGGCGATTGCGATTTGTCATTTTCACCACGCGGGTGCGCAGAACCGTATAAATATTGCGAAATTAAAAAAATAGATTCATACACAAAGGCTTTTTACATTTATTTCTTTGGGCTTTCAAAAAATCCCAAAACCAAAAGGAGAAATTGTATGAAAAGACCGATTTTGCTACTTCTGTTGCTTGTTTTCCTGAACTTCAACACGGAAGCGCAAAGAAGATATGTCAAACCAAGACCAAAACCCGCCGTTATAAAAACGGTTGCGAATTCTGACAAAGCCATCGTCATTGATGAAAGACTCGCCGTTTTGCGAAACGCGCCGAGTCTTTTTGCAAAACCGATTCAAAGAATGCGGCGCGGACGCGTCGTTACGATTATTGAAACGCGCGAAGCCGACGGCATAACTTTTTACCGCGTCGCCGCTGTTCCGAACGCGCAGGGCTGGGTGCAAAGGGAAGCCGTCGCCGGAAAATTACGGCGCGGCGACGACGAGCGTCTGGCGCGGCTCGTGCAGGCTTCGAACGGTTTTGACCAGATCGAACGCGCCCGGATTTTTCTCGAAAATTTTCCTGATTCGCCGTTTCGCCCGTCAATCCTGCTGCTTTTCGGCGATTTGATGGAAGAAATCGCGCTGAAAATGTCGGCGGACGCGGCAAAGCGTCTGAGCCGCCGCGAAATGGCGGCTTCGGGCGCACCGCTTTACAGCTTTTATCTGAATTATTCGAGCCTCGACCGTTATCAGCGTTTGGGAATCGGTTTCGTCTTTAATTCAAGCACGAAACTTTTTCATTACGACGGTGCGAGCTGGCGCGAGATCATCAAAAAATCTCCGGCGGCAAACGAAGCCGTCGAAGCGCAAAAACGGCTCGATTCTTTGAAGGAAAAAATGGAAGAAACACGATAATAGCGGCAATCTGATCAGGCTTTATTATCGTGTTTCACTGAAATTGTTAAATTTATCGGCACTGAAATTCTATTTCTCGGCGCTGATAAAGTTGGTGTCTGAAATATTGTCGGTCAAATTGATAATCTGGCTCGGGTTATCAAAGAAAAACCTTTTTGCCAGAACGGTTATCACATAAGTTTCACCGACCGGAAGATTTTCAAAGCTGTAATTACCAAAGGTTGTGGAAGATTTGATAATCGGCGACTCAAGACTTCCGCCCGTCAACATAACGGTCGCATTGCGAATGCCTTGTCCGCTGCTCGTCAAAATTCGTCCGCTGATGCCGGCGTTTGCCGCGCTCGGTGCCAGCCCAAGAACACAGCCGGCGGCGGGCGCGTTAACGTAGAGATTATAGGTTCCGACAGTAGCATTACCGAATCCCGTGACGACAATCGTAAAGCGTCCGTTTCCGAGTTGTCGTCTGAAACCGGATAAGGCTCCGGCGTTCGACGGAGAAGTGCAGGGCGCAACGCAGTTTGTCCCAACAACTTGATTACAGGTTGCGCCGCCCGGATTGTTCGGCGTGCCTGAAGTCGTGCCGAGATCGTCCTGCCCGCCGCGCGCATTCGTGCAGGGCGAAGCCGGATTGAACACTCCCGGAAGCCCGCCGTTAGCGGTCAATGGGTCGCCTGCCGGAACGTTTCTGTAAAGCAACAGCACCGAATCCATATTACCGACATGTTGACATCCGGCAGGACCGCAAAGCGTCGCGGTTACCTCGGTCGGAAACGCCGCGCAGCCGGATAAATTAAAATTGTAAACATCGTGGTTAACGGCATTTCCCGAACCGCTTAAAGAACAGTTGCCGACAGTTCCGTTTCCGATTCCCGTGCCGGTAGAACTGGCAAGCGGACGGTTGAAATTGGGATCGGCGACCGCCAGTGCGCCGTTGACGCAGAGATTTGCCGTCGGTGCCAGATCGTCGAAATAATTTTCACCGGCGAGCTGATTGACGAAATTGCATTTACTGAGCGCAAAAGATAAACGCTCGTAGCGGTTCATTAAAGCCGGCGAACTGTCGGGTTGTTCGATCTCGGCTTTGAGCAATTCCATTTGTTTGTTTAATTTATCAGCTTCCGTTATCGCCGTTTCGCCTTTTAACACCGGATAAGCGAGAAGACTGAAGAATACGGTTAGACATGAGAAAACAATTAGGTAGCGTATAGTTTTTAAGTTTTTAAGTAGCAATTGAATCCCTCCATGGATTATAGAATTGTATTTTAGACAATAAGAAATACATTCCAAGCATAAGTTTGGAAATGTTCAGTAAGCGTTTTGGTGCAAAATAAAGAAAAATTCCATTTACATACGGAATTTTAAATTAAGGGGTGCGGACTGTTTTATAAAAAACTCTGAGGTTGATTTCTGAGTTAATTTACGAAGAGAAGCGTAACATCATATAAGACTCGCGTCAATAATGTTTATGAGTTTTGAAGTCGGAGTTTTCAGGCTAAAAACCGGACTGATTTTTTCACAATGTATCAACCATCCGACTGGCGCGTTCGGAGGCGAGCGTGTAGTTCGGTAAAATTCTGAATCTGACCAAACCGACCTTAACTCTTTGCCCGACGGTTAAAGGAAACGCGGTCGTTTCGGTTTTCGGGCGCGTGACGATGATCGGCTGGCGCGTGGAAATGTTTAGTCTGACGACGACTCTTTCAAAAGCACCGACAAAATTTATTTCCTCGACGAAGCCGTCGGTTAATTGCTGATAATTTTGCGTCAGATTTTCAGGTTTGCGAAGAAAAACGTCTTCCGGTCGAAAGACGAGCTTAACCGATTGACCGTCGCGCACTTTTGGATCGTCTTCGATTTTGAGGAAAATGTCTTCGGCTTCAAATTTTCCGTCGTTGATAATGCCGAGCAGAAGATTTGCCGCGCCGAGAAAAGTGGCGACGTATTCGGTCGCGGGTTTGTTGTAAACGTCATATGGCGTGCCGATTTGTTCAAGTCTGCCTTCATTGAGAACGGCGATTCTATCGCCCAATTCCAACGCTTCTTCCTGATCGTGCGTGATAAAGATCGAGGGAACTTTGATTTCTTTGAGAAGTGCGCGAATTTCGCGGCGCAAACGCGTGCGAATCTGCGCGTCGAGTGCGCCGAAAGGCTCGTCAAACAATAAAACTTCGGGATTGTAAGCGAGCGCGCGGGCGATAGCGACGCGCTGCTGTTGCCCGCCGGAAAGCTGCGACGGAGATTTTTTGCGGTGTTCTTCAAGTCCTGTGAGTTTGATTAAGCCGTCCGTGATTTCCTCAATTTCGGCTTTCGATTTTTTTCGCAGACGCAATCCGTAACCGATGTTTTTTTCGACGTTCATTTTCGGAAAAAGCGCGTAAGATTGAAAAATTACGCCGACTCCGCGTTCGCGCGCCGGGAGATTCGTGACATCTTTGCCGTGCAGAATAACGCGTCCCGAACCGGGCTTTTCGAGTCCGGCGATAATTCGGAGAATTGTCGTTTTGCCCGAACCCGACGCGCCTAAAAGAACAAGCGTTTCGCCTTCGACGACCTCGAAATTGATGTCTTCAAGCACGACCGTTTCGCCGAATTTTTTGCTGATGCTTTCGACGCTGACGGCGATTGTAATATTTTTTGTTTGTTCAGGATTCATCAAGTTGTCAGAACCGCCTGCGTCAGCGGGCGGGTAACGGTTTATTTTACGGCGAAAAACCGCCCGCTGACGCAGGTGGTTCTGACCTAATCCGCTTCGAGCCAGTCGCGCGCAAAAAACAGGACGCTGAAAATCAGGAACGAAAACAGTGCCAGCACGATTGCAATCGCGTTGGCGGCTTCGACCTGTCCTTCGTTGAATTTGGCAAATATATAGAGCGGTGCGGTTTGCGTGCGTCCGGCGAGATTGCCCGAAACCAGAATCGTCGAGCCGAATTCGCCGACCGAACGTGCAAACGTCAAAAGCGCACCGCCGACGATTGCGCCTCGCAAAGAAGGCAGAGTAATATGCCAAAAAGTCTGCCATCTGGTCGCGCCCATCGTTGCCGACGCTTCTTCGAGCGAATGGCTCATCGTTTCCAGAACGGGCATAATCACGCCGAAGGCAAGCGGAAAAGTGACGAAGATATTCGCCAGAATGATCGCATACGGCGTGAACATTATCTGCGTATCCGCCGAAAGATACTGCCCGAGCAAACCGTAAGGTCCCCAGAGCAGGAGCAAAGCGAAACCGGCGACGGCGGTCGGAATCGCGGTCGGAATCGAGATCATCACGATTATCGAATTGCGTCCCCAAAACGTGTATTTCGAGAGAACATACGCGGCGAATAACCCGAAAACGACATTAAAAACCGTCGCCCAAAAGCTCGTTACAAACGAAAGCTGCAAAGCAAAGATCGCGTCCGGCGCGGTCAGCGATTCCCAAAAACTAGCCAGACCTTTGCTCATTCCGAAAATAAAAATCGAAGCAATCGGAAGCAGGACGAGCGGAAGCATCATCAAAAGGAGCGCGGCAATACTGAGCGGTTTAATCACATCAAAACCGCGTGTATGCCGGACACCTGACAGATTTGCGCTCATTTAACCGCACCTCACTTGTTTTTTACCCGTTCGAGAAAAATCTTTTCAATAATTTCGGGATACGCCTGTTTCCAACCGCCGAACATCTCGATCGTGAAAGGCATCTCGATCTTGGCGAATTCCGGGTTGGCATCGTTGAAAGATTCATTTGTGACCGAACGGAAATGATATTTTACGAAGGCTTTTTGGGCTTCGTCGCTCCAGAGGAAATTTCTGAACGCTTCCATCAAGGGGCGTTCTTCGGCGGTTACATTGCGGTCAACAATGACCGCCGGATGTTCGCTGAAAATGGTTGATCTCGGAACGACGATCTCAATCGGCGCACCGGCTTGTTTCATCAGAAGTCCTTCGAGTTCATAAGTTATCAGCGCGTCGCCGTAGCCGGTTTCAAACTGTGTGCGGGCTTCGCGTGCCGAACCCGGCGTTGAAATTACGTTTCTCCAGACAGCCCTCAATCCTTCTTCGGCGCGATTCGCGTCTTTTGTTCCGGTTTCCAATTCGCTTTTTAAGAGTTCTGAGCCGTAAATCGAAAGAATTGACCATTGCGCCCCGCCCGAACTGACCGGATCGGGATGGATGACCCTGATGCCGGGTTTGGCGAGATCGGGAAAATCTTTAATTTGTTTCGGATTGCCCTGCCGGACCAGAATGACAAACGGCGTTTTATTGACAATGCCTTTTTGCGGCGTTACATACCAATCATTCGGCGCGTGTCCGGCGGCAATCAGCCGGTCAACGTCGCGCTCGATGGAAAGAATCGCAATATCGGCGGGCGCACCCTGCAAAATTTGATTGGTAACGGTTTCCGAACCGGCAAACGAGGATGTGAAATTTATTTCCTCGCCGTGTTCGGCTTTCCATTTTGCGGCAAATTTCGGATAAATTTCGGTTTCTAAAGCCTCTTTCATAATCGAAAAACCGTAAACCGTAATCGTCCGCGCACCTTTTCCGCCGCCGCCCGGCGGACTCGGCAGACAGCTCATCAAAAATAACGAAACCGCCAGAATAAATGTCAATCCGAATCTGATTTTCATTGCTCTAAATCCTCCTTTACAATTTGACGCGCCACGTAAGCCCGATAACATTCAAATCGCCCGGACGCGAAAAGCCGTCGTTCTGCCGCATATAATAAACATCAACCGACAAATTTTTATTCAAGGTCTTGCCGATGCCGATGTTAAAACGGTTGCGCGAAAATTTCTTTGTCGCCGAATCGTAAAAAACTTCATCGCCGAAAAAGAATTTCGCGCCCTCGATAAATTTCTTCGGCAAGTCTTTTTCAAACGTCAGCGCGGCGCGGTATCGCCATGTGTTCGCGGGCTGACGCATTCGATATTCGTAAGTGCTGCGATGCGTCAGTCCGAAATTTTTTACCGGAAAACGATACGTTGCCCGCAGATTCAAGCGATGTTCCTGCCGGAACCGATTCTGCGAATTACGCGCCTGAATGTTCCAGTAAAACGGCATAATTGACAAAGCCTTGGTCGGTTTCCACGCGACACCGATAGCAAATCTGCCGTCATTAAACTGCGAAACGTTTTTACCGAAACGCATTGTGACCGCTGCATAAAAATCGAAACTTTTATTCAGCGGAACGGTTAGCTGAATGTCATTCCACGACTGAACATCTTCGTCGTCGGTTATGATCTGGGCATTGGCAAACGCGGCACATAAACCGATGATCGCCAATGCCGGAAAGATTCTCTTCATACATAAACCGCCCGCGCCTCGTTAATAAAAAAATCTTCCGTTTCCTCAAATTCGGTTAATTTGACGATTGAAAGCCGCAGGGCTTCGCGTTCGTCAAAACAGATTTTTCCCGTGTCTTTGCGGAACAGACGATGTTCATTTTCATCCGAAACGCCGAGCACGGTTTCATCGGTTTCAAAAACCGTGCGAAAGCGCGTAAATTCAGGTATCAGCCAGAAATATCTTCGATTCATAACAGTAAAACCTCCGTAAATCCTTTGTTAATTTGTCAAAGAAAACAACTCGTCATCCATAAAGACAAAGAGAGCGTAAAGTCCACTCGACTTTACGCTCTCAGGCGGAAAACTCATCGTGTCCTTCTTCGATAACGCCTACGAGGTTAGCTGACGGGCTAAAAGCGAAGAAGTCTTCTTCTGAAATTCAGATGCGCCCCACTGTTTGGTTCCCCCGTGCTGCGCTTGCAGCTTCGGCGACATAAATTGTGTTAGTTAGATTAGCAAAAGAAAATAGAAGTTGGCAAGAAAAAAATCGAAAATTTTAACGAAAAGTTCAGAGTCCCGCCTTCAGGCGGCATTCGATTCTAAATGAAATTGTTTCTGTTAAAACGAATTTGCCAACTAAAGTTGGAACTCTAAACTAAAGCAAAACAGCGACTTGGGCGGCAATTCGCGCGTTGTTTTCGAGCAGCGCGATGTTGGCGGCGAGAGTTTTTCCGGCGCTTCGTTCGGACATTTGCGAGAGTAGAAAAGGCGTGGTTTCTTTGCCGCGAATATTGTTTTCAGCGGCGAGTTTTAACGATTGGGCGAGAATTTTTTCAAGAATTTCGGCTTCGATCTCGAATTCCGGCGGCACGGGAACGGTTAAAAGAATAGCGTTTTGGAGTTTCAGATCATCGCGTGCGCGGATGATTGCGGCAATTTCTTCGGCGGTTTCGACGCGTTCATCAATTGTCAGACCGCTTTTCGACGAATAAAAAGCGGGAAGCTCGTCGCATTGCCAGCCTAAGACGGTAACACCGTGAGTTTCGAGCCATTCGCGCGTCGCCGGCAGATCCAGAACGATCTTCGCGCCCGAACAAACAACGGTAATCGGCGTTTGGGCAAGTTCGGGCAAATCCGCCGAAACGTCCCGCTCATATCCGCGATGAACGCCGCCGATTCCGCCCGTCGCAAAAACTTTGATTCCGGCTTTGTGCGCGATAAAAGCCGTCGTGGCGACCGTTGTCGCGCAGTTTAATTTTTTCGCAACGGCAATCGGCAAATCGCGGCGCGAGATTTTGCGAATGTTTTTTTCGGTGGCGAGCCGCTCGATTTGATTTTCGTTCAGCCCGACATAAAATTCGCCGTCGAAAACGGAGATCGTCGCCGGAATCGCGCCGCCGTCGCGCACATTTTTCTCCAAAGCTTTGGCGGTTTCGATGTTTTGCGGAAAAGGCAATCCGTGGGCGATGACGGTTGATTCGAGCGCGACGACAGGTTTTTTTTCAGAAAGCGCGTCGGCGATTTCTTCGCTGAATTTCAGATTCATTATAAAAAGGAATTCACCATAAAGACGCGAAGAACACAAAGGAATTTATAAAAATCTTTGTGTTCTTCGCGTCCTGTGGTGAAAAATTATTTAATAAGTTTTCCGATGCGGTCGAGTCGCGGATGTGTCAGACAGCTGAAAAAACTGCTGTCGCTCGTGCCGCGGTCGCACGACCAGTAAACGAACATCGCGCGCCCGATGACCAGATCGCGGTTGACCACGCCCCAATAACGACTGTCGAGACTGTGGTCGCGGCTGTCGCCCATCACAAAATAGCTGTCGTCGGGAACTTTGATGCTTTTTCCCTCAACGCCGAAGGTTCCCGACGGTTTTAATTTTCCCGCCTGCGCGACTTCCATCGAATCTTCCGAGTAATAAACGCTGTATTTATCGTCCGGCGTTTGCGGTTCTTCGGTTTTTACCACCAGCGCGGCTTGGTCGTTTTCTCTGCCGTATCGGTCAACCGGCGAATCGGCAACGATGCGGCGTTCGGGAATTATCTGACCGTTGATATAGACTTCATTGTTGCGAAACTCGACCGTATCACCCGGCAGACCGATGACGCGTTTGACGAAGTTGGTTTGATAAGGAACGCCCGCCTGATCGCGTTCCTGTTTCGATTTCGTTAATTCTTTCGGGTAACCCGGAAATTTAAAAACGATAATATCGCCGCGTTCGATTTCGCGCTGCGGCATCAACGGCAAAGGCTTGCCGCCGGGCGCGAAGATGAATTTGTTGACGAGCAGATAATCGCCGATCAGGATCGTGTTCTGCATCGAGCCGGTCGGAACCGTGACGGCTTGCAGAACGAACGTCATCCCGAAAATCGCCATCACGAGCGTGACCGCGAACGATTCGAAATATTCACGAAAAACCGATTTCGGCGGACCGATCGGTTTTACTTCGGGTTGCGGAACTTCTTTTTCATTTTTACTCATAAAATATTAGTCGAGAGTCTTGAGTCAGGAGTCAAGAGTCCGAAGCAATTCATTTTACTTCCGACTCTCGACTCTCGACTCTTGACTTTTTTTAAAGGATAAAACAATTCAATTCGTTTGTCGTGCTTCGTCCGTTGTTTCCGCTTTCAATTCCTGCAAAGCGAGATTTGCCGCCATCATTTCGGCTTGTTTTATCGAATTTCCCTGACCGCTGACCGCGCCGCCTTCCCATTTCGCTTCGACAAAAAACGTTCGCTGGTGCGGCGGTCCTTCGGTTTTCACTACTTTATACGTCGGCGCGGAAAGTTTGTTTGCCTGCAAAGTTTCCTGCAAAAGTGTTTTGTAATCAATCGAAGAGCGCGGCGTGGCGCGGCGAAGCTCTTCGGTAAAAATCCGGTTAACATAATTGCGGGCGGAAATATAGCCGCTGTCGAAAAAAATCGCGGCAATAATCGCCTCGAATGTGTCGGCGAGAAGTGCTTGTTTATGCCTTCCGCCGGTTTTTTCTTCGCCGCGCCCGACGCGCATAAACTCACCCAAATTAAGATTTGTCGCAATCCGCGCGAGTGTTTCGGTGCTGACCAGATGATGCTTCATAAGGGTCAGATCGCCTTCGCTGACGGTCGGGTTTTTGGCAAAAAGCTGCTCGGCAATCGCCAAGCCCAACACCGAATCGCCGACAAACTCGAACGATTCGTTTTGGAGTTCTCGAATTTTCTCTTCGTCGCCGTCGGGCAGATGTTCGTGCGCCCACGAACGATGCGTGACGGCACGTTCAAGGAGCGCGAGGTCTTGAAATTTATAACCGAGCAGATGTTCGAGTTTAGCGAGATTTTTTCCCATCTGACGCTAATTTTAATGAAAAAACGCGCAAAAAAGAAAGCCGAACGCTTTGATTTTTGCGTTCGGCTTCGATTTTAAGAAATAACTGCTTAAATTAACGAGTTCCTTTTTTCTTGGTAACGGGTTTTTTAACCGTCGTTGCCTTGGTTGTCGTTTTCGTCGTATTCGAAACCGTGGTCGGCGTCGGCGTGGTCGGCGTCGGCGTGGTCGGCGTGGTCGAAGTTGTCGAAATTGTCGTTGCGGTCGTCGGTGTTTCGACAACCGGCGTTACCGGGTTTGCCGGGTCGGGCATCGGTTTGGCAACCAGATCGGAAATGTATTTGTCCACATCCGCCTGTTTCGCGTCCGCCATATTGAAGCGGAATTTGTAAAGGTCGGACAAGGTTTGGGCAATCGCCGTTTTCGCAGCTCCTGCCGGAACGATCTTATAAGCTCTGCCGAAAGCATCCGCTGCGCGGTCAGCCGTTCCTCTGGCTAATGCCAGAAGTGCTTTTATTTCGTCCGTTTCTTCGTTGTTGTTCGCTTTGCGTTTTTCTCTGTATTCGGTATCGAGCCGCACGGCTTCCTCAAAGTAATAAGTGCCGATACTCGTATAAATCGTTGAGTCAGTTTTCTTTTCGCTGCCGATGGTCGTCGCCTTATACAAATAAGGAAGTGCTTCTTTTTTCTGGCTCATTTTGTTATACATCTGCCAGCCAATGATGTAATTCATCCAGCTTTGAGCATTTTCCTTTGTATTGAAAGGAACAAACGCGCCGTATTTTGCGCTGTTTGAAGGTTTCCCGGCTTCAAGTCTTTGCAAAGCGGTTTTCGCAAAACTGAGTGTGTCACTATTGAACGTGTCATTTTTATCAACGAACGCTCTGTCGAAACCGACCGAAACCAGGTCTAACATAATATCGAGAGCTTTACCGTTATCGCCTTCGGCGTTGATGATAACTTTACCGGTCGTGAAAACATTCGCCCAGTTTTTGGCATTAAATGCCGCGATATAAGCGTTTTCCCGTTCGCAAACCGGATCTTCCGCTTGAATTTCCGCCATTCTCTTTTTAACAAAGTCAATGACAGCTTTATTAAGCTCGTCGGTGCCGTATAATTCGAGAATCTTTTTGCCGGTGATAAGTGCCGGTGCGCGTCCCGGACATTTGGTTTTAGCCGGCGGTCCTTCTTTCTTAAATTGGTCGAAAAGCGTCGCTAAATCAGGTTGTTGCTCCTGAGCGAAAGTCAGCACCGAAAAAGCGGTTAAAAAAATGCCAAGCGTCAAAACTCTAAATAAGGTTTTCATTAAAATCAATTCCTCCAAAGCGTGTTAATTCTTAAAATTTGTTTGCGAACCTTGGAATTTATCCAATTCCGTGTTTGCGAATTCATAGATGGTTTGGGCAAAAAAAGGGTTGCACTTTTTTGCGCGAAAACCGATTTGAATATTTTATCTTTAATTGATAAACCAACCAAACCGTTGGGATAACGGAAAACTAAATAATCACGCAAGTTTTACATCCGTGTCAAGCCAAAACCTGATAAAAAGCGGGTTGTTAAGGAAAATGAAACGCCGGAAATCGGCGAAAAAAGGACACTCGAAATTCTAAATAGAAATAATGAAAAGTTTTAAGTTAAAACTTTTCATTATTTTACAAAAAAGCGCGGGCGAAAGATTTTATTTCACGGGTTTTTAATTTTTATTATTTCACCTGCCGTTTAATTTTTGTTGACGATGCGCGGGCGCGTTATTTCGTTCGTACTCTTTGTTGTTTGATTTTTGTCTTTTTTGGTGATAATGACCGTCGGAAACAAAGGCGTTTGCTTTTGATTATCGTTTTTCTGCGTCTGATTAGTAACGATTTGCGGCTTTACAATATTATTTCTAAGCGCGTCCTGATCGCCTTTTTTGCCTTGCCGCACGGTTCCGCTATCGTCCGAATCTTCATCTTCGGCATCGTCGAGCGCGGCGGAAGTTTTCGCGTCAATCTTCGACTGCGGTTTTAATTGCAGCGGAAGTTTGGCGTAATTCATCTTGCCGTCGAGCTTGATGCGGGTTCTGAGCGCGTTATAGATTTTTCCCGCGACCGCCGCCGCATATTTTCCGCGTTCGGCTTGTCCTTTTAAGATAACAACGACCGCGAGCTGCGGATTCTCGATCGGTGCGACCGAAGCGAAAAGTCCGACCCACGTTCCGCCGCCGATGCACGAGCCGGTTTTGCCCGCGATTTCGAGCGTCTGGTCAACGCCGCGCCGCGCCGTTCCGTAAACTGCCGCGCCGACCATTCCGGGAATAATCCGCTGCAGAGTATTCGGCGGCAAGTTGATCTGGCGTTTCATATAGCCCTTGAAATTCGCTTTTTCGATTCTCGTGCGCGGAATTTGCGGCACGATCAGCCGCCCGCCGTTGGAGATCGCCGAAACCATCACGGCAAGCTGCAGAGGCGTGACCGCAAAATCGTCGCCGTGCGAATAAATCCGCGCGTTGTTGTTGTTAAAAGGCACGCGCCCGCCGGTTTCGCCCGGAACGTTCAAGCCGGTCGGTTCGCCCAAACCCAGAAGCCGCGCGTAATTGACCATTTTGTTTCCGCCCAAATCCGTGCCGACGCGCTGGAAATAAGCGTTATTCGAATAAGCGAGCGCGTCGTCCAGATTCATCGCGAAATTTCTCTGCGTGATGATTCCGTTTTGATTGATCAGGCTTTCGTTGAGTCCGGCAAACGCCGTTACGAGCTTGATGGTCGAACACGGTTTGAAGCTTTGTTTGATCGCCCAGTCCTGATTGACGATCGAAAGAATCTTGCCCGTCTGCGGTTCGATCACGACGACCGTTCCGGCGTGACTGCCGAGCGCGCTGATCGCGGCGCGGCGGACTTCTAAATCTTCGCCTTCAGGGTTGTCGCCCAAAATGTTGTCAACCGTTTCGGTGCGCAGTCCGCGTTCAAAAGCTGCTTTTCGCATTCTTGCTTCGCGGATCGCGGCATCGCGGCGGCGTTGGGCTTCGAGCGCGGCTTGGCGGCGGTCGGCTTCGAGTTCGCGCCGACGCGCATCTTCCGCCCGCGTTCGCGCCGAATTCGTGTTTGATTTCGTTTCCTTGACGGACGAAGTTTTTTTAACGATTTTTTGATTTATTACGGTTTGTTTCGGAGCGGGTTTGACAGGAGTTTTTTTTCTTTGAGCAAAGCCTGAATGAGCGGCGGCGAAAATGAGCAAAAGGACAGCTACAAGTTTGAAATACAACTTTTCTTGAGCGAAAAACATCGGTTAAACCTCTTACGTTTTAATCTTACGGGAATGTATGTCGGGGAAAGCCGGGCTAAATATGAAACAAAAAACTTCTAAGTTGATTAAAAAATTTGCTTCAAAGCTAAAAATCACTATAACATTCAGAACGGTTGAGGGGCAAGGTAAAAAGGCAAAAGGCAAAAGGCAAAATTAAAAACAAAGACCGAAGACCGAAGCTTAAAAAACAAAGACCAAACAAATGAACTTCTTAAACACATTTCGCGCCAGACTTTTAATAATCCTGATTATTCTGCTGATCACGACGCTTAGTTTTCAATATTACCTGAATTTGAAAACGCAGGAAGAAAACATCCGTCT
>JALHNX010000081.1 GCA_022843305.1 Pyrinomonadaceae bacterium | reverse complement strand
TTTAGTTCACTACCAAAAAGAATCTCGATGGCTGGAATTTTCGCCGTATCGTTTTCAATTCCTCCCAATTACCACAATTCCTTGATCTTGCCGGTGATTATTCCATCGGGACGAACAGACGGCATCAGCGCCGGATTTTTGCCCCTTTCCGGCACGTAAACCTTTCCGTTCTGATACGCGAGCGGGTAATAAAAGATGCCGTCTCCGCCGTGGTCGCGCATTTCATCCAAGCCGCAGGCGTGGATGAGTTCGTGAACGGCGATGACTTTCATGACGTTAGGACTGGCGAGCTTTTCAAACATGTTGCCTTTGTTGTCAAAATCCGTGACCGTCGGGCGTTCGGGCAGAAAGACGAAGGCTTTCTGAATTTCGCCGTCAATCGAAAGCGTTTTCGTCAATCCGTGAAGCGCCGTGCCGCTGAACGAATTTTCGTAATGTTTGTTTAAAAATTCGAATTTAGCCGTGCCGTCCGCCAGACTCATCACGATATTTGCCGATGATTCATTACCCGCTTTGACCATTTTGATGCCGGTCGGTTTGGCGAATTCGTTAAACGCGGCGAGCGCAATCGTAAAAATATTCGACCAATGCCCGGTCGTAATGCCGTTAAAAACCGTTAATGTCTTTGTGTTTCTCACACTTGTTTTCCAGGGGGTTCCCATTTTTCATTTCTCCTTTTAGATATTTTTCAAGCTATTCTTTTTACCAATTCTCCTCGACAAATTCGCTGCCCTGATATGTCCCGTGAACCAGCTTTATTTCCGGCAAAGACAATTCGACGCGCAAAACTTCCGCACCGCTCCAGTCCGGCATCCTGGTCGGCTGCCCGGTGATCTTGGCGTTCTGAGAAATCAGCGTGAACTGGTGTTTGACGGTTTTGCCGATGTTGCCCGAGGTAAAAAAGGCGATCGTCACCGGCAAACCGTGGTCGGCGATTTCCCATAATTGATGCCATTCGAAACCTTTTGTTCGCGGCAGGTAAAGCGCTATATTCTTAAAGCTCCGCGCCTGCTCGAATTCCGAGACCAGCGAGATGTCGTCCGTAATGTTTAGATCGATCCATCTTTTCGCGCCGCCTTTGACCGAAAACTGCGTTACCGGCACGAACTGTGCGCCTATCACGGAATCAATGTCCGTATGCTTTGCTCGATAAGTTAAAGTTCCTTTCCATTTTGTATTTGCCATTTTTTACTCCTTATAATTGCTGCTCCAAAAACAAATTTTCTTTAATCCGAGGCGATTAACCGAGCGGTTATCTGAAAGGCGGTTTTCAGCCGTTAAAGACAAAAAATCTCCGACGGGGTCGGTCAAAAACCGCCTCTCAAATCTCGTAAATTCAAGTTGATTTTGTGGGAGTTCTTAAAGTTTATTTACTGCAGATCGCCGTCACCTCCAGATATTCGGACGTAACGCTTGTCGTGCCGTCCTCCTGCGAAAGATTGTTTTCCGCCCATAATTCTTCGAGATCGCGCCGCAAAGCCGCCTGCCCGTTCTCGTCGAGCGCGGCAAAGGCTTTGTGCGTCGGTCCGTAAAATTCGCGCCAGAATTCGATCGTTTCTTTCACGCCGAACGGAAAGGTAAAAAGAATCGAACGCCGCTCGAAATTGATTTCCGAAACATCTTCGCCGAAACGATTACTGACGACCGTTTCATCGCCCCAGAGCAGCGGCGAAGGCATATTCAGCGGCGGCGCAACGTGTTTTCCGACCGTTTTGAACATTTGCCCGATAAAACCCGTCGGCGTCCAGTTTGCCATCGCAATCGCGCCGCCCGGACGACAGACGCGGACGAGTTCCGCCGTCACGCGTTCGGGACGCGGCGCGAACATCGCGCCGAACATCGTCATCACGACATCAAAACTCGCGCCCGTGTATGGCAGATTTTCGGCATCGCCTTCTTCAAAATGAATTTCCAAACCTTCGTTTTCCGCCCGATTTTGCGCCTGTTCGATCAGGTTCGGCGCAATGTCAACGCCCGTTACCGCCGCGCCCGTTCGCGCCGCCGGAATTGACTGATTGCCGCTGCCGCACGCCACGTCCAGAACGCGCATTCCCGGCTTTAAATTAAGCCTTTCGACGAATTCCGCCGCGCCGTCCTTAAAAGATTCGGCGATTTTCCCGAAATCTCCCGAAATCCACGTCGCTTTCAGTTTTGTTTTCAACGTCTCCATTTCCGTTGTCATTTGTAATTTTGCTGTTTCCATTTTGTTTATTTCCTCATTGTTTTTGATTAATCGTCCACGCGGTAAAAATAATATTCCGCCGTGTATGGCACTCTTTTTTCCTCGCCGATCACCGACCCCGCAACCGTCGGAGCCAAACCGCCCGCCGTGTTGACGCGATGAATGTAATCTACTTTTTTGAAAATTCCGGGTCCGTCATTTGAAACCGCCTGCAGCAGAAGCCACGGAATGGCGCTCGCATCCGGCGTGCATCCGGCAACCCGCGCGGCGACCACTTTACTGCCGCTGTTGCTTTCCCATGTCGGACCGGCATAATGAAAACCGATCTTCCCGTTGAAGTTTTCATTCGCATACAGATTTGCCAAAGGCGCGACAAAATCCCAGCTCGTGCCGTTCCAACGATAAATCTGCACGCCGACCGCATACGAATGAGAAGTCTTTTTAATTCTCACAGGAACCTGCAGGCTGCCGCACGAAGGCGGTAAATCAGGCGATCTATAACCTTCGCCCGCGAGCGCGAGCGAATTGAAGACCAGCATCAGTCCGACAACGCCGAACAGAACGACTAACCTGACGATTTGTTTAATGTTAATGAATTGCATATAAATTCTCCTTTTATTTGTATTTTTAGTTTGTTGTTTTAAATTTCTAGCGAGCGCATTCGCGCGGACGCATCAAATTCTGAAAAACGTAATTGGCGACATTGCGCCCCGCCGATTGTCCGGCAGTCTGGTCGAATTTGAAATGAATTCCGCCGTAAACGCGGCTTCTCTCTTCTTCGTTCGCCATCGCGTTGAATCCGTTATATGAACGCGTCGCGCCGCCCGCGCCTTCCCACGTATGCTGAAACGAAATGTCGTCGCGCCCGAAAAACAGAGCGAGAATCGTCGCCTGCGAAGTGCCGATTGCCGCATGGTTTCCGGCGTAGGACGGATACGGCGGATTGCCCAGGAGCGGCGACCAGTTGACATCCGCGGTCGTATTCGGATTGCCGTCCTCGTCGGCGCGGCGGATCGCCGTCACGGGGCGCCACAAGCCGTATTGGAATTTGCTCGTCATCGTCGTTTGCAGCGTATCGTGCATCGAGATATTCAAAAGCGCGAAAAGCCGTGCCGTTTCGGCGGTCGTCGCATTGCGCGAAGCGGCGACGTTGCGGGCGACGTTGTTCCAGACATACCAGACGGTCGTCGGCGTATTGACGTTCGCCCAGAGCTGCGCGATCTTGGTTTGGTCGGCGGTGCGCGTCGCGCTCGTTGCCGAGCCGAGTTCTTTGACCTCGTTAAGCGAGGCGGCATATTCATCGCTCGTCAAAGCGGGCGGCGGCACCACCGCGAATTGCGTGTTGGAAGTGATCGCAAACGGCAAAACTCCCGGAAAATGCGTAAAACCTGCCGCTCCCGGCGCGGGCTGCCAGTTGCCCGGAGTCGTCGGCAGAATGTATGGCGAAGGCGCGACGTTCCAACCGTCATTCGCGCGCGCCATTAACATTCGCCCGGCGACGAGCTGACCGACTCTGATGCCCTGCCGCTTCCGGTTTTCTCTGATTCCTTCCAATGAAGCGGCGAGTTCCGCGTCGAAAACCGCCAGCCGGTTCGGATATAATGCCGCCAAAACATCGTGCGCGGCTTGGGCGGCGGCGGCTTCCTGCGAAGCGTTTTTCGAACCCGGCACGTCGGTCAGATACGGCGTATAAGTGCCGTCAATCGAATTGACCGCATCGAACATCGCGGCGTGCATAATCGCAAAACTGCGCACCGGAAAGATCGTCGCCGGATGCTGTCCGGGCGTGCTGATGGTTTCCTGCAAAACACGATTCCACCGCACGATAACATTTTCGGACGACAGCATTGTGTCTTCCGTGTTGTCTGACTGCGCCAAGCCGTTAAACTGGGCGCAGAGTATAATTGCCAATGTCAAAAGACATTTTATTGTTTGTTTATAATTCATAATTTTATTCTCCAAGTATTTCTAAATTTGCCTGCTATTGAATTCAGGCTTTGAAAATCCGTTATTGTTTCGCGCCTTTCGTCCTAGATTTCTTCTTTGACGATGACGGGCGCGGCTGACCTCCCTTTTTCGTGCCAGTAAAATATTTTCGGGTCGGAAAATTCGATAAACAGCGCTTCGGAACGCGAGTCGCGGTTCGGCGGTTCGACGATTCGCGCGTTCTTCGCATCGAGCTGTAAACTTCTGAATCCCGACGACGGCGACAGCGTCTGCGCGACAAAGGTAATTTCAAACGGAAGCTTCAGGTAATAAATCTTCTTGATAATCAGCGTTTCGCGATTCAGCTTTTTTTGAATGGCGATGTTCCGAAATTGTCTTGCCTGATAAAATTCCGACATCACATCGGCATCGCCGATCTTGCCGCGCCCGTCCTTCCAGATATATCTCTGCAATCCGCCGACGACCGAGAACGCGTCAACCTGCGTGTAATAAGAATGCGTGACCCGAACGCCTGTTTTGACTTGTTCGGCGACTCTTAAAGTTGATTGAAGATCATATAAAAGCGCTGTCATTTATCTTTTCCCTTTTCAAAAATCCTGCTTCCGAGTTTCGCCCGATAGTCGGCTTTTTCGGCTTCAAATCAAGCCGGATTTCCAGCTTAGAACCGAAATGCTGTCCCCGATGACAGGCGACCATTAAAAATGCCGACGTTTGATCCGCTTTTTTTGTAATGCTCAAATCTTTTATCGAGGCTTTTCCGCTTCCGCCCGCGGCGTGCTGGTGCTTGCCGCCCCACGAAAAAGCGATAATTTCGATTTCACCGTAATGACGCGGGTTTTCCGATTCGCCCCGCACGCCGTCTAACTTCAAAAATATTTTCTGCTGCATCTGTTTCCTCTTTTAAATAAATTAAATAATCAAAAAAAATTCGTTTCGCCTCGCAAAAATATTTACCCAACTTCGTTCGACAAATATAAATGCCCGGGTGATACCGCGTTGTCATTCAATTTACAAGGGATTAAAATTAAAGTCCTGAGAAACAGATGAGAATTAGATTAGTTATTTCCTAGACGCGTTATGTCTTTATCAGTCAATAGTTTATATGAATTCGGAGAATTCCGGCTCGACACCAGAGAGAGGATTTTAATGCACGGCGACCAGCCGGTCGAGCTGACACCGAAGGGTTTTGAACTGCTTTCGGTCTTTGTCGAAAATCACGGGCGGCTGCTCGAAAAAGATGAGTTGATGGACAAAATCTGGGCGGACAGTTTTGTCGAAGAAAGCAATCTAACTTTCAATATTCGCCAGCTGCGAAAAATTCTCGGCGACGACGCGCACTCGCCCAAATACATCAAAACCGTCCGGCGGCACGGTTATCGCTTTATCGCCGATGTCAAACAAATTTCCGAAACGGACAAATCAAAAGCAGAAGAAAATAACCGGACAGATTATGAAATTGCGTCGCCGGTCGCTCAATCTCTTGAAACCGTCTCTTTAGAACAACCTGCCGCATTGCCGAAAACCAAAAAGTTTTTCGCGCCCGCGATGCTCGCCGTTATCACGTTTCTCGGAGCGTTAGGTATCGGTTCGTGGTATATACGAAGCAGAGGTTTTGAATCGAACGCGCACGTTTTGTCCGCGTCATTCAGTTCCGAAAAACTTTCGACCAACGGAAAGGTCGTGTTTGCCGTTTTAACGCCCGACGGCAAAAATGTGGTCTATACGCACGGGGCAATCGCCGATAAACAAAGCATCCGGCTCAGACATCTCGACGACGGCAGCAGCGTCGAAATAATTCCGCCGTCCGACGAAATTTATTACGGACTCGCGCTTTCGCCCGACGGAGAAACGATTTATTTTGTCCGCCGTCCGCGGCTGACGGGCGACCTGATGAGCATTTACCGCGTTTCGGCGCGTGGCGGCATTCCGCAAAAAATCGTCACAGACACCGAAGGCTGGATCAGCATTTCGCCCGACGGTGCGCGAATCTCATTTGTCCGCTGTCCTTACGGCGAAGAGGAATTTTGTTCGTTATGGATTGCCGACACGGCGGACGGTAAAAACGAGCGAAAACTCGTTTCGCGTCCGCGCCCGTTCCGCATCGGCGACAACCGGATTTCGCCCGACGGAAAACGCGTCGCTTTTGCCGTCGGGCAATCGGCAAACGCATCGAACGAATTCAGTTTGGCGGAAATTGATCTGGAAAGCGGGACGGAGCGCGAATTAACCGGCGAGAAATTTTTCAATATAAAAAATATAGCGTGGCTGCCCGATAAAAGCGGGTTGCTGATGACGGCATCGAGAGTTCCCAATAAAAATTTCCGCATCTGGCAGGTTTCCGCCGCGAACGGCGAAACAGTGCCGCTGACGAATGATTCCGAATCTTATTCCATCCTGAATCTCGATAAAGATGCGACCAAATTAGTATCCTCGCAGGTCAAACAGGATTTTCGCGTCCGGCTTTTGAGTCTGGAAAATCCGTCGGTCAGCCGTGTATTGGCAGACGGTTCGACGGTTTTTTACGCGCCGGACGGGAAAATTTATTTTACTTCGATTATGTCCGGCAACGACGAAATCTGGAGTATCAACGCCGACGGCAGCGGACAGCGGCAATTAACCAACAATGCCGCCGATGAAGGCGTGCCGATCGTTTCGGCTGACAATAATTCAATATTTTTCGTGTCCAACAAAACCGGCGCGGCGCAAATCTGGCGAATGAACGACGACGGCAGCAATCAAACACAGCTGACTGAAAAAGAAGGCGGTTCGCCGTTTTTTGTTACGCCCGACGGTGAATGGGTTTATTATCGTCATTCCCTGACCAGCAAGCTCTGGCGCGTTTCGACAAAAGGCGGCGGCGAGCATCTCGTTCTGGATAAGGTGAAGTATCGTTTTTCTTTTTCGCACGACGGCTCGCAGGTCGCTTATTCCGAACGTCAGGGCGAAGAACGAATTTTAACAATCGCCGCGCTTCCCGACGGGCAGATCGTCAAAACCTTTCCGCTTGCCATCCCGAAAGCGATTTTGCACAGTGTTGTCTGGATGCCGGACAGAAAGAATCTGGCATATATCACATCCGACCGCGAGCTTGAAAATAATATTTTATGGCTTCAATCGCTCGACGGCGGAACGCCGCAGCAGATAGCTTCGTTAGGCAACGAAGAATTGGGCGGTTCGGGTCTGTCCGTTTCGCCCGACGGAAAAACCTTCGCCGTCGCGCAGGGCAGATGGCTGCACGATGCGGTTTTATTTAAAGGTTTGCGGTAAACCTTTTTTCCGGTTTCAACAAAATTGTCGAATAAAAATAATTTCCGGCGGAATCTGGAATTTTGCCGATGATTTTGTCATCATTACTTTAAGGAGAAAATTTTATGACACCGGAAACACAAAAAGAAGGACGCGAATATTCGGAAAGCGGCTTTGATATTACACCGATCAGCGATGAAAAACGCGCACAATTAGCGATGGATTTAGACCCGGAAGCCTACCGGGTTTTACTCGAACACGGTACGGAACCCGCGTTTTGTGGAAACTTAACGGACAATAAAGAAACCGGCACTTACGCCTGCAAACTTTGCGGACTGCCGCTTTTCCGTTCGGACGAAAAGTTTAATTCTGGCACGGGCTGGGCATCGTTTTACGCGCCGTTTGACACGGAACATTTAAAGATTTACCGCGACACGAAGTTCGGGATGGTGCGCGAGGAAATCCGCTGTGCGCGCTGCGACGGACATCAGGGACACGTTTTCCCCGACGGACCGCCGCCAACCGGACAGCGATATTGTCTGAATTCCGCTTCGCTCGAATTTTTCGCGGAAGGCGAAGAAATTCCGCAGAAGTAATTTGGGATTTTGGATTGCGGATTTGGGATTTTTAATTCAATCCGCAATCCAAAATCCGCAATCGATAAAGGGGGGAAAATGAAAATAAATTTAAAGCCGATCGGCGTTCAGACAGCCGTCGTCTTCGGTGCCTCGAGCGGCATCGGAAGACTGACGGCTTTGCAGTTTGCCGCCCGCGGCGCAAAGCTCTGCGTGGCGGCGCGTAGCGAAGAAGGATTAAAAAGTCTGGTCGAAGAGATCGAAGCGAAAGGCGGCGAGGCGTTTTACGTCGTTGCCGACGCGGCGGATTTTGAACAGGTCAAAGCGGTCGCCGAAAAATGCGTCGAGCGTTACGGCAGGCTCGATACGTGGATTCACGCGGCGGCGGCGTTTCTTTTTGCAACGGTCGAAAAAACCGACCCCGAAGAATACGAGCGCGTTCTGAAAGTCAATCTTTTGGGGCAGATTTACGGCGCGAAAGCCGCGCTCCCGCATTTGAAACATTTCGGCGGTGCGCTGATTCATATTTCGAGCGTCGAGGCGATTCGCACCGCGCCGTATCAATCGGCTTACGGCGCGTCGAAACACGGTTTGAACGGTTTTCTGCAGGTTTTGCGCGTCGAACTCGCGCACGAAAAGATTCCCGTTTCCGTCACGCAGATTCTGCCCGCCGCAATCAATACGCCGATCTACGAAAAAGGTCGCAACAAAATGCCGTTCAAAATGCGCCCCGTGCCGCCGATCTATCACCCGCAGATCGTGGTTGACGCGATTATTTACGCCGCCGAAAATCCGGTGCGCGACCTTGTCGCCGGCGGAGCCGGAGCCGGTGTCGTTTACGCGGAAAGAATTTCGCCCGCGCTGGCGGATTTTTTCTCGGAAACCATCGGTTTTGCGGGACAAAACGGCGGCGAAAAAGATTTGTCCGAACCAGACCGCGACAATCTTTTCGAACCGGTTTCGGGTTTTGATACGGTCGAGGGAAATTTTTCCGCCGAACAATTTAAAAGCGATCCTTATACGTGGCTGAAAACCAGCCCGAAAGCGAAAAACTCCCTGCTTTTCGGCGGAATCGGATTGCTCGGCGGCTATCTGGCATGGAAGGCATTCAGTAAAAAAGGGGGAAATAATGAAAACATTGATTAAAAAAGACACGCAGGATTTGCGGCGCGAACTGCAAAAAGGAGATAACGAAAACTTAAAACTGCGGCGCGGAATCATCGCGCTTTCGCTGCTCGGAATGGGCGCGATGACCGCCGTTTCGCTGTTTCAGACGGGCATCGTCAAACATCTGCCCGATCCGCCGCTTCCCGATTTCGATTCGGACAAGGTAAATTCTTCGGATACGGCTTATGCTTTGGGCGTTCCCGACGGCACGATTTCGCTCGCCAGTCTTGCCGCCAACATTCCGCTTGCCGCATTCGGCGGCGCCGACCGGACGGAAAAAATGCCGCTCGTGCCGCTTGCCGCCGCCGCTAAAGCAAGCGTCGAAGCCGTCGTCGCGGGCTGGTATTTTTACCAAATGCCGACCAAAGAGAAAAAATGGTGCGGTTACTGCATTTTAGGCGCGGCGGCAAATGTCGGCATTGCCGCGCTGACGTTGATGGAAGCAAAAAACGCCTGGAAGTCTTTTTCGGGAAAATAGCGCGATACTTTAAAAAATGAAAAAGCGTCTTGTCATGAAGACGCTTTTTATAAAAGAAAGTGAAAAAGGGAAAAAGTTGCCGAATCTCATTCAAGCAACTTTTTCCCTTTCTAACCGTAAACAACCGCCGTATTCGTGTAGCCGCTTTCAAATTCGCCGCGTTTTGCCTTGACGCAGTATTGAATTTTCACGCCCGGAATTTGGTCTTTGTGTTTGTAGCTTGCGCCCGTCACAGCATCAATCATCAACTTTTTCCCTAAATTCCAAAACATTTTCCCTGTCAAAAAACTATTTTTCCCTATCAAACAAAAGTTTTTCTCCACCGAAAAATTTTATTTCCCCGCTTCCGAAAAGTTTTTAATTAACAAAAACTGCTCATTAACCAACTACAAACTTCGTCGAAACGAGTAAAACATAAATTTCGATGAATCAAGAAAAATCGTTCGTTGCTTTGCGGTAGAAAATATTTTTAATAAAAATGATTAAATTTATTTTCTGTATTTCATTCTCTACGTTTCGCTTTCTAATTTTCATTATTTTCTGATTAGGCATTCACATTCATTAATCCAATTTTGGGTATTTAGCATATTAAAATGTTCTTTTGGAAAAAATTTGGAAAAAATTTCGTGTGCTTTATAAAAATAATCTAATGCTTCCTGATATTTTCCTTCTTTATGACAAAATGTTCCAAGCCACGAGTAACCTGCAGCAGTATCTGGATGATTTTCGTTCCAAAGCTCTAATAAAATTTTCAACGATTTTTGTTGATATTCTTTAGCAAGTCCAAGATCATCAATATTGAAATAAAGGGTTGATAAATCATTATAGCCTATAGCTATTAAAGGATGATTTTCTTCTAAAACTTTTTTCATTATTGTCAATGATTTCTTGAATAAAGGCTCAGCTTTTTCATATTTTTTCTGTGAATAATAAAGTTTTCCCAAATTATTATAGTTTATTGCTGTATCAGAATGATTTTCGCCTAAAATTTTTATACTAATCGTTAATGATTTCTTAAAGAAATATTCTGCTTCTTCATATCTTTCTTGTCTTCGATAAACCTCCGCCAAATTGTTATAACTTGTAGCTAACCAATCTTCACTTATAAATTTGTTTGACTCACATACATTCTTAAAAAGTTCAAAATATTTTTCTGCTAATTCATATAACTGATATTGTAAAAAATAATTAGCACCATTGTTACACAGCATAGCAATATATTCGTTTTCCAATTTAAAGTTTTCATTTGGTTTACTTTTATTACTTTCAAGATATTCTAAAAATGTCCCAACGTGAGTTAAATATCGGTCAACTCTTTCTTTATTAATAAAATCGAAAAACTCGAAATTACTGTCTAAAACTTGGCTAAGAGTTTCTAAAAGCAAGCCTTCTTCGTCTTTTATTTGGAAACGCATTATTTCCTGAACGATGCGGTGAGTTGTCAGGGTTTTGTTTTCGGCATCGCGTTTGAAAATGCTGGTCGGTTTGAATTTTTTGTAAATATCCTTGATAAAATCTTTGTCTTCCGTCCATTCGGCTTGGTCGGGATGAAGTTTTGCCAGAGATTGCTGTAAAAGCTCTTCGGGAATATTGTCCGTTCCGACAAATGCCGAAAGTTTCAGATAATCTTTGACGGCGATTGATAAAAATTGCTCACGTTCGGTGTCGTATTTCGGCGTGGAAATCTGTTCAAATCTCAAAAGGAACGCGGCGGCGACGTTTTCGTGTTGATAACCGGAAAGAATTTTGTATTTTTCCAGAAGATTCTTTTCCTTCGATTGATACGCTTTCAGAAATTCTTCGAGGCTTTCGCCTTCTTCGGCGAGATAAGAGCCGACAAACGCCATCGAAAACGGGTGATTGCCGAATTTTTCCGCGATTCCTTTTAATGTCGTGTGCGCTTTTTCGGGAATATCTTCAAACTTCGCGTCCGCGTCGTCCTGCCAGTGTTTATAAAGAAGGAGCATCGCGTTCTCGTCATTCAATTTCGGCAGTTTAACCTGCGTCCCGACTTTGAAAATCTTCTCATCGTTTGAAGTGTAAATGACTTTGCCGTTCGGTTTATTGAATTTGCAATCGTGGATAAAATCGACATCGTCAACATTATCAACCAGCAAAAGCCAATCCTGATTTTTCGCCAACCAATCCTGCAAAACAGCCAACCTCTGTTCGGGCTTCGCATCTTCGGGCAAAGCAAAACCTAATTCTTTGACGATTTCGGAAACATAAATATTAAATTCATTATTCGTCGCCCGAATAAAAAGAATATGTTTGTAAGTTTCTTGTCTGCGATACGCAAACTCAATCACCACCGACGACTTCCCGACTCCATGAGTATCCGCAAACGCCGCAGTCCCGTGATTTTCTAAAGCTTCGGAAATGTTTTCTAAAACCTTTTCCCGACCTGTAAAATAAATAAGGCTTTGCGGAAAGTTTTTGGGATAGAATTTTTGTGTAGATTGAGTTTCTTTATCAGCGCTATCTTTTTCAACATTTATATAAAATGTCGAATCTTTCGCTTCTTGAATAACTATATTTTTCTTGCCTTTAATTTTCGTTTCGTTATTCATATTCAACTGATTTTTATAGTGCCATTGATTTTATCTTATGAAACTTTACAATCGCCGCCTTGATTATTTAGACATTGAATTTTTAATATGCTCAACCCAATATTCACAGTCTTGAATATAAGGATGACCGGCAGGCAAAGTATTTTGATAAATTTTTAATGCTTTTTCGCACAATTCTAAGCCTTCTTGAGATTTGCCTCTTTTATAATAAAACGTACCTAAATTCATATAGTTTGTCGCAGTATTGGGATGATTTTTACCTAATTCTTTTTCAAGAATATCTTTTGCTTTAATGTATAAAGGCTCAGCTTCTTCGTATTTTCCTTGTAAATCATAAAGTGTTGCTAAATTATTATAGCTTGTTGCCGTATCGGGATGATTTTCACCTAATTTCTTTTCTCGAATATCTATTGATTTGATGTATAAATGTTCGGCTTCTTCGTATTTTCCTTGTGCTTTATAAAGTGATGCTAAATTATTATAGCTTGTTGCCGTATCGGGATGATTTTCACCTAATATTTTTTCAAAAATATCTTTTGCTTTTAGATATAAAGGCTTGGCTTCTTCATGTCTGCCTTGTGATTTATAAAGAAATGCTAAATTGTTGCAGCTTTCTGCTAGTAAACTTTGATCAATATCTCCAATCTCCTCGCAGATGTTTTTGAAACATTCGTAATATCTTTCCGCAACTGTGGATTGTCCGTTTTGTGTATAATATCGAGCATAGTAGTCGCATAATCTTGCAGTTGATTCGTTTTCTAAATTTAGCTTGAGTTGGTCTTTTGATATTGAAACCTTATTTTTACCGTCTGTTTGTTGAGTTCGCCTGACAGATTCTTCGAGATAATCTAAAAAACTTCCGACGTGCGGTAAAAATCTCTCGACTTCCGTTTTATTGGTAAAATCAAAATCTCGAAAATACTTCCTTAAAATTTCCGCTAGCGGTTTTTCGATTGTCTGGCATTCGTTTTTTAGTTTGTCGTCTAAAAACAGTCTGAACAAACGATGTAAGGAAAAGGTTGCGGTCGAAGGATTACGTTCAAATAAACCGTATAACGATAATCTTTCAAAGATATTATCCCAGTTATCTTCGCCCGCAATAAATTCGGCTTGGGGCGGAAGGATTAAACTCACAGTTTCTCGGAAGATTTCTTCGGGCATATTGTCCGCCGCCAGAACGGACGCGATTTTCAGACATTCGCGTGTGATTTCGACCTCGTTTTTTTCTTCCGCCGGAAGATTTTCGGACGGAGAAATCGCGTTAAAAGGAATCTCGAACGCGACATAAATCGTGCCGTGTTGATATGCGTCCGCGCCTTTTTCGTCTTTGAGAATTTTTCCCTGCGACTCGCGCAAACGCGCCAGATACTGGGCAAAAGATTTTCGTTTCTTTCGGATATAAAGCCCGGCAATACTCAATGCAAACGGGTGAAAACCGAGCAAATGCGCGATTTGTTTCATCGCTTCGAGTTCTTCCGCCGGAATGTCGTCGAAATTATCCGCGTCAGATGCGTTTGCCTTTCGGTAAAGAAGAAGCATCGCGTCGGATTCCGATAAATTATCAATCGAAACGCGGTGTCCGAGGTCGTGAATATCGGGAAAATTTGAAGTCAGAAGGGTATTTACTTTATTGTGTTGGGGCAAAAACTTTCGCAGACGTTCCATTTCGTCAACATTATCGAAAATCAAAAGCAAACGTTTATTTTTGGGCAGATTAGCGCATAATTCATCTATTTTAGCCTTGAATTTTACGGCTTTCGTGTCTTCATTATCCTGCGCGTCGAAGACCAGAGACATCATTTCACAGGTTTTATCAAAATTAGCGTCAAAACCTAAACGGTCTGCCCGCACAAAAATAATATATTGATAATCTTCCGCGTGTTGTTCCGCAAATTTATAAACGACGGACGATTTTCCAAGCCCCGAAATTCCATACAAAGCCGCAGTTCGATGAGTTAGCAAAGCAACGGCAATATCTTCCAAAACCTTTTCCCGACCTGTAAAATAACTTGGCGGAGTCAGAGATTGAATAGTAATGTGTTGGGGAACAAATGAGGACTTTTTATCATCGTTTGTTTGTTTGGGATGAATATTGATTGTTGAATTTGAAATACCCGTAAAGGCATTATTTTCTTCCCCATCAATTTTTATGTCGCCATTCATGTCTAACTTATTGTGATAGTGCTGTCTTTAATGTCTTGAGCAACTTTATTATTGTCGCCTTGAATATTTATCGAATTTGACTTTATTTCGGCTGGAATTTGCTTGAGCAATGTTTCAAATTCCTTTGCGATTTCGGGATTTGCCTCCAATTTGTCTTCGAGTTTGCTTTCAAGTTTGTTCTGATTTTTGGGATCAGTCGGATTTTCCTCGAAAAGATTCAATGATGTTAAATTATCTTCAAGAAATAAACCTTTCGTCATTTCCCAAATCTTGCCTCTTTGTGCAAACCCTTCATCGACAACTTTATCAACTAATTTTTCGCCGCCTTTTGCCAGATACGGAACAAGTGCCGTGATAATTCCTGCCGCTATTGCCGTGAAATCCATAATTTTTATCAAACCTCCGATAATTTAATCTGTGTATTTATAAAAGAAGTAGTTTTGTTCGTTTATTACTTGAAAGTTTCCTGTGAGAAATAATATAGACGAAAAGGAGGAAAACGACAATAAAAATTTTCAAGCGGGTTTGCGAAAGATTTTTCCTGACTTAATTCTTTTAGTTTTAATTGTTTAAGGTTTTATTCACCGACAAATAAAAAAATCTGAATATTTTTAGGCAAAATAAATTTTGTTTTGCGTCGTTTAACCAAGCCGAATTCGACTTAACAAAAAACCGTCGCGTGGCGGGGTTCAAATACGTTAACGTGATAGAAAGTAAAAGCAGTCAATTACCTAAGACGTAGAAGAAAATAAGGGAAATTCCTACAAATCTTCCAATCTCTTTGGTAAAAACACAACAACTTAGGAGAATAAATGAAAAAACAAACAATCGTAACTTTTTTCGTGTTGATTATGCTTGGAGTCTTTTCGATTTCAGCGATGGCGCAATCAACCCACAGCGTTTGGACAAATGATAACGGTTTAGTTATCCGGGATGCTGAAACAGGATGTGATTACACATCGCTCGCGTCTTTTAATATGGCAAGCTCGTGGACGGAGCCGGCACCGCCGACCTATCCCGCAGTTGCACATTTTCGGGGTGTATCGAAGGCTTACGGCTTTGTACGCCCGTGTTTAGACTATGAGTATGAATTCAGACTCGTTAGAACGGCAAGTACGACCGCCGACGATATTGTCGGACTGTGGAATGTTTACCGTAACAATGTCTTGATGTGCAATGCTTGTAACGGAACAGCCTACGGATTAAGTCAGGCGGCGGGAGTCGGCAATTACTATAAAGTTTATATTGACGACCCTGTTTTCGGACCGTCCACATGGCTTTACAGCGGATACATAGATACCCGAAAGGATTTCTAAAAATTCGCTAAACTGTTGAACAAAAATTGAGCTCAAAATTTGACGGCGTTGAGAGTTCGAACTTCCAATTTGTCATTCGCGAAAGCAAATTAAAGTCTGATCTCTCAACGCTATTTACCTTAAGTCTCCGATAACTCTTATTTTCGATCCTTAAATTGTTCGTAAAGCTCAGTATGCCGGCTCGTTAAAGGTAGCAGACGACCATTGATAAACAAATATTTGATGTTGGTGCGCGGTTCGAGCAGGTCGCCGTCGGTAACGACGATGTTGGCGATTTTGCCCTGTTCGATCGAGCCTAAACGGTCAGCAATCCCGAGAATTTGCGCCGGATAAAGCGTTACGCTTTTCAACGCGTCGTCTTTCGATAAGCCATACGCGCCCGCCAGTCCGGCGTGATACGGCAAATCGCGGACTTCGCCGCCGCCGTCGCCGGTTGCAATGGCGAATTTTACACCTGCCTGCTGGAGTTTTGAAGGTGCTTCAAACAAGTAATCGTAAGAATCGTCGTCGCGGACGGGCAGATTGTAGATGTTCGTATAGATTACCGCGATGTTGTTTCGCTTCAAACCGTCACCCGCTTTCCACGCTTCCTGACCGCCGACAATGATGCCCTTGACTTTGGTTTCCTCGATAAATTTGATGACACCGCGAATGTCGCGTTCGCGTTCGGCGGTAAAAATTACCGGTTTTTCGCCGCGCACATACGGAACCATTGCTTCGAGTTTCAGATCGGTTTTCGGCGCGGGCAGAGTTTTATCTTTCGCGTAGGCATCTCTGATGCGACCGTAGCTTTCGGCATCTTTGAAGACTTTCTTTAAATCTTCAAGGCGTTGATCGCGGCGTTTGACGGCTTCGCTGAATTCCAACTGCGGCTGTCCGAAACCGCTGAAGGTCGCAATGCGCGGAAAATTTATCACCAAACCGAATGTCGGCACGACCGCCATCTCGTTTTGCGTCGCGCCCCACAGATTGATAACCGCTGCCTGACCGGAAATCACGCCGCCCGCCGGATAGGAAAGAACCGTCGTAATGCCGTTGACGCGTGTGACGTTGATGTGCGAACTGTGCGGGTTAATGCCCGTAATCGCTTTGGCGTTGGCGTTCATATCGCCCGATTCGATCAAATCCATCGTCGCGTTCGCGCCAAGCGTAATTTCCGCCAAACCCATATTCGTTCCCGCGTCAATCATTCCGGGATAAACGCTCAAACCTTTACCGTCAATTCTTTCGGCATTTCCCGGAACGGAAACGTTCGCGCCGACCGCCGCGATCTTGCCGTCCTGAATCAAAACCGTGCCGTTTTCGATGACCGCGCCCGAAACCGTCACGATCCGCGCATTCGTGATCGCGAAAGTTCCCGCTCTGCCGATGACGTTCTGCTGTGAACCGTCGCTCTGCGCGGCAACGGAAGACGGAAGACAGAAGACGGAAGACAGAAGAAGTCCGACCAGCAAGATAAAATTCGTAATTCGTAATTCGTAATTCGTAATTTTCATTTAGTTATTTCCTCCGTCCTGAAAACTCGCTTCGTCGCGGTCTTCGGTGCGCTTTTCAGACGGAATTCGCGGTTGTGTCGTGCCGCCGCCCGCCGGTTTGTTGACATCGAGTTTTTCGAGTTCCTGCCGTTCGCGTTCGAGTTCGGCGCGGCGTTGGATGTCTTTCGTGCGGTCAAAGAAGATTTCGCCTTCGATCAAAGTCATTTCGGGGCGCGAATAGACGCTGAACGGATGCGCGTTCCAGATGACCAGATCGGCATCTTTGCCGACCTCGACCGAGCCGGTGCGTTTGTCAATACCGAGCTGCCGCGCGGCGTTGAGCGTGATCATCTTTAACGCTTCTTCTTCCGGCACACCGCCGTATTTCATAACCTTTGCCGCGTCCAGATTCAAACGGCGCATTCTTTCGTCCGAATCGGAATTGATCGAAACGCTGACCCCGTTTTTCCATAAAATCGCGGCGTTATACGGAATCGAATCGTAGGCTTCGAGTTTATACGACCAGCTATCAACGAAGATCGAAACGCCTGCGCCGTGTTTGGCAATTTCCGGCGCGATCTTGTAGGCTTCAAGCCCGTGCTGAAGCGTGGCGATCTTGAAACCGAATTCGTCGGCGAGCATCATCAAATTCAGATGTTCGTCCGAACGATAGCCGTGCGCGTGAACAAGCCGTTTGCCTTCGAGAATTTCGACGAGCGGCTGAAGTTCCAAATCCGTGCGCGGCTGAATTTTCGTTTTTTTAGCGCGAAAATCGTCCCACGACTGTTTGTATTCGCGGGCGCGGACAAAAGCGTCGCGGATCGTTTCCATCACGCCCATCCGGGTGCGCGGGTAACGCGCCGTCTGTCCGGGCTGAACCTGCACATGTGTGCGTTTCGGGTTTTCGCCGAGCGCGAATTTTATTCCCGGCGGCGCGTCCGAAACCAGAAAATCTTCGACCGGCTTGCCCCATTTGAATTTGACGACCGCATTCAGCCCGCCAATCGAATTTGCCGAACCGTGCAGAAGATTTCCCGCCGTTACGCCGCCTGCTAAAGCGCGGTAAATCGAAATATCGCGCGGATTCAGCGCGTCTTTGACGGTTGTCATCGAAGTCACCGAAAACGAAAATTCGTTGATCGCGTCGAGCATCGAATGCGAATGACAATCAATAATGCCGGGTGAAACGAATTTTCCCGAAGCGTCAATAATTTGCGCGTTTGCCGGCGCATTCAGATTTTTGCCGATTCGTGCGATCTTGCCGTTTTGAATCAGAATGTCGGAATTTTCCAACGTTCCTTTCGCCGCCGTCAAAATCGTTGCGTTGCGGATTAGAATTTCGGTTTTACTCTGCGCGAGAACCGAGAGATTCGCGTTTGCCAAACAAAGTGCAACTAAAAGAAAGAAAATTATTTGTTTTTTCATTGCTTATTCTCAAAAATTTACGTTCAGCCGGTTTTAATTTTGATAACCCCGCAAACGGTTGTATTTTTCTATCTGCGGCGGCGAAAGCAGCTTTTTCATTTCGAGATGAGCCTGCAGATGCGCACCGCGCAAATCGCCTTGCAGTTTGGCGATAGTCTGGATTTTTTCCTGCAAAATCGCCTCGTCAATTTTATTTTGTTGGAAAAGCTCATTAAGTTCCTTTTCCCTTTCAACAATCTGCCTGCCCAATTCGACCGCTTTTTCCTTCATTTTCTGAAAGGATTTCTGCACATCCGCCTTTTGTTCGGCAGAAAGTTCCATTGCGGTCTCGTTTTCCAGAATGTGTTTCGGACCGGGAAAACCGTTCAGCTCGGCAATCTTCGCCAATCCCATTCCCTCACCGTTCGTGTAAGCGGCGATTTCCGTTTCGGAAAGCGATTTGATTGCCTGTTTTTCCTGTCCCGCATAATTCGAATGCTGATGATTTTTTTGGTGAGCGTCGCCGGCACATGCGCCTGAAACGCTCAAAACCGCCGCCCAGAAAACTATTCGTACTTTCATAAATTTATGGATTTTTCGTTCCTGTGAACGGAATCGCGCCCTGCGGCGAATCAATCGTGCCGCTGATCTGATTTCCGGTAACTTTGCCCGTCACGGTAATCTCAAGTTGCGTTCCGCCGAAGCTGATCGTTGACGAAAAACTGAAACCGTCCGATGAAATTCTGCCGTCTCTGATCGGCGAAGTTCCGGTCATTTCGGTTGACATCGTTCCCGACAAAGCCGCGCCTTGCTGTATCAGAGCGAGCGTTCCCGGCAGAGTTTGTCCCGGAATTTCAATCGTGATGCTGTAATTTCCGCCGATATTCGCAATCGCCGGAGTCGTTCCGTCGGTCGTCGCCGGCGTTCGCGGTCGTTCTTTTTGCTCGAAAAGCCGTCCGTCAACAAAAATATGCGTAACAGTTTTTTCCTTCCCTAAAATATCGCCGCGCACGACCGTTAAATTGGCGATTTTGCCTGTTTCGATTGAGCCGAGACGATTATCAACGCCCAAAATTTGCGCCGTGCCGAGCGTCATTGCGCGAATCGCGGCATCCGAAGGCAGACCGTTTTCCGTCGTTTTCGCGGCGTTGGCGAAAAAGTCGTTGATGTTCGTTAAACCGCCCGATTGAAACGCGAATCTGACTCCGGCTTGGGCGAGCCGCGCCGCGCCTTTCGGCGTTTCGGCGCGAAAACGAAGGGTTTCCAAAGTTTCCGGGTCGGCGTCGGGCGAAACCGAAGCAGTGCGTTTCGGGAAATTCAGGGAAAGCAGAACGGCGACATTTTGTTCTTTCAGACGCGGCGCGAGCTTCCACGCTTCCTGCCCGCCGGCGATGATCCCGTTTAATTTAAATTCCTTTGCCAGATCGAGCGCGCGAACGATTTCGCGTTCGGTATTGGCGTTGAAAACAACCGGCATCGCACCGCTCAAGACCGGAAACAGTGCTTCGAGCGATTTGTCCGCGTCGGGACGCTTCATCCCGCGCGGATTCTCGGCGTAAGTTTTTTGCATTTCCTGCAAACGACGCGCATCGAGCAGCATCTGGCGAAACGCCGAAAATGTTCCGAGCAAGGACGCGGGATAACTGCCCGGAATCGTCCGAAACGTAAAATGCACGGCATACGGCGTTTTGACAACCATCTCCGAAACCGAACTGCCCGCCAGATTAATGACCGCCGACTGTCCGTTAAAAACGCCGTCGCGCCCGACTGTCAAAGCGGTCGTAAATCCCGCGTTGCGGATTGTTTCAAACTGCGCATCGCCGCCTTTAAGCTGTTCAAATGCCAAAACTTCGGGCTGTAAGCCGGTCGGATAATTAGAATTTGACTGCGGTTGTTGCTGCTGCGCCGGTTGTCCGCCGATTTGCGGGCGCGGCTGCGGCGTTTGCAGTCCGAGATTTGTCAAAGCATCAATAAATCCCGGGTAAACCGTCAAACCCGTGCCGTCCAAAACACGCGCATCCGACGGAACTCGCGCGTCTGCGCCGACCGCTTCGATTAAACCGTCGCGCACGACAACCGTTCCGCGTTCAATCGCCGCGCCCGAAACCGTCACGATCCGCGCATTGGTAATCGCGTAAACATCGGTTCGAGTTTGAGCATTGACCGCACAGACGGAGAATAAAATAAACGCTGAAAGAGCGATTAAAAAAGACCGAATTTTCATAAATTTCTAACGGAATGATTAATTCTGAAACTGCTTGAATTGCTTAGACGGAAAGATACCGAAAAAGGTTTCAGATTGCAAATAAAATTTTGTTTTTTGGATTTTAAGTTTTAACATAAACGTATGAGCGCGATTGTTTTATTTGACGGGGTTTGTAATTTCTGCGACGGAACGGTGAATTTCATTATCGAACACGACAAAAAAGATTACTTCAAATTTGCGCCGCTGCAATCGGAAGCGGGACAAAAATATGTCGAAGATTTCGATTTAAGCGAAATTGATTCGGTTATTCTGGTCGAAAACAGAAAGGCTTTCACGCACTCGACCGCCGCGCTGAAAATCGCTCAAAGGTTGGGCGGAATTTGGTCTTTGGCTTATGGCTTTATCATTATTCCGAAACCGATACGAGATTTTTTCTACAAATTATTTGCCCGGTATCGTTACAAACTTTTCGGGAAAAAGGACGAATGTATGATTCCGACACCCGAAGTTCGCGCAAAATTTTTATAAAGGAACAAAAATCAGTCTGGCGAACGATAGTGAGTTTGCTATTTAACTTAAAATTTTCTTTATCAACAAACTCGCTACCGCTCGCTATACCAATTAAAATCAAAACTATGAAAGCAATTTGGAACAACGAAATCATCGCCGAATCGGACGAAACAATTGTCGTCGAAGGAAATCATTATTTTCCCGCCGATTCGATCAACAAAGAATTTTTCGCGCCGTCTGAGACGCACACGGTTTGCGGCTGGAAAGGCACGGCAAGCTATTACAATGTCGTCGTTGGCGGCGAAACCAACCAAGACGCGGCGTGGTTTTATCCCGACACGAAACCCGACGCAAAGGAAATAGAAAACTACATAGCCTTCTGGAAAGGCGTGCAGGTTGTCGAATAAAATTTACGATTATTAAACAAAGATTTAGCCGCGGATTTCGCGGATTTCGCAGATCGAATAGATTTATCAAAAAAAGATTTTTAATCCGCGAAATCCGCGTATATCCGCGGCTAAAAATTTCGTGATAATATTGCAAAATGAACAATTATTCCCTTGCCGTGCTTGAATATGAAAAACTCCTCGCGCTCGTCGCGCGTCACGCGCAGACTCCGATGGGCGAAAATCGTTTTGCCGATCTGCGTCCGCTCACAAGCCGTCTGGAACTCGAAAAAGAACTCAAAGCAATCGCCGAAACGATTCTTTTGAACGAGGAAAAACAGGTTTCGTGGTCGTTCAGCGGTCTGGAAGACCCGTCGGACGCGGTCGCGATTTTGCGGATCAAAGGCGCGACGCTTGAGCCGACTTTGATGCTCGAAGTTTCGCGTGTCTGTAATCAGGCTTTGTTTGCGCGTTCGGCGATTCAGCCCGAAAAAGAATTTGCGCCCACGTTATGGCAGACGGTCGAAAATATTCCGCCGACACTTTTTGCGGCGATTGATAAGATCAACAAAAAACTGCTTCCGTCGGGCGAGATTGACGATTCGGCTTCGCCCGAATTGGCGCGGTTAAGACGCGAAATCAACAATCAGCGCGGACGGCTTCAAAAATCGCTCGAAGCGACGATGCGCAATGCGGGAGCGGCGATTCAGGACGCAATCGTTACAATGCGCAACGACCGTTATGTAATTCCCGTCAAATCGGATTTTCGGGGCAAAGTCGGCGGCGTCGCACACGGTTTTTCGTCGTCCGGCGCAACGGTTTTCGTCGAACCGCTCGAAGCCATCGAGGCGAATAACGAACTTCAAAATCTGAAAGGCAAGGAAGAACGCGAAGTCGCGCGGATCTTGTTCGCGCTCACGGAAGAATTACGCGAACAGCTTCCGGCAATCGAAACGTCGGTCGCGGCGGTCGCCGAACTCGATTTTATCAAAGCAAAAGTCGAATTTGCGCGAAAATTCAAAGCCATCGTCCCGAAAATTTCGGACGACGAAACGCTTGATTTGATTGACGCAAGACATCCGTTATTGGAAGAAAATCTGCGAAAGTCAGAACCGTCTGCGGTAGCGGGTGGGTCAAATGCCGCGCAACAATCGAATGCGAACGAAAACCCGCCCGCTCACGCAGGCGGTTCTGACAAGAAAATCGTTCCAGTGAGCTTTAAATTAACACCCGAAAAATCGGTGATGATAATTTCGGGCGCGAATGCGGGCGGCAAAACGGTCGTATTGAAAACCGCCGGATTATTGGGTTTGATGGCGGTTTCGGGTTTGCCCGTTCCGGCACGAGACGCGCAGATTCCCTTTTACAAATCGGTCTTGGCGGACATCGGCGACAATCAATCCTTGTCGGCAAATCTTTCGACATTCAGCTCGCATATTTCAAATATCGCCGGAATGATGCGCGATTGTTCCGCACCGTCTTTGGTTCTTTTGGATGAGGTCGGCACCGGCACAGACCCCGAAGAAGGTTCGGCTTTGGGTGTGGCAATCGTTGATTATTTCCGCCAAAACTGCGGCGCACAGGTCATCGCCTCGACGCATTATCGCGGGCTGAAGATTTACGCCGCGAACGATGAACACGTCATCAACGCGAGCGTCGAATTTAACGAAAAAACACTTCAGCCGACGTATCGTTTGCTGGTCGGTCTGGCGGG
>JALHNX010000080.1 GCA_022843305.1 Pyrinomonadaceae bacterium | reverse complement strand
GATGCCGAAAAGGTGATTTTGGTTGAGTCGGAAAAAACGAAAACTCAGGAACAAGAGCGAAAAGCGGAAACTTCACAGGCTTTCGCAAACCAGCAAACCGAAAATAAATCAGGTTTGAGCGGAATTGACGAACTTCTTGAAAACATTGAAAAAATCGAACGGCTGCGAAATGTCTTGAATCCGAATCCGCAGCCGCCGATTCAGGCAAACGACAAAATGACGGTTGAGGACAGAATTTTGCTTCGCGCCGTCGAAAATTCCAGTAATGCGGAAGTCAATCAAAAAATTGTCGAAGCCGCTTTTGGTTTGATCGAAAAGAAAAAGGAAACCAAAGAAACTTGGATTGACCTTGTAAAATACGGTTTTGCCAATTTCGACCAAGTAAAAAACGCGCTTGCCGGTGTCGCTTCGGTCGTTCTGCCTTACGTTCTGCCAAAACCGCCGTCGGGCGCATCGGCACAAATGCCGATAGGATCCACGGCGCAAATGAATGTTTCAAATATGCCCGGTCAATCACAATCCGCGCCGGTCGTAAACCTTGAGCAATTCCGTAAGCCTTCGACGACAACGGCGGAAACGCCGATACTCGAGCCGGAACAACCCGCCGAGCCGCCAGCCGAACCGCCGAAAATTGATTTGATCGAAAAAGTTGAATGGTAAAACCGATGATTGCAGAACTTGAACATTTAACTTTTCTACTGGACGCGAACAACCGCGCCGCGCTGATTGCCGAAATGCAAAAAATGAAGCGCGAAAAAGGCGAAAAATGGCTGAAAGAGTTTAAAACGGAGTTCCCGGACTTCGTTTTGATTATTGATTTGATCGCCAATCACGACGCGGACGCGGCTTTACCCAAGTTTAAGGATTATGTGAAGGACATAATCAACGATTCCGGCTTAAACGAGTTTCTAAAACCTGTTTTCAGAAGCCAAGCCGATATTATGTTTCATCAAAACACGGCTGTTTTGCGCCAAATTCACGCGGATTTTCGCGCCGAAATTGATAAACCGCGATTTTAATTTTTATTTTGTAAGGAGAATTTTATTTTATGGACGGACAAACACAACAAGTGCCGGGATTCGACCCGAACGCTGTAAGTTTTCTCGTGATGCTTTGCGCCGGATTAAAGCCTTTGCATCTTTCTAAAGGTCGTTCGATTAATCTTGACCGCGTAACCAATTACGAGCCGGTTGAGAAGCTGGACGACAAAGGCAAACCAACCGGCGCATTTGTGCCGATGGTATTTTTTGACGGAGGCGGCGAGATGGAACTTTCGGAAGAGGAAAACGAAAAGTTCCGGGAAATCTGGAATATTTACGCGGAACTGGCAAATGGCTTGTTTTCGATGGCTAAAATGTTCATTCCGCAAAAACAACCGGCTGAATCACAGCAAGGAGAATAAGACGATGGGAAAAAATAAAATGAAAAAAATTTTGACTCGCAGACCGCGTGAGGAATTCGGGCTGTCGCGTATTGAACAGTTCAATTTTCCGTTTGTTCATTCAATCAATACCGACGACGAAAGGCGTGTTTATACTTTTATCCCGACAATTAAAGAAAAATTTAAAATTGCCGTGCAATTTCCTTTGACCGAATACGGTGAAATTAATGTTGAAATTATCGGAAAAAAAATCAACCCGAACATATTGGGGGCTGCAATTACCTTTGTCGAACGAAACGAAATGTTTTTTAGCCAAGCGTTTGATACGAGCCGCGATTCGCTGCCGCGTGAAAGTTTTGAGATTAGCGAAAAGGCTTTTCAGGATTTGAAAAATGATGATTTGTGAGCCTTGTGAAAGGGAAATAACTAATCAAGACGACTACGTTTTTCAGGCAGATATTGAAAAATATTTGCATCTTTGTTGTTTCGTGAAAATTATTTCCTTCGAGATCAATAATAATTCGTTTGCTTTTGCGGCAACAGGGAAAAAATTCACCGCGCAACAGGTTTTTGAAAAAACTTTGTCCGTGAAATGCTCACATAAATTAATAAATACTTAAAACCGAAAAGCTGCGAACAGCCGACTTTTCGTTTTGTTCGCAGCTTTTCGCAACTAAAATTATGAATTTAACTTTAGAGGAAATTGTCAAAAGTGATCTGTCATATCGAACAAAGTGTGAAGTTATTGAATGGCTTTGGGCAAAGAAAAAAATTACAGATATAGAATATCTGGAAGCAGTTCAAGATTTGATGAAATAAAATTATGAAATTTGAAGTTTACACAGATGCAAAAGACGAATTTCGTTTTCGGCTGCTTGCCGGAAATGGTGAAGTTATCGCCGTTGGCGAGGGTTACAAAAACAAATCGGATTGCCTGAAAGCGATTCAACTTCTAAAAGATTGTTCCGCCGCGCCGGTGGAATTTGTTTAGAGAACTTCCAAAACTGTTAATTTTCGTTTGCGGTTTGATCGTCGGGCTGGTCGTTTCTTCGTGCGTTGTCTTTTTGTTTCTCGTGATTGATCGTTATTTAACAAATTAGTTAATTACAGGCAAAGCAACCATCAATATTGTCCATATCTTGTGAAAGATAGTTCCCGTTATTCCAATCATACGCGCCTATTCCCATTGGTATATTTTGGCAGGGAACAAAAAAAGAATAGCTATGTTGAAAAGCTTCTCCAAATGTCATTTCAACACTCGTATTACAGGGCAAATCATCAATATACCAACCTTTTTTTACAATTTTTTTTTCAAATTTATAATTTCCAGCAAAGACACGAACGATTACATTCTGCGCCGGAGTTGAAGCAGACGCGCCCATAATAATAAATCTGCCAACAATACGTGTTTTTGAATCTCGCTGAATTGTTGGATTATCAATTTGTGTCTTTGTTTGCTGTGGTTGTGTTATTTGCTCATTATTCGCCTGTTCAAGCGCGTTTTGTTTTAAATTGGCGGCAATGGCTATCAGCCCGAAAATTATCAAACCAGCGGCAGTTATCGCCATCATCGAAAGAATAAGAAAACTTATCAAGCCTTTGGCGTAAATTTCCGCCCGACTCGTTTTCTTTTTCGGTTCAACTGTTTGCGCCGGTCGCTGAATCACGGTTTCTTGCGAGTTTGGCGGAGGCGGCGGCTGCCAAATCACGGTTTCAGCGGAGTTTACTGCAATTGTCGGCGAACAATGAATACAGGTTTGCATTTGCCCGTCAATATATTTGCCCGGTATGTTTTCGCCGCATTTTACACAATAAGCCATTTGGGTTGACCTTTCCTTTTCTGAGATTTTGCAAAAGATAAATCAATTTGCGGAATAAATCAATTGATCACGCATCGGCATTTGTGCCGTGCGGTCCGACCGATGCCGCAGACAGCGGCGTTTTTGCCGTTGCTTCAGCTGTGCGATTCTCTGAGAACTTTGGCACGGCTGGTGCAATTTTTTTTGAACAAAAACAAACCTGTGCAATTTTCAACCTTTGATAGTAACCACGCTTAATTTTTCGCTCTGTCCTTTTTAGCGCGATAGCGCGAACAACTTCTAAATTTCTTCGCGGCGTTTTTTGCCGCGTCCGATAATCTTAAATTCAACTTTTCCACAGAAACGATGCTTTTTTGTCCGGGCGATGCGCTTCTATAAATAGAAATATTTAAATCAGATATATGAATATAGGTGTTCCGTTCTGATTAGAACGGAACATTTTAAACTTCCGTTCTGATTAGAACGGAACATTTTTCTTACGTTCTGATTAGAACGGAACATTTAGAAAATCTGTGGAAATAGTTTGTTGCACGGTTGGCACAATTCAGCCGGTTTTGATGCGCCCGGCTTCGCGCAGATCGCAGCGCGATCTGCGCCGCGGCAGATCGCCGGCGGAAAGCTCCAAAAACGCGCAAATGCCCGTCGTTGTTAAGCGAATGTTAAATTAAGCTGATTTTTGTCTTAAGCTGAATTTTTCGAGGCGGTTACAAAAATATTGATTTCTTGTTGCAAGTGTGAAACAATCGTTTTCAATAAGGAAAGAGATTTGATCGTTCGGGCAACTTTTGGGCTTGCAGGGCGTTCAAGAATTGAAGTAAAGTAAAGGGCATCGGTAACTTACAACGTGCGTAACCACGTTGTAAGCATATAACCCGTAAAGTCTTGGCGGACGATACGAGCGAACCGATGCCCAGACCGCACGCGGTCAGACTAATCTTATCAACAATTCCAGATAATTTTAAAACGCATCTTTCCTTTAGCGTCCGCCAAGCAAAATACAGCAGTTTCTTTTGCAAATGGACGCAAAACAACATACAATTTGCACAAATAAAAAGAGCCGGATTAGCAGTCCGACTCGATTTCTTGATGTGCTTATATTCAAGCAACCTAACGATATTGCCTGAATATAGCGCATCTATTCCGTTTTTGCAAATAAACAAAGGAAAAGATGAGCGAAATAAATTTAACCGGTCGAAAAAAATCAGAACCGCCCAAAATCCTGAGTAGTCATATCTATGACGAAAAACAGGAAAAATACGTCGCAAAATTCAGCGAGGCATACCGCGAAGAAGGACACGATTATAATAAATCGTTCAAAGTTCTGCGCGAAGCCTACTGGTTTAAATATGAAATTCTGACTCAGGATGACATTGCCACGTATGAAACATTGCAGTTTCTATGCGAACGCGGAATTGCTTTCACGCTCGAAGTTTTGGCGCAAAAGTCGAAGGTCGGCAAAGAAACCTTGCGCCATCGGCTTGATAATCTCGTAAACGCCGAGCTGCTGGACATTTTCAAAACGGACGGGCAAGGGCAGCCGAATTATTATCTGCTGCGGACTCCGTTATTTGAGAAAAAATCCTTGGACGGCGAATCACCCGCGCAGCTCCGGCGCAAAAAGGAAATCTGGAAAGCCGGGTTTGAAGTTCCCGAAATTTATCTGGAGCAAAACATTCACCGGCTGAAACGCCAGATCAAAAAGAACCGCGTCAAAAAACTTCGGACAATCTACAAAGACAAAAAACTCGAAAACCTCAAAAAACGCGATAAATCGTTATATGCGCGAATCAAAGCAACCGTCGAAGAAAAACGAATGGTCTGGTTTTCGATTGTTAAAACTATCGGCAATCAAAAAGCCGCAAATCTCGATTCGGTCATCTGGCAATATGCCAAGTCGGATTTTTCGGAATTTGAATCAACCGCCTTCAATCGAATATTGCGCGAGAAGATCAAAGACATCTTACAGCGTCTGAACATCGCTTTCGATTCGTTCCTGATTGATAAAGTCGAATCCCTTTTTCATTTCTACGCGCCGAAAATTCAAACGAAACGAGCTGGCAACGGCACAAATGCCGCGCCGGCAGACAACGGCGAAAATGCCGATGATCGGAAAGAATTTTTATTAAGAGTTTTACAGGCGCGAAAAGAGAAAACACAAAACTATTCGTTTAACGAATTGGTTTTAGTGTTCCGCGATGCTCTTAAGGTTTTGAAACTTGCAGAAATTGAGGCTTTGGCGAAAAGTTATTTCGACAATGACAGTTGGCAAAAATTAACGGTTGAACTCCGAAATTGAAACAAACCGAAAAGCTAAGAACAACAGGGAATTTTTAGTTTTCGGAGGTTTTCGTTTATATGTTAGAAGTTTTGTTTTGGCTTGCGGCAATCAGTTTTGCATCGGCAGTCGGCTTATTGGTCAAAGTGTGTCAGCTCGCAAATGAAGTTAAGAATTTGCGGGCGCGCTACCAATGCCAAGAGCAGACGATCAAAGTTTTGACGCAATACAAAAAGATTGAAGTGCGATTTGCCGAAACAATTCTCGATGCTGAGGTGATCGAATAATGTATTCAAAAGAAATTTTATTTATTTGGTTGGTTATCGGCTGGTTGATCGTCTTTTGGGCAAGCGTGATTTGTATGTTTTTCGGCTGGCTTGAGCCGACAACAAAAGTGATCGTGTCGCTAATATTCGGCAGCCTTTTTCTTTGCCATCTACTCGAAAAACTTATTAGTTATGACCGCTTAAAACAAGAGGTAATCAAACAATGAAAATATTAGGAATTGATGAAGTCAGCGACGATGAAGTTATTGATGCCGAGCCGGTTGATGATAAACCGGCACAATTAACGCATTTGCCGTTCGAGCGGCGCGAAAATTCCGTTTTGGCTTCTATCCCGGAACGATTAATTCAAATCGGCGCAAAGGCTTTCGGCTACGGTTTGGGCTTAGGATTAGGACGCGCATTGAAAGAGAATATCGCCCAAAAGAAACGCCGCGTCGGGACACGATGACGAGAGGTAATTATGTTTATTTATTGCTTTGCAAAAAGATTTGCGGTTGCGGTCTGGACGGCAATTTTAGTTTTTGTCTGTATCGTTTCCAATTCGTCAATTGAAATTGAAATTGATTAATAAAAAAGAAATTTATGACGGATAAAGAACGAATTGAAAAATTAGAGCGTCAGGTATCATCCTTATGTTTTCTTGTGAAAATTCTGGTTTCTTTTATGCTTTGTGATTTAAAGCGTTTCGTACATCCGTTTAAAACACAGCATTATGATTTACAAATGAAGGAGCTGCTAGATCAAATTGACAGTATGAGGAATTAGCATTTTTGACTCATAATTACGTAATGGCTCTTATCAGACGCATTTTGCTTAAGTTTTGAAAATTTCGCCGTCCGATCACAATATATTGTGGTTCTCACATTCCAAAATCGGCGCAAAAAGATTTGATTTTCGCAAACGCGATGTAAAACGCTTAAAACACAATATATTGTGGCTGAATAGTTCCAAGGACGGCAACGGCGAAATTACCGATGGTGCAGTAAATATGGCGAATCATTATACAGGCGGCAAAGGCGGATCGGGCGTGTATCAAAAGATTATTTCGATGATGCCGCCGCACTCGCTTTATATTGAACCGTTTTTGGGCAACGGTTCGGTAATGCGTTACAAAAAAGCCGCCTCGAACAGCTGGGGAATTGATGACGACGATCAGGTTATCAATAATCTTTGGACTGGCAAGGAAATTCCGAATTTGCAATTAACTTGCGGAAACGCGCTCTACTGGTTGAAACAAACCTTTTGGCTAACTAAGAATCCAAAAGACACTCTGATATATTGCGACCCGCCTTATTTGATGGAAACGCGCAGATCGCAACGGCAATTATACCGATGCGACATGGCAGATGAAGATTCTCATTATGAACTTCTTTCAATCCTGATTGATTTGCCTTGCCTTGTAATGATTTCGTGCTATCCAAATGAACTGTATGACAATATGCTCCACGCGAACGGCTGGCGGTATGAGCTTGTAAAATGCCCGACGCGCGGCGGTCAATGGATTGACGAATATGTTTTTATGAATTTCCCAAAACCGTTGGAGCTGCACGACTACACATTTTTAGGCGAAACTTACCGCGAGCGCGACAACATCAAACGTCAACGGCAGCGATGGATAAACAACTTTGCCAAAATGGACGAGCAAAAACGCTATGCGATTCTTTCAGCGTTGGAAGAAATCAGATCGGGAAACGGCACAAATGCCGATGCCCGATCAATTGTCGAAGTTCCTTTATTTGAAATTCCAAATGATTAAAGCTCAATCACAATTAGTTTTATCTTTGTTTCACGGCATAGATATTTTCGGACGCGCTTTTGATGCTGAGGGCTTTTGCGTCGTTCGCGCCGCCGAAATTGATTTGGGTTTTGATATTCGGGATTTTCACCCGGTCAAACACAGATTCGATGGAATTATTGCGGGTTCGCCGTGTCAGCCTTTTTCGGTTGCCAACCGGACAAGATCGCACAAATCAAAAATCAACTGTGATTGTCCGGGATGTCAGATGCTCAAAGAATTTTCTCGATCAATCACGGAAGCGCAGCCGAAATGGTTTTTACTCGAAAACGTGCCGCAAGTGCCTGACGTGATTATTCCCGGTTATAAAATTCAGCGTTTCGATTTACGGGCGAACGAATGCGGATTGAAACAAATCCGTTTGCGGCATTTTCAATTCGGAAGTCTGGACGAAGCAACTTTGGAAATTGAACGCGGACGGCGAATCACAGATGTTGAACCAGCGGCGATGGCTTCGGACGGGAAAAAATCGCGCCGGTCATTCACGCGGCTTTGCGAGCTGCAAGGTTTGCCGCCCGATTTCGAGTTACCTTATTTTAAGGATTCTTACAAAAAGCACGTTATCGGAAACGGCGTTGCCTTTAATGTCGGGCGAACTGTGGCTAAAGCCATCCGTGATGCGACGTGCGAAAATTCGCGTGATTCGTCGGCGAAATTTTGCGGTTGTTTCTGCGGTCGCCGAATCACGGGAAAACAAAAGTTTGCAACACCGGCTTGCCGCAAGCGAATGCAATATAAGCGTGAACGAGCGCTTATAAATTCGGAATCACAGATTTAAAAGTGTGATTAATCGAGATAATTTTAAGCCGGTTGAATCACGGTTTGCTTTTTGAAAATTACTTCGTTATAAAGAAAAACGAAAACCTGTGAACAATAGCGAATTTCACAAGTTTTCGTAATTCTAAATCAACAATTATAGTGAGGTAAAAAGATGATAGCAGAATTGGCAAAGGTTGAAAATTCGGAAAGAGAACGGCAATTAGTGGAATTTTTGAAAAAACGCGGCGGAAGCGAAAAAGTCAAAAAGATTTTAACCAGCTCATTAAATATTAATGCTGTCGAACTGGACAAGGTTGTTAAAAATCTTGAGTCGTCGAATCAGGTTGAATATTTGGAAGGATTGCAAACGCTGCGGCTGATCGAAACGGACATAGACGACGAATACACTTTGCAGCCCGACGAAATGACGAAAGAAATGGTTCGCGCCGAATTAGGTTTTAAAAATGTTCGTTCGGTTGAAATGTTAAAGAAAAACGGCGACATTCCCGCACAAAAGCTGCGCCGCCGTGTTGACGGGGAAGTTAGGCAGCAAGTTATTTTCAAACGCGAAGATGTTTTGAAATTCAAAACTAAAAGTGATTCGCCGGTCAACATTCCGACCGTTGAAAAATCAAACGCAATGGAAAAAGCGAAAAGCACGGAACAAAGCGAATTTCTGAATGCTTCTCAGGTTTTCGTTGCCGAAAAATTACTTGAAGCGGCAAACATTATGCAAAGTTTTACAAAACAGTTGCCCGGAGCCGCCGCGCCGATGGGCGACGACAAGCCAAAGTTTTTGACCGTCGAGCAAGCCAGTAATGAATACGGATTAGCTCAGGCGGAAATTAAACGGTTAATTAAAGACGGCGTGATTCGCGGCTTTACCGGGTCAAAAGGTGAAACGCTTGTTTCACGAAAACAAATAGAAAATTTATGAGTTTAGATGCACAAATCGCAAAACTTAGAAAAGAGCTGAACGAGCTTCAGGAACGGAAACGGAAAAACAAACGTCCGAAGCCTGAAAAATCTCTCCGACCGAAAGGCAGACCGCGCATCACAGCGAATAAAATCTTACAGGCAAAAACGCTGGCAAAAGATTTTCCGATTACCGACGTTGCAAACCGCCTGCAAGTTTCGATTTCCACGCTTTACCGCTACGGCATCAAGCGTTATTTGATTGACCGCGAAAGAATGAATGATAATCTAAGCGTCAAACCGTAAAAAGCCGTCAGACGCGATTTGTGAGCATCGAAAAAAGCCTGTGAACTATGTTCACAGGCTTTTTCCTATAATCAGATGAAAAAAAATCAAAAAAGGCTCAGGCTCAGACAAAGCCGCTTAACGCAGCTTTGTTATCACCTCTTTCGGTCTTAGTTTCGGAGAATTTAAATGAAAAAGTGTCATCGTCTTTAAAGTATAATGTGCCGTCGGAGCTATCGGCAGAAATGCCGTGATGCTCTACGACGAGATTTTGTTGAACGGCAACCGCCGCCGATTCGCTGGCGTGATTCTCCGGTCGCGGAATTGTCCAGACCAAAGCAACCGCCAAAAGTAAAATCATACAAAGAATTGTTTTCATAGTGTTTTGCCTCGCAGTTTAAATTTACGAAATTATTATTGCGGATTCGGTTCAATCTGCCCGGATTCTTTGAGCCGTTGTTGCAGGGTTTTCAAACAAGAAATAATCCCCTCAATAATGTTCCCGGCTTCGTTGTAATCTTTTTTGCTGTAAGCCGTCAGACCATCGCCCGCCGAAACTAAAACATCGGCTATCAGGTCATCCGTGCCGGTGTTGTTTTCATCGGTGGAAGCCAGAACGCCGCCGCCGAAAGTTAAAAGTTTCGCTATTGTTTCAAAGACATTACCGCCTTTGAAAAATCCAAGTAAAAATTTAAAGTTCATTTTCTTTTTCCTCTTTGTCGTTTAAATGTAAAACGCTTGTAACCCGGCGCGTTCGTTTTGCCGTTTTCGGACGGACGTTGAAAACCCGCCGAATAAAAGTTTGAAATATCGTTATCGTTACGCTGTCAGAATTTTGAGAAGTGATTTTAATAATTGATCGCACAAAAAAAAGTGAAAGCATTCCCGAAAAATAATAAGTGCCGATTAAATATTCGACTTCGACAATGCCGCGCCATTTGGCAAAAATCGCGCCGATTATAATTCCCGAAATTGACGAACCGAGAATTTTATAAAGCTGTTCGATTTTTGAGTTTTCGCGCTGAATCGTAGCGGAAATGATACTGCCGGAAAACGCGCCGCCAAGCGCGATTGCAACTTTATCCCAATTCACCTCAAGCAAATAGGTATTGAACACAAAGCAAATTGCCATAGTGAAAATGTAAAAAAATTTCATAGTAGGATTTTCCGCGTATTGTAAAGCTTGTGTTTCCATAACATTTAAGGTAATTCTAAATGTCTGTAATCTTTTAGACTTTTCCAATTGCCGCCCCAAGTTAGCCCGCCCACTTGCCGCGCCCACTTGCCGATTAATTGCCAGTCAAAGGCAGCCAAGTTATTTGTCGGAATTCCATTAATCACCGGCATTAAATCAACCGCTTTGCCTTGAGTGTGTTTAGAATTTAAAGTGTTTGTAATAATATCGCCGGGTGTCGTTCTGCCGCGTGCGTAATATTCTTGTTGAACTGCCTGAGTTCTATATGCTTCGTCAATATAAAGCAGATAACCTTCCTGATTTGCGAGAGCAATAATCTGCCTGATCTTAGCTGCCAGTCTTGAATTTACTTGAGCTAATTTTATTTCGTTGTTTTGGTTAATCTGAAAAAGACTAAGAGGCGAATATTTGCTACTCAAAGTTGAATTTGAATATTGATATAAGAGATAACCCATTAAACCAACAATTAAAATTTCCATAATAAAATTCAATCAATCAGCAAGATAAAAACTAAAAAACCGACTGCAATCATACCGGGCGAAATTTGATTTTGTGTTTGACCGGGAACAATATTATTGCCATTCAGCTTTGAATTGTAATAATTCACCGTTTCATTGATGCCGCGCATTTTTTGATTGCACCCGGCATAAGGCAGAGCCGCCCAAGCGCATCTGCCGTTTGCGCCGAGAGCTTTCAAACCGCCGACAAAATCACCGCGCCGGAAATAGGGCAAACCGCCTTTTACATCGGCTTCGCGCAAAGCGAGCAAATCCTGAGAATGCGGAGAAAAATCCGTAATTCCCAAAGTCCGGGAATGGTCAACATAAGTGCTGTATAAAAATTGATACCGTCCGGCTGCCGTCGAAGTGTAGCCGCCCGCGGTGATTCGTCTGTTCGGATGCTTTGAAAAATCCGAGAAAGTGCCGCCGCCGTAAAGTGTGCCGTAGCTTCTGCCGCCCTCAGCCCACGCAATCGTGTCGAGCGTTGCCCGAATTTGCGGCAATCTTAAATCTGCTTCGTATTGTTCGCGCAATGTCGGCATTATTTTTTACTGAAAATTATTAATGCGGCGACCACAACCACGCCGCCGATAATATAGGGCGTGTAATTGGTTTCGGTTTCGTTTTGGATTGGCGACAAAACTGATATTTCATTCGTTATTACTGGCGGATCAATAGCACGAAAAATATATCCGTTATATTTGATCTGACCATTTCCTAAATTCTCAAAAGTTACATTATTAGCTAGTTGCAATTCCTTTGATAATGGAGTATTTTCCGCCACGTCCGCACGCAAAAATCTTTGGTAGTTCCAAGTGAGAAGGCGACCGCCGCCGCTAATTGTAATATTTGCTGTAATTGTCGCCATAAACTTATTTCCCTAAAAGTTCGCGCGTTTTTTCGCCGAAAATCCCATCGGCAATTAATCCGCTGCGCTTTTGAAATTCTTTGACGGCTGCCAAAGTTTTGACACCGAAAACGCCGTCAATCTCTTTTGCCGGTAACAATCCTTTGCGGTTTAATTGTCTTTGAAGTTCTTTGACGTTTTCGCCCCTGTCGTTCAATCCTAAAACCGTCTGTGATTGATTCCGGACTTTTCCGCGAAGCTGCAACATTGCCGCATCCCAACTCAAACCCTTCGGCACAAATTGATAGTGCCAAAATTCGCGTCGGTTGTAGTTTCTCTGCCAGCCGTTCCACGCCGGGATTCGTTCAAATCCGCAAACGAAAGCCTCAGCCGTAAAATCAAACAGATTTTCGGAAACATAAAAGCCGCGATAGTCTTTGACTCTGCGATGTTCGCCAAGTTTCGGATTATTGGTTTTCAGGTAAGTTCTGAAAAACTGTTTGCCGCCGATTACTTCCGACACGATCACTAAACGTGATTCGTCCTGGTTGTAATCAATTGCGCGTCCTGTTTTGTGCCAACTTCGATTTGCTACGCCGTCTTTACTGGACACAAAACCGGCATCGCGGAAAATATCCCCGCAAACTGCCAGAAAATCGAAACCCGCGCCCTTTTTGACGACTTCGCGGAGCTGCACGAACTGCGCCGCTGCGTCTTTGTGCATTTTGGCTTGCGGAGCTTTGACGTTTTCGAGTGTTACTAAAATTTCGCTCATGATGTATCGGTTAATTTGCCGTTGTAGATCTACACGGCACATCTGCCGTTGTTTCCGGAAATATCGGCATTTCTGCCGATGCTGCAGCAATTACTTTTGATTTTTGTCGTGTTTGGTGTAATGACCTTTTAAAAGGTTCAATTTCTTTTTATCGGCAAAAGGTGGAACTTCGCCGCCGCATTTCGCAACCACGCCCGGAGTGTAAACAAACGCCGCGATTGCAAGGTTAATATCGCCGTCGTAATTTTCGATGGCTGATTTTTTGATTTCCTGATAAGTTTCTATGTCCATTTTGATTTACCTCGTTGAAAAATTTAATAACTCGAAAGAGCCGCCCGTTTCCAAGTGTCTGTTGCGACACAAATATAAATATAATTCGTGTCGAAAACGAATTGATTGGTCGTGCAAGCGTCCGAGCTTGCCGGTGTTTGGCTTTGCGTGATATGCACCTTATTTCTCAAAAATACACCGTCCACGCCGGCTAGAATCGTTTGCATCGCGCCGGGAATATTGCTGATTTGAAGAAAATTCGTTTGATCGGTGTAATTCCCGACGCGAAAACGCGAAGTGTCCTCAGCCGGATGAGATTGCGCGTTATCAGATTCAAAAAACAATCTGAATTTACTATCGTCGAAGAAATTTGAAACGCTGAAATCGTCGGAGCGGACAAACGTTTGCCGCTGCGCTCTGATATAAGCGTAACTGTGCGCGTTGTCCGAAATGAGCCAAAATTCAGCAAATCCGCCTGCCGGTGGTGATATTTCATCCGTTCGCAAACGCACTTCGTTGCGGATCCCGAAAGGACGCTGAACATTTTCCAAAAAACTTTTATTACTGCCAAGCCGGAACGATTGCACACTTGCCGCGTTTTGCGTCAGAGTGTTGGTCGTGTAATCGGCTGCCGCATTGAAATTTGCGGCGGTTGTAAAATTTTGCCCGTTGATCGCCGCTAAATTATTTAAATTTAAACCGATGACGGTTTTTGTCGGACACGGCTGTAAAATGATATTTCCGTTGAGGATTTTAATTTCAGCGCGAGCTTGCGAATTTGGGCAAGTTGTCGAAATGCGCTGTGAGCGAGCTTGCGCGAAACAACCAGCCGCCGCAATGATTATTAATAGAAATTGAAGTAGAAGACTCATAAATTAATATCGGTTAATGACAAAATAACTGAAATCCGTATTAGCATCTCCTCTGACTAAAATAGTTGCACCCGACCGCGTAGCCGAGAGCGGTAAAACATTCGCAACCGATGTATCGGAGTAGGTTGCTAAAATAACCGAACTGCCTGTTAAATTACAATTTGCCGCCGCTATCGTTGCATTACCGGTTCCATCTAAGGAATTAACACCGGCACAAGTGCTGGTGTTAGCCATTGCAAAATTATTACTTAAACGAAAATCGTTAATTGTAAAAGTTGCCCGATTGTTCACAAAATCAAAATTAATATTGTTCGTTCCGGCATCGTGCGAGAAATCAAAACTTTGCAGCGTATCATTAACGGTAAATGTTGTTGCATTTCCCGCCGGTGCTTGATTGCCGAGCGCAATTCCGACTGCCGACACTCGAAACGTGTTCAAAGCCTGATTTAAATCAATGAAATTCGTCGCCGTTGTCGTGTAATCGCCGACTTGAAAGCGTCCGGTTGAAGTGTTTGCTATCAGATTTAAGACAAACTCGCTATTTCCCGCCGCATTATTTCCGCGAATTTCGCCGTTTGCTTGTAAATTAACGTTTTGCCCTTGAAAAGTATTATCACCCGTAACCGCCGCCGTGAAACTGTTTGTTGCCTGATTCAAATCAAGATAATTCGTGGCGGTCGTCGTGTAATCGCCGACGCGAAAACGCCCGGTTGAAGTGTTCGGAGTCAAATCAAGCGCAAATTCGCTTGTTCCGGCTGTATCACTCAAATTGAAATTTGTTCCGCTCCAACTAAAAGGCGATTTTGCCAGCGTATTTGCCGCGTTGAAATAAGGAAAATAACTTGTCCGCGAGCTTCCCGAAACTGCCGTAATCGGTAAATTTAAAGTGTGTGTCGTCAAAGCCGAACTGAAAGCCGCCGTATCAGCCGCGCCGACTGCAAAGGTTTGAGTCGAGCCGGTCAAACCGTTTAGACTTCCTAACCCGGTTAAAGAAATTGGCGCACCGTTCAATTTCAAATTCTTTGTCGCACACGGAACTATATTAATATCGCCGCTGCGCTGAATTTCGACTCGTGCCTGTTCAGGATTCGGCAATTGTCCCGGGCATCTGGCGAACAGATAATTTGACCGCTGCGCGTTCACTTCACACGCCGACAACCCGAAGGCAAAAATGAAAACCGCGATTGTAAAAATTAATAATTTATTTTTTCTGAAAAACATATTCAATCCTCGTATTTGAAAGTAGAAAAAGCGACTTTGCGAATGCCGCCGCCTTTGTTTCGATTACATCTGACAAAAATATCACCCGCATCTTTGACCGGAATCATAAACACCATTTGAGTAGCCGGAAACAGCTGATGAAACGGTTTGTTATTGAAACCCCAGTAAATTTCTTCGTTGGATTCAAAATAACCGTTATCAGCGTCTTTGCTGATGTGCGTATCCGAGCCGTCGCCGGTCGTGTTGGAAATTGACAAAAGCACAAAATCGCACGGCATATTTTGTTCTGTCAGCCGCTGCGCGTTTGATTCAACTTTTTTTTCGCCGGTGTCTATCGGCACGATTTTTCGACTGCACATAATTAAACCGTCCGCCGCAAAACTTCGATGTTGCCGTCGCTGGCGAAATTAACGCCGTCAATCGTGTTTTGGAGTCTGAAAACTAATTGTTCTTTTGAGGGAACAAAAAGCGGGCTTAAAAGCATATTCCACGTTTGCCGCGCATTTGAATCTTCGTTGGCAATCGCCCAGATCGGAAACGGATTGCGCGAAAAACTGCGGTTGCTGTCGAAACCGGCGCGAACCATCGCATCGGTAAAGGTCGAACGGAAACCCAAAATAAAATATGGTTCGTCGTCTTTCGGTGTTTCGGCTTCGGCTTCGCCGTTTGCATCAAAAGCCACCTTGCAAACCGCTAATCTTTCTTCCGGCGCACGGCGTTTTGAGATTTCGCGCAGAACTTTTGCCCGTTCAAGGTCTGATAATTGCGCCTCAAGATTCGCCGGTTTGAATGTCCGGTAAGCGTTAAAACAGGTTGTTACGATTTCGGTCGCTCCGGGCGTGGTTTCCTGATACATTTCGAGCGTTAAATAATCCTGTTCGGTTAAATGAAACGGAACTGAAAAATTTTTGACTCCCGCGAATCCCGCCGCCGCAATTGATTTTCCGGCAATCGCATCGAGCGAAAGTTTGACATTCGCCTCTCTGCCGTAATTTACGAGCGAGTTTCTTTGGTTTCCGTAAAAGAAATTTACGTTTCGGTCTATTGCGTCCGTAATCGCGCCGGTTACGATTAAATCAAACCTTTCTTGGTCTGTGGTTTCGTCAATCGGCGCATCTTGCGCGGCTGCCGGTAACGTGTGCTGCACCGGCAAGTAGAAAGGGCGCAACAAAAGCGCGTCCTCAACCTTTTTCAAGCGGTTCTTGTTATATTCGGCTTGTGTAATCGCCGATGTTTCCGGGCGTTGTAAAATTGATGATAAATGTTTGAAAGCTGGATTCTGCATATTTTTGTTTCCGATATGCCGAAAGGTTAGGAACAAACCCGAAAAGGGATTGTTCCTAACTTTTCGTTTTTATGCGAAACTCCCCCTATCTTTATTTCGCATAATTATTTTTTGAAATTAAGCGTAATTACGCAGCCATTCCCAAGCCGTGTAAACGACTTTGATTTTGATGTCGCGCGCCGCCGTTGACATCGCCAAAGACGGTGCGAGCGGCTGAATTTCCACCTCAAAATCGTCGTCATCCTCGATGACTTCGGGGCGCGTCATCATATTCGGCGAACCGAACGCAGTATTTTGCGAGAACGCGCCCGCGTGTGCGCCTGATGCGCCTGATTTTCCGACAGTTTGCGGGAAATCTTCCAGCAAACCCTCAAAAATCACTTCACGATTGCCGCGCATAAACGCCAAGTTGAATTGACCGCATACGACATCTTGCAGTAAGAAAACGTCAACATTCGTCGGGAAAGCGGCAACTGCCGGTTGCGACGCGATGCCGTCCGCCGTTGTCGTCGGCGCACCAGCCGTGAAACCGACAATCGCCTCAAAATTGCGAATGATCGCAACTTCGCCGTTTTGATACTCGCCTTTTTTCGGCATATTCGTATGAACGCGCGAAAGTTTGATGTCGTCGGCGGCATCGTTCGCCCATTGCACCGTTTCGCCGACTCCCGCCGTGAACAACGATGCTTTATGTTCGGGCGTGATCGTAACAGTATTTTTCCAAAGTCCTGTTGCGTAACGGCGCGTTTTGCGAAAATTGAGAATCCTGTTTTCAAACTGGATAAACTCAGGTAAGGACATCATTTTTACATCGTCCAAACTCATTACGCCCATTGCGCGAGAGTTGAGATTATTGATGTCCGCAACAAATTGAATTAAAGGTTTATCTGCCATTTTGTTTTTTGCTCCTAAAAATTAAAAATCTTAAAATCTTTTCCTATCGGCGGATGTGCCGATGCCCGCAGACACCGGCACAAATGCCGTTATTAATAAGCCATCGCCGCCTGATCGTTGAAAACGTCAACCGTGTTGCCGTCATTCAAAAACAAGCGCGTTCCGAGTTGCCCGGTTTGCGTGTTTTGAACTTGCTGCTGTGCGACAATCGCGGTTCCTGAGCTGATGCCCAAATAACCGTTTGCAATCGGCGCGATGTATGAACTCCAACCGTCGAGAGCCGCTTTAAACCACAAAGCCGCCTGCGCGATGTCCGCCCACGTTCCGAGATATTTCTTGCCCCATTTGCCGATGGCAAAACCGGCTGCGACCGCGCCGCCGATTCGTAACGGAGTTGAAATAGTCGGCGCGAGCTTGCCAACCAGCAAATCGAAGCCGTAAACAACCAATGCGCCGCCGATGGCGAAAAGTGCCGCGTTGGTTGTCGGGCTTGGATTGCGCCGGTATGTTTTGCGCCGCGCTGTTGTAGTCGTTCCCGTTGCCGGATTTCTACGACGATTTGAACGGCTTGCGCCGCGTCCGCGAATATTTGTTTTTCTACGACTGCCGCCGCCTACGTGGTATCTTCTACCGCCGCTCGGATTGCTCACAGTGGACTTGTGAGTATTAGCTTTAGCCGTATTTGTTTTAGCTTTTGTAGCTGCTGCCATAAGTTTTTGCTCCTTAAAATTTAGTCTTTGATTCCGAGCGGCGTTATTTCATAATCGCCGCCGATGATATGCGCGAAGCCGTCTGCGTCAACTTCAAGAGTCGGTTTTACGCCGCCTTCTTCGCCCAAAAAGTGTATGTATGCGCTTTCGCCGTGTTCGTCGCCGAGATGGAGTTTTTGCGTTTCATAGATAATGTAATCCATCACGCCGATAAATTCGGGTTCGCCTTTTTCTGCGAACTTCGCCCCTGCAATCCAAAGTTTGCGGTTGCGATTGTCCGCACATAAATAAAATGTTCTGCCGGTTGCTTCCCGGCGAAAATCGAACGGTTCGCCGATGCCGCGCACTTTGATTTCAAGCAGTTTGCCGAGCGTCCAAAGACGCTGAGGCGCGTTTTTCGGCGTGATAAGCTCAAGCTCTTTCGTCGCCGGTCTGCCCTGAAAATCTTGAAAAGCGTCGTTTCGCTTGATGCGCGTCGCGGGATTCGTTTTTTTCCGTGATTGAACCGGCGCGGGATTAACTTTTTTCTGTGATTTGGCAGCGGGATTATTCCGCGCTCGATTACTCACAGTTTTTTTGCCGGAATTGCTCACGGCTGCCGGATTCTTTTCCGATTTCGGCAAATGATAAAAATATCTAATGCCGTGTTTGCGGATTGAGCCGCCGTTCGCTTTGGTGTATTCACGAACTTTTGCGATATTCGCTTTGAGAAACGCGATTTTCGGCTTTCCGGCTTTTCGTGCGGTGTTTACCATTTGCGAAAAGCTGGGATTTCGTTTTGTTACCGTCGAAGTCGCACCTTTTCGTTTTTGACCTTTCGCCAATTTATCTTTGATTTCCATTGCCGATAAAGTGCCAACCGCGACATCTGCCAGCGTTCCAATCCAGCCGGGATTGCCGCGCAAACCTTTTTCCAATTCGGATTGCTTGCCGCGAGCTTTCCGCGCCCGTTCTTCAAACTTCAAACTTTTTTTGTAAGCACTTCCGGCGCGTTGTCTGAGATACCACGATTTCAAACCGTTTTCGCGCAGCAGATCGTCTTTATCTTCAACCGTGATTTCGCCGTCCGACCATTGAACAACCAAATCACCGTCCGGCGTAACGGTTATAATTTCGCCGCCTAACTCGTTTTCTTGATCAATCACAATTTGCGCGTCGAGCGGTGCGGATTCGCCAAAATCATCAAAGGCTTCGACATCCCAAATATCAACGTCGCCATCGTCGTTAAAATCGAAAGTTTCGATAGCTTCCCGCGCTCCGTCCGCTGCCGCGTCGCCCAAATCTTCATAATCCGAGGGATTCCGCCGCGAACGGTTTTGAAGCTGCCGCAAATAGATTTCCGCGCCGTATTTCGTGCGAAACTTTTTAACCAGATTGCGACCGAGAAAAACGCCGAAAATACCCGGCTGAATTTCGATGACGTGAAAATTCGATGGATTCTTTTTCATTGTTTGAATTTTCCTTGCGCGATTCTTTAGCGCGTTGACGTGCTTCGTGGCATCGGTCTTTTTGGCGTAGGTTTTCAAAACCTGAGAATTTAACAAAACGCCCCATTTATCGCCGACTTTCAAAACTTTCAAATCTGCCGGGTTATATTCAAAAAGCCGCATCTGTCCGAGTTCGCGCTCTAACCATTCGCGCCCTTTTTTGAATTTCGGTGTGCGGTAATATCTATCAACTCTTTCGGTTGCCGTTCCTGTCGGTTCTGCCGGATTGTTCTTTCTAACTGCCATAACTTTTATCTGCGTAACAACAAAATCAGTAATAAACCGCCGCCGACAATCGCAATCGGTGTCGTGATTCCCAAAGTGCCGAACAAAGCAGACCACGCATCTTGCGGAATGTCAGGTAATAAGCCGCCGCCCGGAGTTGAATTATTTTGCAGCACATCACTTGGCGAATTGCGGATAGATTGACCGAGCGAGGTAACGGCTAAATTTGAACCTTTGATACCGTTTTGTTCTGGGCTGTCGGCGGGATATTTCCCTTTAATCTGCGCTCTCGCAGACGCAATAATTGCATCGCAAGTGTTTCGCAACGCCGCGACCGTCTGCCAATCTCTGTTGACCGTAAAATTGACTTCCATCGAACCGGCATAACTTGAAACCAAAACAGATACATTGCCGCCGAACGATTGCTCAAACCTTTGTTTTACGAGATTTTGGCTTTCGCTGGTTGTCCAGCGTGAAACCAATCCACCGGCTTGAAAAACATTGGAAGTTACAAAAGTAGCAACGTATTTGAGTTTTGAACCTGCCGGAACTTCAATTCTCGCGCCGACCGGCTGATTATTGCCGCTAATCGTCGCGCCCGCGCCCAAAGCTAAAGAGCCATTCGATAAAGCATTGACCCAATCATCTTGCCAGCTACCTGCGTTTGGTATTATTAAGACCTGACCGACTCGAATTGAATCGGATGTCATATTATTCGCGCTTTTCAAAGCCGCAACGCTCGTTCGGTAACGCTGCGCGATGCTACTCAACGTATCGCCGAGTCCCACAATGTAATTATTTTGCCCAAGCTGCCCGGACTGATTTTGATTTTGATTTATGAAAACCGTGTAGTTCATAACAAACTATCTCCGTCGTGGCGGTTCACGCATTAACAAATAGACACCGGCGATGCCGAGAAATACATAAATCGGATTATTGGTTGCCCAAGTAATAATGCCGTCTAAACCGCTGCCCAAAGCCCCGCCCGGTGAATTATTAAGATTCTGATTTTGATAAGGCGCGAGAGCTTGCGTTTGCTGAGTCTGCGCGTTATAGGCTGCCAGCAAATTCGGGTTTGCGATGCCGGTTATTTGTCCGCTTGGCGAAAGCTGCGTTGTCGGATTGCGCCCGTAAGCCGTCAGCCATTGCGACACGAGCGAGGCAACCGTGTTGAAATAACCTTGCGTGTTTGACGAACCGCCGCCGGTTGAAACCGGCTGCTGAGTCGGAAACGTCGGATTTGTCGGATAGGTGAAAGTCGAAGTTCCGACCGTCGAGAAATTCGGGTTTGACGAGCCGAAAATTGAGGTGCTTGTCGGTGCTGAATTTCCCGGCAAGACCCATCCGGCAAACGGGTTTGTTGGTGTTACTGGCATTTATTTTTCCCCCATTTGCGAAACGAAATATAGACCGACACCAATGCCGCCGATGATCGCAATCCATTTCGGCATACCTAAAATCGTGTCATCTTCGACTGGCACGGTTGTTGTCGTCGGATTTGTCTGCGGATTATTGATATAAGGAAATCCATTAGGATCGCGAATTATAACTATTTGCGGATTTTTCGGCGAATTTGTCTGCGGATTGTTGATTATCGAATCATTTATGCAACGGCAATTGCCGTTTCCGTCTATGACCGCCGTTCCGTGCAGACACTCGCAAGCCGGTAGCGGTTCGCTTCGTGCGCCTAATTGACCATCAAAAAACATAAAATTTCCCTCACTTTTTACCAGAAAATAAAAGCAATCCGACAACCGCCGCGCCGATGGCAAAAATAGCTATCTGCATTCCTGTCATTTCTTCCGAGTTGTCAACCGGCATCGGCGTTTCTGCCGTTGTCTGCGGTGTCGTTGTTCCCGGCGTTGTCGGTGTTGGCTGAGAAACCGGAATTACCGGAGAAACCGGCACATTTTGATTCGTTCCCGGTGTTGTTGTCGTCGGCGTTGTCGTCGGCGTTGTCGTCGGCGTTGTCGTCGGCGGATTCGGTGAATGCGGTTCTATATCAAACGGATTTTCAATCGGTGTAACCGGATAATTATTGCCAACAACAATAACCGTCCCGCTGCCCGGATACTCAGGCGGAATCCAAGGAGCATCTATTGGTAAACGATTTCCTAATTGTCCGTCCGTTAAAAAATTCACGATTTTAACCACCAAACGACCAGCAAAATGCCGCCGCCTAAAATTAAATAAGTTGTCAGATTTGAGCCTTCAAAACCGAAACTTGGAAAAATTGATATTCCCGGAGTCGTCGGAGTCGTCGGCGTTGTTCCCGGCGTTGTCGGGTTCGTCGGAATTGTTCCCGGCGTTGTCGGCGTTCCCGGATTGACCGCATCGGCAATTTGTTTGACTTGCTGCGCGAGCTGCGCGGCTTGTGTTTTGAAATTTCGCAGGGCTTCGGCATCTCTGCCGTTTTTTGCCTGATAGACATACTGCGAATTGCCCAAAACCGCTACGAGCTGGTCGGCAATCTGGTAAACCTGAGCTTTCGGCATTCCGCTTTGCGCCGCTTGCGCGAGCTGCGAGAATTGCGCGATGACCTGTTGACCGAAAGCGTTGATCGCCGCCAAACCTTTTGCCTGTCCCGAATTGCCCAAAGAACTGAGAAAACCCGCCAAAACCTGAGAACCAGCCGAAATTGCCTGTTGGACGCTTTGCGGCAAACCCGTTAATGGAATGATCGCCGGAGTAATACCCGCGCCGATTGTGCCGATGGTTTGGAAAATATCCGTCCAGCCGCCGAGCTGTCCGTCTGTCGAATTATGAACATAAACCGTATAATTCATTTGAAAATGTAATAATTCAGCCGTCCGTAATAATTCAAAATTTTTCCGATGCCGAACTCAGGCGGCGTTGGATCAAAACCGATTTCATTGCCGTTTTCGTCCAAGATCGCAACAAAAACGTGATTGTAAAATGTTGCATTCGGGATTTGTTGAATAGCGACAAAATAGGGTTTGTAGTTCAAAAAACTCAGGCACGTTGCCAAAGCGACTGATTTAACCGCGCAATCGCCCTGTGCGTAATTGCGGTTAAAGGCATAGATCGCGCTCCACAAATCGGCGACCGTTTCCTTTCCGTCTTTTTCTTCGACATAAACAATCTTGTCCCGGCAATATTCAAAAGCCGCTTCGATTTGTTCATTCAAAGATTTGTTTTCAAGACCGATGATTTCCCGGAACACATAATTTTTCAGATCGTTATACTGCGAATCTTCACGAACGATGTTTGCCATTTCCGACAACGTGATTAAATTCGCCTCAGCTCCAACCGGGAGTTGAATTTCTCTAACTCCTGTTCGGAAGCCGTTTCTGTAAATCTGCAAAATTCTGCCATCGGACATATTAATTGGCGGCTCTTTTTGATCGTGTAATCAACACTAGAAAACGCTTGGTTTTCATTTATGGACAGCTAACAAGCTGAATTGTAAGAAGCCGCCAACCTTGAAATTAATTTCCCAAAATTCGAGCGTCAATCAATTTTTATTTTTGACAAATTGACACGATATTTTTGGGAAATTAATTCTAAACACTGGCTAACCACGCAAAACAGCACGTTTTAGCCAGAAACTACCACAGGCAAAAGGCATTTATTTTGTTAGCGAAAATATTTTGAATTTTTAAGACGTTATGACCGATGAAATAGAAGAATTTGAAACCGAAACGCAGAAACTTTCAGAAACTTTCAACAATCAGATTGATAATGATGATGAATTTGACGCTGTATTTGATTTGCAAGATGAAATTATCGAAGCGGATTTTACCGAACAAAGACGCAAAACCGTGCCGAAAGTTTCAGTCAAAAATGCGATACAAGGTGAAATTGTAAAGGATGATTTTGCAAGTTTTCTCGAAACCTTGCCGCCGAATACGGAAGTAACGATTATCGTCAATCGTAAACCCGACCATAATTTAAAGTTTCGGATTCCGAATAAAACTTACGGTCATACCGACACGCTTTATTGGAACAATGAAACGACTGAGGAAATTTACGCCGATATACAAAAGCGTTTCGGCGGCGGTCGTTATCAATTCCAAATCAGACACGGCAAAGGTTTTTCGGGCAAATCGTGGGAAAAAACTATCTTTGACCCGCACGAGCCGAGCGATGCCGAAAAGGTGATTTTGGTTGAGTCGGAAAAAACGAAAACTCAGGAACAAGAGCGAAAAGCGGAAACTTCACAGGCTTTCGCAAACCAGCAAACCGAAAATAAATCAGGTTTGAG
>JALHNX010000079.1 GCA_022843305.1 Pyrinomonadaceae bacterium | reverse complement strand
ATGATTCCGATGGGCGGCAACGGTTTTCGTCCGAATCCGAATTTGGCGGAAACTTATCCCGATTATTATCTGAATATGGGTTTGACGGCTGAAAATCTGGCGAAAAAATACGAGATCACGCGTGAACAAGCCGACCAATTTTCGCTCGAATCGCACCAAAAAGCGGCGGCGGCGATTGAGGGCGGAAAGTTTAAAGACGAAATCGTGCCGATGACGGTTTTTGTTGACGAATTCGACGAAAAAGGTCGCGTTAGAAGAAAGGAAGTTGTTTTCGATACGGACGAAGGTGTGCGTTACGACGCTTCGATGGAAGGCTTTGCCAAACTGAAACCCGTTTTTCACGTCAAAGGAACCGTCACGGCGGGGAATTCTTCGCAGATGTCGGACGGCGCGGCGGCTTGTGTCGTGATGAGTTTGGACAAGGCAAATGAACTCGGTCTGAAACCGTTGGCGCGATTCGTATCTTTCGCGACCGCCGGATGTCTGCCCGAAGAAATGGGCATCGGTCCGGTTTACGCGATTCCGAAGGCTTTGAAACTGGCGGGTTTAACTTTAGAAGACATTGACGTGATCGAACTCAACGAAGCCTTTGCCGCGCAAGGTCTTTCGGTGATGAAAGTTCTCGAAATGAATCCGGCGAAAGTCAACCTCAACGGCGGCGCGGTCGCGCTCGGACATCCTTTGGGCTGCACGGGAGCGAAGCTGACGGCGACGGTTTTGCAGGAATTGAAACGCACCGGCGGACGCTACGGGATGGTCACGATGTGCGTCGGCGGCGGCATGGGCGCGGCGGGCATTTTTGAAAGATTGGACTAGAGTTATGACTAACGAACAAATTGAAATAGTAAAACTAATTGTTTCAATTTTAGGATTTGGCGGAACTATATGTGCTTTGTATTTTGGATTTCGCCAATATAAAAGGGCTGAGCAATGGAAAAGAGCTGAGTTTGTAGCAAAAGAAATAAAAGAGTTTGAATCTGACCCGATTGTTCGTAATGTGCTTCAAATGATTGATTGGGGAGAAAGAAGAGTAAATTTATTTCAAAAGGAAAATACTGATTACGAAGAATATATAAAAGTTACAAGAGAAGATCAGTGGAGAGCCTTACTACCCCATAGATTAAAGGAGGCGTATCCAAGTATTCATATTGATGAAAAAGCAGTTGGAGAGAAAAGATATACTTCTACAGAAACTAAAATAAGAGACAGCTACGATGTTTTCTTGGATTACCTTCAAAGGTTTGGAAATTTTATTGAAGCAAAATTAGTTAGCCCAAACGAACTTAGACCCTATTTGATTTATTGGCTTGAATCAATAGCTTATGGAGACTCTCCTGAAGATATTAATTGGAGATGTGCATTACTTGGTTACATAAATTATTACAAATTTTCCGGTGTTGTGAGACTTTTTCAAGTTTATGGTATTGATATTTCGCCCGAGGGAGAAATTTTCAGAGACATTAAAGAAAAAATAGAAAAAAAGGAACTTTGTAACGCACTTTTATTTATGATTCGGGAAGATTTATTTAATAAAACTAATGATGAATTTGAGAGCTATTTGCACAAATGTAAAACGACTTAAAATAATAAGAGAGGAAAGATAAAACTATGGATGCACAAATGAGAAAAGAATTTATAAAAGGCGGCGAATTTTTGATTAGCGAAGGCACGACAGCCGATGTTTTTACGCCCGAAGATTTTACCGAAGAACATATAATGATCGGCGACACCATTCGGGAATTTGTGGACAATGAAGTGCGTCCGTTAATTCCCGATATGGAAAAGCACGATTGGCAAAAGGCGCGTGATTTGGTCAAAGCGGCAGGCGATTTAGGACTTTTGGGGGCGAGCGTTCCCGAAGAATACGGCGGCGCGGCATTAGACCAAACCTCAGGCGTAATTATTGCCGAAGCCGTCGGTCGCGGCGGCGGTTTCGGCACGACTTTCGGCGCGCAGACTTCGATTGGCTTACTACCGATTCTCTATTTCGGTTCGGAAGAATTGAAGCAAAAATGGATTCCGCCGATCGTCGCGGGCGAAAAAATCACGGCTTACTGTTTGTCGGAAGCGGGTTCGGGTTCGGACGCTTTGGGCGCGAAATGCAGTGCGCGGCTTTCGGAAGACGGTTCGGAATATATCCTGAACGGCGAAAAAATGTGGATCTCGAACGGCGGATTTGCCGACGTTTACATCGTTTTCGCCAAAGTTGACGGCGAAAAACAAAAGTTCTCGGCGTTTGTCGTCGAACGCTCGGAAAATTGCCGCCCGGGAAATGAAGAACATAAAATGGGCATCAAATCCAGTTCGACAACGCCGCTCATTCTTTCGGATGCGCGGATTCCCGCCGGAAACCTGATCGGCAATGTCGGCGACGGCGCAAAGATCGCTTTTAATATTTTGAACGTCGGACGCTTCAAGCTCGGCGCGTCGGTGACGGGCGGCGCAAAGCTCGCGCTTTACGAAGCGATTCGTTACGCAAACGAACGCCATCAGTTCAACAAACCGATTTCGAGCTTCGGCGCGATCAAACACAAACTCGCCGAAATGGCGATTAAAGTTTGGGTTTCCGAATCCATTACTTATCGGACGGTCGGAATGATTGACGCGCTCATCGGCGACGGCGCGGACAATGAAAAGAAACTGCGCTCGATCGAAGAATACGCGGTCGAATCTTCGATCAATAAAGTTTTCTGCTCGGAATCGCTTGATTACGTCGTTGACGAAATGGTGCAGATTTACGGCGGTTACGGTTATTCGGCGGATTATCCGGCGGAAAAAGCCTACCGCGATTCGCGCATCAACCGCATTTTTGAAGGCACGAATGAGATCAACCGAATGTTGATTCCCGGACAATTGATGAAACGCGCGATCAAAGGTCAGCTCGGAATTATTCCGGCGGCAAAGGCTTTGCAGGACGAAATTATGAATCCGCAAATGTCGTTTGACGAAGACGAAGGCGTTCTGGCGATGGAAACCAAGCTCGCGGCAAACGCGAAAAAAGTTGCGCTGATGATTCTCGGCACGGCGGCGCAGAAATATATGATGAGTCTCAGCGAACAGCAGGAAATCCTGCTCAACTGCGCCGACATCATTATGAACGCCTACGCGATGGAAACCGCCGTTCTGCGCGCGAAGAAACTTGCGGAAAATGGTAATGCCGACCGCCAGATCGAAATGGCGCAGGTCTTCTGCAACGACGCGATCCAGCGCATCGAAGCGTCGGCGAAAAACACCATCGCCGGAATGCTCGAAGGCGACGAAGCGAAAATGCTGCTTGTGGCTTTGAAACGATTTACCAAAAACAATTCGCCGATCAACACCATCGCGGCGCGGCAGAGAATTGCCGACACGCTGATTCAGGCGAATAATTACGTCTTTTAATTTTGGATTTTAGATTTTGGATTAGTCCGAAGTTTCTGTGGCTTCGGACTTTTTTGCGTCCTCTTTGTTTTGATTGGTTTCCGAAAAGATTATTTTTACTTCTTCCTGTAAATCTTTCCATCAAGTTTCATTTCGTCTTGGTCATTCGGTTCCTGGTCAATTTTCCATGTATGGCTGATTCCGAAAAGCGAGATGGTGATCGTTTTGGCAGCTTCGTCAATTTCTGCGCCGCCGCCGGTCACTTTTTTGCCGCCCACAATAAATCCGGCTTTTCCGTCGCCGTTCATATAAAGCGTCGAACCGTCCGAACCGACCCAATTACCTTGATATTTTGGCGGAACGGGATTTCCGCCGCCGCAGGCAAGTATTAAACCCAGAAAAAGTCCGAATATCAAGACCAATGTTGTTTTGTTTCTGATTTTATTTCGCATAATTTTCTTATTTAACGTGAACATTGGATAAGGAAATTGCCCGACGGAACGCCGTCATCGCGGGCGGTACAGCGTTTGAAAAACGCTCAAATTGTTTGGTTATCTGACAAGTTTTAAGAAAATCACGGCAAATTACACCGCTTTCAGCGGCGTGTGCCGTCAAGATGACGGCGTTCCGCTCTTATCCAATATTGACGTTATTTAGCCGAAAGTTTAACGCTGGTTTTTTAAAGTAAGGCAATTATACAAAACTTTGACTGTTTGTAAATCAATCGTTAATAAGACTTTGAACTTTTTTATAAAACGTCTGGAAATTTTCTTGACAGCAATAACTAATAATCATAATCTTAAAAAGTCTAAAACTTTCAGTAATGCAAAACGATCACGAAAAATTTTACAGCGAATCAAACAGCGGCAGGCTTTCGCCCTTTTTCCGCACATTCGGTTTTTACTATTTTTATCTGCTTGACGGATGATGATTTCGCTTGATTGAAGAAATATTTTTGTAAAGTCATCATCTGCGAAAAAGGTGATGGCTTTTTTGATTTTGGAAACGTTATGAGCACAGGAAAAATAGAAAATCCGCGCGCCGAGATTGATGCGATTGACGGCGAGATTTTGCGGCTTTTGAACCGGCGGGCAGAAATCGCGTTGCGCGTCGGCGCGGCGAAATCGAGCGTTGACACATCGCTCTGCGATCCGAAACGTGAAAGCGAGGTTTTAGAGCGGCTTTCAAAGGAAAATTCCGGTCCGTTTGACGCGCAAGCCGTTGAAAATATCTTTCAGCGGATTATTGACGAATCGCTCAATCTTCAGCAAAAAACTTATCGCAAACCTTTTGATTCGGCGGAAGAAGCGAAACCAGAAATCGCAAATTTATCAAAAAACCGGCGTGTGGCTTTTCAGGGCGAGCGCGGAAGTTTTTCCGAAAGCGCGGCGATGGGAATTTTGGGCGAAGACTGTCAACCCGTTCCGTGCCGGACGTTTGACGATTTGTATAAAGCGATTGACGAAGAGAAAGCAGATTATATCTTATCGCCGCTCGAAAATTCTTTGGTCGGTTCGGTTCATCGCTGTTACGATTTGTTGCTGCGCAGTTCTCTGAACATCGTCGCGGAGATAATTTTGCCGATTTCACATTTTCTGGTCACCGCGCCGAATGCGTCGTTTGAAACGGTTGAAACGGTCGAATCGCATCCGGTCGCGCTCGCGCAGTGCGAAAGATTTTTTGCGGCGCATCCCGGTTTGAAAGGCGTGGCGGCGGACGATACGGCGGGCAGCGTCAAGCAAGTGGTCGAAAGCGGCGATGCAAAGCGGGCGGCAATCGGCGGACGGCGGGCGGCAGAGATTTACGGCGGCAAAATTTTACGCGAACACATCGAAGACCACGCGGAAAATTACACGCGGTTCGTGCTTTTATCGCCCGAAGCTAACGAGTCGGAAAAAGGCGGCAAAATCTCGCTGATCGTCAGGTTGAAACATCAGCCCGGCGCACTGCATAACGCTCTGCGCCCGTTCGTGCGGCGCGGAATTGACCTTTTGAAGATCGAGAGCCGCCCGATCAAGGGTGCGCCGTGGCAGTTTAATTTTTATTTCGATCTGAAAACGCCTTCGTCCGAGAGCGAGCTGCGCGGCGCATTGGAAGAAATTCAAGCACAGGCGGAAGAAGTCCGTTATCTCGGACGTTATTCGACTATCAGTGGTCAGTGAGCAGTGGTCGGCGGTCGGTTATATTTTTTGCTGCGACGCTTTTATTAAAAACGAAGCTGACGGTAAAGATACGCGACCACTGACAACTGACCACCGATCACCGACCACTAATTTATGATACTTATTCTTAAACCGAACATTGACACTGAAAGCCGTGAATTCCGGCGAATCGAAGAACATTTAAAGAATTTTCCGAACATCGAAACGCGCGTTCACCGCGTGCAGGGCGCGGCACAGGTTTTGACGGAAGTTTATCTGATCGGCAACACGGCGGCGCTCGCGCTCGAAGAAATGAAAAGTTTTCCGGGGGTCGAACACGCCGTTCGGGTTTCGGAAGAATACCGCGTTCTCGGGCGGCACAAAGACGACAATCGCCCGAATCATTTCCATTATAACGGCGTTCGGTTCAGTCAGGATAATCTGCATATTTTTGCCGGACTTTGCGCGGTTGATTCGCCGAAAAGCGTCGAAGAAATGATGCGCGCTTTGCGGGAAAACCGACAGGTCTGTACGCGAATGGGCGCGTATAAACCGCGCACGAGTCCGTATTCCTTTCAAGGTCACGGCAAAAATTGTCTGCCGTTTGTCTTCGAGCTTGCGGGAAAATACGGAATTAAGGTAATTGCGATGGAGATCACGCACGAATCGCACATTGACGAGATCCGCGAAGCACTCGCCAAAACCGGAAATCCGACCGGCGTGATGCTCCAGATCGGCACGCGCAACACGCAGAATTTCGAGCTTTTAAAATCGGTCGGGCGACAGCAGGAATTTCCCGTTCTATTAAAGCGCGGTTTCGGAATCACGCTCGACGAATCGTTGCATGCCGCCGAATACTTGGCGAGCGAAGGCAATCAGAAAGTAATTTTCGCTCTTCGCGGAATGAAGACGAACATCGGCGACCCGCATCGGAACATCGTTGATTTCGCGCATATTCCGGTCGTCAAACGCCTAACAAGAATGCCTGTCTGCTGCGATCCTTCACATTCGGTCGGCTCGCGCGGGCGAAGCTCGGACAATGTTCTCGACATTATGCATGTGACCGCGCAAGCCGTGATTGCGGGCGCGAATATGATTCTCGTTGATTTTCATCCCGACCCGAGCGTCGCGCTCGTTGACGGACCGCAGGCTCTCAGGATGAATGAGCTTTCAAAGTTTCTGGAAGATGTGGCGATCGTCCGCGAAGCCTATGAAAAACGCGTCGCGCTTTACAAAGAATAATTTTCAGCCACGGATGAACGCGGATTCCGCAAATTTTATTTTTATGATTTAACATCAATTCAGGATAAAAATGGAACGCCGTCATCTTGACGCCACAGCGTTTGAAAAACGCTCAAAAGTATCGTTTGTTTTCAAGTTTTAAGATCATCGAAACGCTTTTACGCCGCTTTCAGCGACGTGTGCCGTCAGGATGACGGCGTTCCATCCGGCAAATTTCTTATCCCGAATTTACGTTAATTTAATCCGCGAAATACGCGCTTATCCGCGGCAAAAATTTAAGCCGAATTTCTGCCCGCGTTGATGATGCCGAACGAGCATCGAATGACGAGTTTTCCCAAAATGTTCTTTAAATCTTCATCCTCCGTTTCGCGGATTTTCGTCAAAGCGTATTGCTGAATCGTCGTCAACGGCAAAACGATTCGCTCGCGCGTTTGGACGGATTGCTGTTCGACGGGAAAGTCCGACATCAGTGCGTCTTTGCCCGTGATTTTTGCCAGACATTCGCGGCAGAGTTCAAACTCATCGTGAATTTTGCGCCAGATTTCGCCGTAAGCGTCGTGTTCGGATAAAAACGCCGTCAATTTGAAATCGGATTTCTGCATCGCCATTTCGCAGTTGTCAATCAGGGTTTTGAAGAACAGATTCGAGTGATACAAATCTTTAATTTCGTCCGTATTTTCGTTTAAATCTTGCAAAGCCGAACCGACTCCGTAAAAACCCGGCACGTTTTGTTTGAGCTGACTCCACGCGCCGACGAACGGAATCGCCCGCAGATCGTCGAGCGTCAGTTTTCCCGCGCCGCGTTTTGCCGGACGCGAACCGATGTTCGTTTCCGCGTAAAATTTAAGCGGCGAAACGTCCGAAAGATAATCCAAAAACTGCGGGTGATTTTTTAATTCTGCATAAGCTGAAAGACTTTTTTCGGCAAGATTCCGCATCAAAATTTCCTCTTCCGGCGAAAAAGTATTTTTTTGATTCCCAAAAAGATGATTGTAAATTCCGGCGTGCAGAAGCTGTTCGATATTGAATTGCGCCGAATTGACCGTGCCGAAATTCGACGAAACGGTTTGTCCCTGAACGGTTAATTCAATTGAATCGCTGGCAATTTCCGCGCCCATCGAGGAATAGAATTTATGAGTTTTTCCGCCGCCGCGCGCCGGCGGTCCGCCGCGACCGTCAAAGAAAATTACGGAAATTCCGTATTCGCGGGCGAGTTTCGTTAATTCTTCCTTCGCCTTGTAAATGCTCCAATTCGCCATCAGATAACCGCCGTCTTTTGTGCCGTCGCTGAAGCCGAGCATGATCGTTTGAGTATTTTTTCTTCTCGCCAAATGCTCGCGGTAGGTCGGATTTTCATAAAGCTCGCGCATTATGCGCGAAGCGGCTTTAAGATCGGCAATCGTTTCAAAAAGCGGCACAATATCAATCGTCAGAGACTCTTTTTGCCAGCCGCCGAGCAAAAATAAACCGAAAACTTCGATGATGTTCAGAGCCGATTCCGAATGGCTGATAATGTAGCGCCCGCAGCCCTGCGCGCCATTTTTCGCCTGAATCTGTTTGATCTCGCCGATGTTTTGCAAAGTGTCTTTGGTTAATTCATCCTCGAAAATTTCCCAATCAATCTTGTTTGTAATTTTCAGCAGCGTTTCGATCTTTTCGCTGTCTGAAAGATCGTTGTAATTTTTCGGCAGCGCATCAGTTTTTTCGGCAACGTCGGATAAAACCTGCCGGTGAACACCGCTGTCCTGACGAACGTCGAGCGACGCGAAATAAAGCCCGAAAGTGTTTACTTTTTCAATTAAATTATCTACCAGATGAACAAATAAACCGTTGTGATTTTCGACGATCATTTCGCGGATGCGGGTTAAATATTCCAGAATTTCATCTTTCGTCAGGTTGTTTTCCGACGAAGCGGATGCGGGTTAAATATTCCAGAATTTCATCTTTCGTCAGGTTGTTTTCCGACGAAAATGCTTCCGCGTAAAGTTTATTTTCGAGTTCGGTAAGCAGCGCGTCAACGCCCGTAAATGTCAGGCGGCGTTTGAGTTTGCGCGCATCGCGGTAATAACAGCGAAGAGCGGCAAGCCGCAAAGCGTCAGCGGTTTTAAGTGTCGTTTCGGTCGTTACGAAAGGATTTCCGTCGCGGTCGCCGCCCGACCAGAAACCCATCTTGACGAGATTCGTGAGATCGAGGTTTTGCGCGGGAAACGAATTTTTCAGATCCGAAGCGATATTTCCGATTGATTCGTAAAAGACGTTTTCGAGATACCAGATCAGACTGTTTGCTTCGTCAAAAGGTGTCGGTTTCTGTTTTTTGAAAAAAGGCGTGCGTCCTAATTGCTGTAAATATGTGTTGATTAAAGAAACGTCGTTTTGTTCGATCGCTTCGACCAGATCGTTGATGATTCCGAGAACCGTGCCGGGATAAAACTGCGTCGGGTGCGCGGTTAAAACTAATCGAACGCTGAAATTCTGCAATCTTTCGGCAAATTCCGCGCCCGCGTTTTCCTGCAAAACCCGCGCTTCGAGCTGCGTTAAAGTTCCCGCGCCGTTTACATCATTCAACTCGGTAAAAGCCGCATCTTCGAGCGCGTCGAAAAGCACGACCTGCCGTTCAGCGTATTGCACGAAACGGAAAAGAAAATCGAGCTTTTTGTCTTCCGAATAATTTTCAAAAAAACTTTCGATAATTTCGCGGGGACTTTTGCCGCGTCCAAAACCTTCTTCGCAATCGGTGTTGAAAAGCGACAGCAAAATGCCGGTTTTATCCACGCCGTAAAACGGCAAAGATAAAAATAAACTGTTGTAAAGCTGAAATTTGATGCCGACCGCATTCTGAAATTTTTCGAGCGCGCCCGAAACTGTTTGAATCATAAAAAAATTGTAATATAGAGTTATAATTTAAGGAACAAAATAAGCGAAAGAATATGCAAAATTACAGAATCGAGCGATGGACACAGTTGCAGCCGCCGAATTCGGCGATGCTGCGGCATATTTTGGTTTCGGAAGGTTACCGCGTTTTTCAATGGTGCGATATGCCCGAAGCCGTCTATGTCAATCACAAGCATTTGGAAGACCAGACGCACTGGATAATCTCGGGCGCGTTGGAATTGATGATTGAACGCGTCGGCACATTCGTTTTAGAAGCCGGCGACCGCGATTTTATGCCCGCCGGAACGTATCATTCGGCGCGTGTCGTGAGCCAAGAACCGGTCGTTTATCTGGTCGGGGAAAAGATTTGAGTAAGGCATAAATTTCAAATCTCAAATTTGAGATTTGGGATATAATCAAACTATCTAATAAATAATTTGTCTTTAAAAGGAATTTGATTTGAGATTTTAAATTTGAAATCTGAGATTTGAAATTTATGAAATATACACGGTTTGAAGAATTGCCCGTTTGGCAAGCGGCAATCGAATTTGCTCTGAAAGTTTTTGAATTCACCGAATAAAATAATGGACTGTTTCGCGGACTTGGCGATACGAAAAATCAGCTCGAACGCGCCGCGCTGTCTATTTCAAACAATATCGCCGAAGGTTTTGAACGCGGAACGACTTCGGAACTGATCTATTTTCTATACATCGCCAAAGGTTCGGCAGGCGAATCGCGTTCGATGCTTTGTTTGTGCGAACGTGTGAAACGCTTTAATGATCTTAAATCTGAAATTTCAAATCTCAATTTACGCGCCGAAAGCATTTCCAAACAGCTCAGCGGCTGGCTCGAATCGTTGAAAAATACCGACATCAAAGGCGCGAAATTTCTGACGGAAAAAGAACGCAAAATTTACCGGCGGCGAAAAGACCTCGAAGAATTCGACGCGGAAATGCGGCGGTATCGAAAGGAGTTGGAAGAAAGATTAAACAGTGAACTCGACGAACGAAATCGCCAAAGGAGCGGTTGATTAGCTGTTAAAAATTTGAGATTTGAGATCTAAGATTTGAAATTAAAATTTCTTTAGCGGTTTGAGGTTTGAAATTTGAGATTTGAAATCTAAAATCAAACTATATGAACAAAGCAGCAACATTAGGCGAACTCAAAACAAGCGGTTATCAATCGCGTTCGGTGAAAGACGAAATGCGGACGAATTTGATAAAAAAACTCAAGTCGGGCGAAAAACTTTTTCAGGGGATTCTGGGTTATGAAGAATCGGTTATTCCGCAGCTCATCAACGCGATTTTGTCGAAGCATAATCTCATCCTTCTGGGAACTCGCGGACAGGCGAAAAGCCGTATTATCAGGCAGTTGACCGAATTGTTGGACGAAGAAATGCCGATTATCGCGGGTTCGGAAATTAACGATAATCCGTTTGCGCCGCTGTCGGCTTACGGGCGGCATCAGGTTGATTTTCACGGCGACGAAACGAAGATTGATTGGGTCAAACGCGATAATCGTTTTGTCGAAAAGCTCGCCACGCCCGATGTAACGATTGCCGACATTATTGGCGACGTTGACCCGATCAAAGCGGCGAAAGGCGGACATTTATTAAGCGATGAACTGACGATTCATTTCGGCTTGCTGCCGCGCGCGAATCGCGGGATTTTCGCGATCAACGAATTGCCCGATCTCGCCGGGAAAATTCAGGTCGGGCTCTTTAACATCATGCAGGAAGGCGACGTGCAGATCAAAGGTTATCCGGTGCGTCTGCCGCTTGACGTAATGCTCGTTTTTTCGGCAAATCCCGAAGATTACACGGCGCGCGGGAAAATCATCACGCCTTTGAAAGACAGAATCGGCTCGGAAATTCAGACGCATTATCCGAAAGATATTGGTCTGGGAGCTTCGATCACTAAACAGGAAGCGTGGGTCGAGCGCGAAGATTTGGAAGGTTTTAAGGTCGAAATCCCCGATTTTATCGCCGAAACCATCGAGCAGATCGCGTTTGAAGCGCGCGACGACCAAAGAATTGACAAGCGTTCGGGCGTTTCGCAAAGATTTCCGATCACGGCTCTCGAATCGGCGATATCGAACGCCGAACGCCGCGCTTTGATAACGAATGAATCGGAAATCGTGCCGCGAATTTCGGACATATACGCCGCGCTGCCTTCGATGACGGGCAAGATGGAACTCGAATACGAAGGCGAACAGATCGGCGCGACACGACTGGCGAAAGATTTAATCAAACGCGCTTGCGGAGTCGTTTTTGAAGGATTTTTCCTCGGCATTGATTTTGCGCCGACCGTTCAATGGTTCGACGAGGGCAACAAAATTCTTTTAAGCGAAACGGCTTCCGCCGAAGAATGCGTTTATTTGCTCGAAAGCGTTCCCGAACTTATCGAATCAACGCTCGTGCCGCTCGAATTTACGAGAAACGAAAAAGCAAAACTCGTGGCGGCGTGTGAATTCGTTTTGGAAGGCTTATACGCGCAAAACAAAATCTCGCGTAACGAGGAAGGCGGATTCGAAGCCGCGACCAAAGCCAAACGCGACCGGCGCGGAATGATCTACGAAGATTTCACCGACATTGAAGGTTATAACTGATACAAAGGTTTTTTCGGTTACGAACCGTTTCATAATTGACGAAGCCGGGTTGGATTTTAGAAAGCCCGCAAATAATTATCATCACGGATGCTTTTATGAGCTTGGGTGAATTTTACGCGCCGTCAGCACAAATATCGCCAATCCGTGTGTTGCCCTATTCTCAATTATTCAGACCGATGGTTATTTTCGACTGAAAAGTCCGAAATTGCGACTGCCGCCCGAGTTTTTTAGATTGACAATAATTCCCGTTTTTATTTTAAAACTAAATCTCGCAAAAAAAAGTTGAATAATCAGCTCATATTCGGCTATTATTTGTTGAACAAAAGTTGTATTAAGTAACGGTTCACCTTTATTAAAAGTTTTGATTCGGAACAGATAATAGATAATAGATGAGAGATTAAAGATAAAATCTATCAGTTATCAGTTATCATCTCTCCTCTATTCCGAGTTTCCACTAAACTAATTTGCATGACTAATTAAAAAAAATCAGGAGAAAAAATTATGAGTCAAGAATATAATCTGAGTCCCTATCATAATCAGACAGACCCTTTGGCAAACGTCCCGGTGACGCCTTTGATGGTTGAGCATTTACGGGCAACCAAACCCTGGGTAAGATTGATTTCCGTTGTTATGTTTATCTTCGCCGGCTTGATATTTTTGGGCGGCTTTTTGATGCTGTTTATGTCGTCGTCGTCGGGGATGAGAGGTTATGGTTTCGGTCCGCTAGTCGGAATTATTTACTTTGTAATGGGCGGAGTGTATCTTTTTCCGGCATATTTTCTGCATCAATACGCTTCATCTATTCAGGATCTTCTGCGGGGCGGCGGCGATTCCGCAATGGAAAACGCGCTTGAAAGTCAGAAATCCTTTTGGCGTTTCAGCGGAATTTTAACGCTTATTATTATTTGTATCTACGGGCTGATTTTCTTTTTTGGGATTTTGGGCGCGATGAGCGCGTTTAGATAAAAAAGGTCGGTCAAATTTAGTCGCTTGGCGCGGAATGATCTACGAATCAAAACCCCGGAATTCAATTTTTTTTTGAAAATTGTGAGATAGATGAAGAAAAAGCCGAAACAATCGTTAGTGAAATTTGCCGAAATGTAGAAAACGAAATTGGAACAGATTGTTATTGGATTTAAATAACAGATTAAATAAAAAAAGCCTTGATGAAATTCATCAAGGCTTTTGTGAGTGGTGAGGACAATCTGATTTACCGATTAGTAGCGGCGAACGCGGTAATATTTTTTCGTTTTCGGGTTCAGCTTGTAGGTGTAAAGTGCCGAACCGCCTGCGCCTGCGCCTGCGCCGATCAATGCGCCTTTTTTACCGCCGATCAGTCCGCCGAGAATCGCGCCTGCCGCTGTTCCGATACCGATGTTAATCGCGTTGCGGTGTTTTTGATAGACGTTCGGTTTTTTGTAACTGCGTCGCTGCGCATTTGCCGTCGTCGCGGCGAAAGGAATCATAATTGCCATCATTGCCATCATTACGAATGTTGCTAAAATTTTTTTCATTGCTTTGTTTCTCCCTTATATATATTTGAAGAATATTTTTATTCTTCATCTGCCCTGTATAGTTACAAAGACCGTGCCACAAAGGTAAAACGTAACTATTTCAACACTTGTGCGGAAATAAACAATCATTGAATGACGCTGTAAAATACTATATCGGTTTTAAATGAGCTATATCGTATAACGGAAATCTCCAACGGAAAAAGCCGCAAGATTATGAAAATCTCACGGCTTTTAGGATTCGAAAATTGCCGAAAATTTAGTAGCGGCGTTTTTTCTTGTTCAGTTTGTAGGTGTAAAGCGCACCGCTGCCGAGACCGATTAACGCGCCGAGTCCCGCGCCTTTTCTTCCGCCCATAAGTCCGCCGAGCAGCGCACCGCCGCCCGTCGCAATCCCGATATTAACAGCGTTGCGATGCCGCCGGTAAAAGCTCGGTCTTTTGTATGTGTAGCCGCGTGTTTGATAACTGCGGTTGTAGTTTCGTGTCCGGTAATTGCGCGAAACGTTGCGCGAATAATTACGCGAAACGTTGCGTGAATAATTGCGCGAAACATTTGTGCGTTTACGCATATTACAGGTTCTTTGCGCGTCTGCCGTCAAAGGCAGAGCGATCGCCATCAATGACATCATAATAAATGACGCAATGAACTTCTTCATTTTAAAAATTCCCCCTAATTTTTATTTTTAAGTTCTTTCGAGGAGAGTAAAATTGCTGTTACGCGCCTTCGGATGAAAAGAGTTTAAAAGGCGTTGCCGGAAAAATCTCGAAATGCGAAAAAATATTTCGGCTTTCGGCAATTTGCAAAGTATAATTTAACTGAAACTCTGCAAAACCGCCTATTTTACGCGTTTATATAATTGGCACAAACCTTGTGATTTTGTTTAGCGAAATCAAAAAAGGTTTCAAAAGGAGAAAAGATGATGGAAAGAACATATTCACAAAAGGTCGCCCGTGCATTCGAGATTGCCGATTATGTTTTGCTGATTCCCGCCGGTTTCGGCGCATTCTTGGCAACTCTTGTTTTCAGCGGATTCACCTTGCTGGTTTACGGATTTTTTATCGTCGGCGTTGTTTTATTGGTCGGTTATTACAAGCATTCACGCGGCAAACTCGGCGAAGACCATTTTTCCGCTCTATGGATTGCGACCGCCGTTTATAATTCGATTCTGCTTTTGCCGTGTTTGTATTGGGCTTCGATAATGCTTCAAGAGGGAATTTTCAGGAGCGGCGAATTTATGCCTTTTCTGATGGCTCTTTCGGTTGTTGGCGGTTATTTGACGGCAGTTCTTCTAGCGGTAAAATCCTATTCGTTTGAGAAACGTAAAAAATATCTCTAAATCACGCAAAAATGCAGAAACACGCGCAAAGATAAGAATTTATATACTTATTTTGCGCGTCTTTCTGCATTTTTGGTTTGTTTTGATAATAAAAGGTAGTTTTTGTCATAAAATCGGTTGACGTATAGCTTAAAATAAAGTTATCTTAAATGCACCCCCTTCTCAGTCGGAAATCCTAATAAATATTCGTTTTTCTAAAAATTAAAAAAATTCCAAGGAGATTTTACCGACAATGAATAAATTTCGATATTTAGCGGTTTTGGCAGTCGTTTTTGCGGTTGCCGCGGCTTTTCTGGTAATTCGTTATTCGACCACCGACGCGCAGCTTCGCGCGCAGAGCGATGAGCGGTTAGAAATAAAACAACCCGTTATTTCAAAAAGCGACCGGCTTTGCGGAACCGACCACAATCCCGAGAGAATCGCGGCGGCGGAAGAGGATTTTCTGATGCGGCGCGGCGAAATGGAGAAAAACGGCGATAATACGGAAAATGTGACGGGCGGAGTCATTAACGTCTATTTTCACGTTATCAACCAAGGCACGAGCGTTTCAAACGGCAATATTACCGACCAGATGATCACTGACCAGATGAATGTGCTGAATAATGCTTTCGCCGGTTGGGGCTGGTCGTTTAACCGGATTGTGACGACCCGCACGACCAACGCGAACTGGTATAACGGTTGTTACGGTTCGTACGAAACGGCGATGAAGACCGCGCTTCGTCAGGGATCGGCAGACGATTTGAACATCTATTCGTGCAATCCTTCGAACGGCATTCTGGGTTACGCGACTTTCCCGTCGAGCTACACTAGTTCGCCGATCAAAGACGGCGTCGTTATTCTCCACAGCTCGGTTCCGGGCGGAAGCGCGGCACCGTATAACCTCGGCGACACGGCAACGCACGAAGTCGGACACTGGATGGGCTTGTATCACACGTTTCAGGGCGGCTGCAACGGCAACGGCGATTATGTCAGCGACACGGCGGCGGAAAAAAGTCCGGCTTACGGATGTCCGAACGGACGCGATTCGTGCCGCACCAAAGCCGGCTTAGACCCGATCACGAATTTTATGGATTATACGGACGACTCCTGTATGTTCCAGTTTACCGGCGGACAGGACGCGCGTATGGATTCGCAGTTTACAACCTATCGTTACGGCAAATAGTGCGCTAAAGCGTTTTTTGTTCTAAAGCGGAAAGTCTTTCGGGGCTTTCCGCTTTTTCTTTGAGCCAGGCTTTTATATCGTCGCGCATCGGTTGGATTATCTCGTGTTTCGACCCGTAAAGTTTCGATTCGAAATTCGGCAGATATGCATTGAGCTTCGCGGCAAACGCTTCGTATTTTTCGAGCGGGTAAAACTCGTCGTCGTCATTGTAGAGATAAAACGTTTCGGCATTGGTCGGCGAATAACGCGGATTTGTTTCCAGATCGCCCGGAATTCCGCCGCAGATGCCGACAACGCCGCGCATTTTTTCGGGATAGGTAAAAGCAAAGCGAAAATTCAGCGCACACGCCTGCGAGAATCCGTAAAGATAAACTCGGTTCGCGTCAATTACTTGTTCATTAGCGAGTTTTTCGATTACTTCAAGCACGAAATTATGATGAAGCGCGACGGAATCTTCCGATTTAAAGTCGGTCAACCAGCCGAAACCGATTCGATAACTGTCGTCCGTCTTGCGAAAATGCTGATGCGGCGCTTGAATCGAAGCAATCACGAAACCGTCGGGCGCAACCATCTGCGCCTCGCGCATCATATAGCGTTTATGCGCTCCATAACCGTGAACGGCAAGCAAAAGCGGCGCGTTTTGCGGCGCATTTTCGGGAATGAAAACGTCGTAATAAAGTTTTATTTCGGCGGTTAAACTCAAGTCCTGTTGCAACATATCGAAAGTTTAGCAAAAATAAACTTGCAGCGGACACACGATTAATGAAATTTACGCAAATCTTCGGAAAAATTGACGAACTGAACGATCTCACAACCGAATCGAGCGCGGTTTTATGGCTCGAACGCACGGCGTTTATTTTTCTGACGATAATGATCTTATTCGCGCCGCATTCGATTGCCGTAACACAATCGGCGTGGCTCATCGGAATGCTCGCGTCGTTCGTTCGTTTCTTTTTCAAACCGCGTCCCGTATTTAAATTGACGGCGATTCATTACGCGCTGCTCGCTTTTTTCCTGTGGAGCGTTGTTTCATCCGTTTTTTCCTACGCGCCCGATATTTCGCTCGACAAGCTGCGCGGCGTTTCGCTTTTCCTGATTTTTTATTTCGTCTATCACAATCTGAAAACCGTCCGCGCCGCCAAATTTTTAGTCTTCGCGCTGATTTTTTCGACGATGTTCGCTGTTCTGTGGATGCCGGTCGAACGAATGATCGGGCGCGGCGTGCAGATTTACGATTTTCGCGGCAGCGCGTTCGAGCAGATCGGTTTGCAGGAAGGCGACGCGATTTTGCAGATTGACGGCAAAAAGGTTCATTCGCTCGAAGAAATGCGCCGCCGAATCTTTGAAAATCCGAACGAGCCGCGCTTTAAGGCTTTAATCTATCGCGCCGATTCTTACACGCCCGTCGAAATTCCGCGCGAACGAATCAAGCAATCCGAGCGGGCGGAAGAATCTTTGGGAATCGGACGGTGGACGCGCAACCGCGATTGGCGCGCCGCCGGTTTTTACGGTCATTTCACAACCTTTGCCGAAGTTTTGCAGATGATTATTTCGCTGACTTTCGGAATTTTTGTCGCGGTATTTTCAAAGTCAGAACCGCCTGCGGTAGCGGGCGGGTTAGTTTCCGAAACTGATAAGCCGAAGAGGATTTTTACCCGCCCGCTACCGCAGGCGGTTCTGACAGTTTGCCTCGTGCTGATGGCTTTAGCTCTGCTTTTAACGGTTACACGCGCTTCACAGCTGGCGTTTTTGATTTCCGCCGCCGTGATCGTTTTGCTCAATGGCAACCGCAAAATTATTCTGACTCTGGCAGTGTTGATCGTGCCGTTGGCGATTGTCGGTCTGCTTTATCTTCAATCGTCGCGCCGCGTCGGATTTTTCGACGCAAAGGATAATTCGACGACGTGGCGGCAGACGGTTTACCGCGAAGGCTTTGATCTTTGGACTTCGAGCGCCCGCAATTTTACGGTCGGTGTCGGGATGGATTCGATAAAAAGATATGCTCGTGAGTGGCATCTTTTTGACGACGGCAGGCTTCCGATGGGGCATTTTCATTCTACGCCTTTGCAGTTACTGGTCGAACGCGGTCTACCCGCGCTGATTATTTGGCTGACGATTTTAGGAATTTATGCGCGAACGCTTTGGCGTTATTCGGGATTGCGGATTTCAGATTCCAAATTCCAAATTGAAGAAAAATCCGCAATTCGCAATCCGCAATCCGCAATCCAACGCGGCATTGTTCTCGGCTGTTTCGGCGGAATGATCGGCTTTTTCATGAGCGGTTTGGTGCATTACAATCTCGGCGACGGCGAAGTTGCGATGGTTTTTTATATTTTGATGGGAATCAGCGTTTTTATTTGTAATTCCAAATTCCAAATTCCAAATTCCAATCTGAAATCTGGAATCTTACGCGGATTTTTCGATGCCGTAACGCGCCAGTTTCAGATAAAGTCCGCGCCGCGTTAAGCCTAATTCTCGCGCAACTCTTGAGATGTTCCAATCATGACGGCGCAGCGAATCTACGATCATCTGCGTTTCGAGTTCCGAGACGGCGGATTCGAGCGTCGCGCCCTGCATTCCGATCGTGTAGCCGCCGAAACTTCCCGAATTCGTGATCGGTCGGACGTTTCCGCTTTCTTCAAACGCCGAAATCGGCGTGGCATTGCGTTTCAGGTCGAGTGAAAGATGTTCGGGCGTGATAACTTCGCCGTCAATGGCGCGAGCGACGACGCGCTGAATTTCGTTGCAGAGCTGGCGCACGTTGCCTTCCCATTCGCAAACCATCAGCAAATCAATCGTTTGCGGCGTGATCGTGATGCCGCGTTTGCCGAAGCGCGACGAATAATGATTGATGTAATAATTGATAATCGGCGGAATTTCCGAGCGGCGTTCGCGCAGCGGCGGAACGCGCAGGCGAATGACGTTCAGGCGATAATACAAATCTTCGCGGAAACTGCCGTTAGCAACTTTTTCCTCAAGCGGCATATTGGTTGCGGCAATCACGCGCACGTCAACCTTGATCGGGTTTTTCTCGCCAATCGGCTGAACTTCGCCTTCCTGCAAAAATCTTAAAAGTTTCGGCTGAACATCGAGCGGCAAATCGCCGACCTCATCGAGAAAAAGCGTTCCGCTGTGCGCGGCGCGAATCATTCCTTGGGAATCGTTGACCGCGCCCGTGAACGCGCCTTTGCGATAACCGAAAAGATGTCCTTCGGCGAGTTCCTTCGGCACAGCCGTGCAGTTAAACGGAATAAAAATGCGGTCTTTGCGGTTTGAAACGGCGTGAATCGCGCGTGAAACCAATTCTTTGCCCGTTCCCGATTCGCCCGTTACGAGAACCGTAACATCGGACGAACGAATTTTATAAACCTCTTCGACGAGCGAAGTCATCGCCGGCGAAGAATGAATAAATCCGGGCATCAAACTGTTTGACGTGAAAGGACTCGATTCGTGTTCGACTTGCTGAACTTTGTCCTTGTCGCGCAGGGCGCAAACGTCCATTCCGAGCGAAACAACCCGCAGCATCGGCTGAATCGAACCGCCGTCGCTCAAGCTCGCGCCCGAACGCGGAAAAACTATTAACATTGCAGGGCTTGCGTTCGGTGCGCGAAGCGGAAAAACGCTCAGATTTTTCGCTTTGGCAAAATCATCCAGATTGTTTTTAACCTGCGCTTCGTCAATTTCGGAAACCAGTTCCATACTTTCGCTCGGCGTGTAGCCGTGCGCGATGAACGGGTAAAACCGCCGCTGATCGTTGATCTCGGCGACGATAATTTTTCGCGCTTTACTTTCCTGCTGAAGAACGGCGACGAGTTCGCGGAACAGAAGTTCGCGCGAGGCGGTTGCTTCGGCGAGCCGCAACATCGAAAGCTGCGAACCAGCCGAAACGTTTGTTTTCCTGTTTACTTCGTTGCCGGTTTTTAACTTTTTAATTGCCTCTTCCGCCGAATGGTAAAGGTTTTCGATGCCTAGTTTGCGGAAAATTTCGCTGGCGGAAATCAGGTGTTTGGTTGCTTTTTCGGGTTCATTTTCTGCTAAGGTCGTGCCTAAAAGATAACGAATCAGCGCGATGTGGTAAATGTCGTCGGCGGTTTCAAAAATCGTCAGACCGCGATTGAAATGGTAAGCGGCGGTTTCCGCGTCGCCGTCGCGGTCTTTGGCGAGCGATCCGTAAATCCGCTGAATGTTTCCGAGAATGAAAAAGTCCGCCGAAAGGTCGCTTTCCTCGATTTTTTGCAATTTAAATTCGCATTCCTTGAATCTGCTTTCCTGCAAATAGCTTTCCGCCAGAATCAAACCGGCGGCATTGATCATTTGTTTTTCGCCGATGGTTTTGCAAAGTTCGATGGTTTCCTGCGCTTTTTCGATGGCTGCGGGCGTTTTGCCCTGCGCCAGATAGCAGCGCGACAAGTTTCGCATCGCCTGAATCGCGTAAAATTCCTTTTTGCGTTCTTCGGCGAACTTTACGGCTTGTTCGAGCAGATTTTGCGATTCTTGGAGTTCGCCGCGCAAAAGTTTCAGCTCGCCCAAAGAATCGAGAATTCCCGCGACGTGCGCGTGATTGGCTTCGACCGCGATGTCGAGCGCGCGTTTCATCATTTCTTCGGCGCGGTTCCAATCGCCCAAAAGCATCAGGTTCATTCCGAGATTGTTGTAGGCAATCACGGAATTCAGACGATGTTCGGTTTGGTCAAAGAATTTGATCGATTTTTCTAGACACGCAATGCCGTCCTGCGGTCGTCGAAGCAGACAATACGCGCCCGACATATCGGAATAAAGTTTCCCGAGCAGAAACGGCGCACCGCGTTCGCCGACAATCTTGATCGCCAGCTCAAAATATTCGAGCGATTTTTCGCTGTTTCCTTCCGTATAGAAAGAAGTCGCAATCGCCTGATAACTTTCCGCCATTCCGCGCCATTTGCCGTTTTCGCGGAAATTGTTGAGCGCTTTTTCGGCGTGGTCACGAGCAATCGGATGTTCGTTCAATTTTCGGTAAACACGCGACAGCGCAATATGAATTCGTCCGAAAAGCTGGGTTAATTCCGCTTCTTTCGCGCGTTGCAGATTTTGTTTAAGAAGCGTTACGGCTTTCGGATAATCGGAAAGATTATTGTGGCAAATTGCCAGCTGCGTGATGACTTTTATCCGGGTTTCGAGTTCGAGACCCGCAAGGTTTTCTTCCGTTTCGTAAAGCCCGATTATCTCGATTGATTCCTTATAGCGCCCGAGCGTTTCGAGCGTGTAGGCAAGCAGGCGTTTCAGGTTGGCTAAATCGTCGGGCGCGTGCTTGCGGTTTTCGATTGCTTCGCGCAAGATTCGTTCGGCTTCGGCTGAATATCCTTCGGCGAGCTTCTGTCCGACAAGTTTGATAATTTCGGCGGAATTTGCCCGCGTCTGATTTGAATGCAGTTTCGCCTTTGCTCCGAAAACAGAGACATTTTTCGGCTTTAAGCCGGCTTTGGAAAGAATCGAATTGCTACTCATTGCGCGATTACGAAAATAAAACGTCTAATCGAAGCTCTTTTTCAGCAACAAATCTTAAAATTTTACAGGGGATCTATACTAATCAGGAAAAACTACTTCAATAATTTGAAATTTAGCAGAAAAAAGCGTCCGCGTCTATATTTTTTGATTAATTAATCTGCTTTATTATAAGAAAAGATTAATTTTATGTGTAACATTCGGCATTTTGCATTTTATCGGAAGCGATAAAACCGAAATTTTTGGCAATTAAATGTAGAATAAAAAATGTAAACGGTAAAAAAATGCGGATTTTGTCTGAGTTTTAAAACGACTTTGAGGAAAAATATGTCCGAAAACACTTTAAAGGCGGAAGCGCGGCGGCTCGATTCGGCAAACCGGCGCGAGATTGACTGGAAACTTTGGGGACCGTATGTTTCGGAACGCTCGTGGGGAACGGTGCGCGAAGATTATTCACGCGACGGCGCGGCGTGGGATTATTTTCCGTTCGAACAGTCGCACTTAAAAGCCTACCGCTGGAACGAGGACGGCATTGCCGGAATTTGCGACCGCAAACAAAATATCTGTTTCGCCGTTTCTTTATGGAATGGTCGTGACCCGATGTTAAAGGAAAGGCTTTACGGACTGACGGGAAACGAGGGCAATCACGGCGAAGACGTTAAAGAATATTATTTTTATCTCGACAATACGCCGACGCATTCCTACATGAAATATCTCTACAAATACCCGCAAGCCGAATTTCCGTATCAACTGCTCAAGCTGGTAAATCTGCGCCGCGATAAGTCGCAGCCCGAATTCGAACTGGTTGACACGGGCGTTTTTAACGAAGACAAATATTTCGATTGTTTCGTCGAATACGCAAAAGCCTCGGCGGAAGATATTTGCATAAAAATCACGGCGACAAATCGCGCCGACGAATCCGCGCCGCTTTATCTTTTGCCGACCGTCTGGTTTCGCAATAAATGGTCGTGGTTTCCGAACGCCGCGAAACCGCTGATGCAAAAAGGCGAAACCGGCGCGGAAAATCTTTCGGTGATTGATTTGCGCGACGAAGATTCGGGCGATTACCGGTTGATCTGCGAAGGCTCGTCGCAATTGCTTTTTTGCGAAAACGAAACGAATTTTAAAAAACTTTACGGCGACGAAAACAAATCGCCGTTTGCGAAAGACGGTATCAACGATTTTGTCGTCAATAAAAATTTTCAAGCCGTTAATCCGAAACAAACCGGCACCAAAGCGGCGGCGCAATACGTTTTGATGATTCCGCCGAAAGGTACGGAAGAAATCTATCTGCGTTTGCAAAAATCGGATTCGGCGGCGCGCGGATTTGCTTCGCACGACGAGTTTATCGAAGACTGCAAAGCGGTTTTCCGTCAGCGAATTGCCGAATCGGACGAATTTTATGCCGGGATCATTCCCGATAATTTAAATGCCGACGAAAAGAACGTGATGCGGCAATCTCTCGCGGGAATGCTCTGGGCAAAGCAGTTTTATCAATATGTCGTCAAAGAATGGCTCGAAGGCGACCCGGAATTCGGTGCGCCGCCGAAGGAAAGATTGGCGGGCAGAAACGCGGCTTGGCTTCATCTTTACAACGACGATGTCGTATCGATGCCCGACAAATGGGAATATCCGTGGTACGCGGCGTGGGATCTCGCGTTTCACTGCATCGCGCTCGCGCTCGTGGATTCGGAATTTGCCAAGCGACAGCTGCTTCTGCTTCTGCGCGAATGGTATATGCATCCGAACGGGCAGATTCCCGCTTACGAATGGGCTTTCGGCGACGTCAATCCGCCGGTTCACGCGTGGGCGGCGCTCAGGGTTTACCGCATCGAAGCAAAGCGCACCGGACGCCCCGACCGCGCGTTTCTGGAAAGAGTTTTTCATAAATTACTGCTCAATTTTACGTGGTGGGTGAACCGCAAGGACGAAGAAGGCAACAATGTTTTCGAGGGCGGATTTTTGGGGCTCGACAACATCGGCGTTTTCGACCGCAGCTCGAAACTGCCTTCGGGCGGCGTTTTGGAACAATCGGACGGAACTTCGTGGATGGCGATGTTTTGTCTGAACATGCTCGGAATCGCGTTGGAATTAGCCAAAACGGATAAGGTTTACGAAGATGTGGCGAGCAAATTTTTCGAGCATTTCGTTTATATTTCCGACGCGATGAACAATGTCGGCGATGAAAACACCGAACTCTGGAGCGAACGCGACGGATTTTATTACGACGTTCTGCATCTGCCGGACGAGCGGAACATTCCGATCAAAATCCGTTCGATGGTCGGGCTGATTCCGCTTTTCGCGGTCGAAACGCTCGAACACGACTGGCTCGATAATTTGCCCGATTTCCGTCGGCGGACGGAATGGTTTTTGAAAAACCGCTCGGATCTGACCGACGAAATTTCCTGTCTTCAGGAACGGGGACAGAAAAACCGGCATCTGCTCGCGCTCGTCAACAAAAACCGTCTGCAGAGGATTTTGCGCTGTTTGCTGTCGGAAAGCGAAT